>JAKPXC010000175.1 GCA_029567705.1 Candidatus Cloacimonadota bacterium
TATCAAGCGACGCTTATTCAGCCTTCAGTGTGAATACTGCTATACGAATCTGGCTGATCTAACGCCTCTTCGAGCTTGGCAGCTAGATCGAGCAGCACCAGATCATCTCTGAAAGCTCCAACCACTTGCACACCCATTGGCAGTGCATCTGCCGTGAACCCGCAAGGAATACTAATAGATGGCAAGCCAGCATTTGTCCAGGGCAAGCTAAGCAAAGGCGAGCCTGTTGACTGCAGACCCAGGGGAGCGGGGCCTGTAGTGGAGGGAGTTAGAAAGGCAGTTAAAGCATTCAGCTCAAGTATATTACTCAGTTTTATCCGCAGCTCCAGTGTCTGCTTCCTCAGCTCATTCAGCTCATTCTGGCTTACTTCTTGCCCAATCCTATAAAGATCAAGGGAGTGCTGGGAATACAGGTGACCATAACGTGCATGGAGGTGCCGGTGGTTATGATAAAACTCTGCTGCGATCATACGACGATGACTAAGGTTAATCATTTCTATGTCCGGAAAAGGGTCACATTCCATGATCGAAAACCCTCTATTCGTCAGCTTCCGGATTGTATCCTGGTAGCTTGCTCTGCCCTGTTCCCCCGTTTGCCCCAGGTACTCACCCCGGACACAACCGATACGGGGTTCGGGAGGGATTCGGGTGGCTATCGGGAGGCATTCGAGAGACCCAAGAAGAACGGAGAGGGTGGAAAGGCTATCTGCAATAAAACCAACATGATCCGCAGTTTGGGAAAAAGGAAACACTCCCTTGGTTGAGAAAAGGCCATAACTTGGCTTGAATCCATAAACTCCGCAGTAGGAAGCAGGCCTGATGATACTGGCAATGGTCTGGGTTCCCAGGGCAAAGGGGCAGTATCCCGCTGCCACCGCTGCCGCCGAACCACTGGAAGAACCTCCCGGTGTATGCGACAGATTGACCGGATTTCGGGTTGGTCCCGGACTGAAATAGGCAAATTCAGTGGATACAGTTTTGCCCAAGACTATCGCACCCAATCGTTTAAGTTGGGTTACCACCTCAGCCTCATCCCCACTGAAGGCCTCAGGCGGTAGTTTTGAACCGGCCTGGGTGGGCAAGCCATCCACATTGAAGAGGTCTTTTACCCCGAACAGAACGCCGAACAAAGGCGGTCTGCTATCAGGCTCAGGGTACTTGGCATATAGTTCATCAGCAGTTTGGTGCAATCTTTCCCTGCGATTTTGCTCAGGGAGCAAAGCCTGAATATTTGGTTCCTTTTCAGCCACTAAAGCTAAAGTATCATCCAAATAGGTATGCAGATCTTTTTCTCCTGAACGTAGACTCAGGCTCAAGGCTGTTAATAACATTAGAACTTAGATAACTCCCTCTTTGGCAAGTTCTTGCAGTTCAGCTTCACTGAGCCCTAAGAGCTCGGAATAAATCTGCCGGTTGTGCTCTCCGATCTCGGGAACTGCCCCGCGAACCGGACTTTCTGCCACCGAACTCATCTTAATGGGATTTCCAGCAATTTGAACCTTACCCGCCAGACTGTCCTGAACCTCAACGATCATATTGCGGGAAATCACCTGTGGATCATTCATCACAGCTTCCACATCGTTGATTGGAGCAGAAGGAATTCCGGCCTGATCCAAGATATGAAGCCAATGTTGAACTGGTTTTTGAGCAAAGACAGGATCGAGGATCTCATTGAGCCGGTAAAGATTTTCACAGCGCAGGCGATTCGAAGCAAAGCGCTCATCTTCAAGCAAACAAGGCAATCCAATGGCATTGGCAAAAGCCTTGAATAGAGCATCATTCCCCACTGCCACCACAAAGTATCTATCCTCAGCCTGATAAGCCTGGAAGGGTGCAATGGTAGGATGCCGATTGCCAATGGGAAGAGGCGATGCGCCTTCGGCCTGATAACGCACCAGAGCATTTTCCAGGATCGCCACCTGACTGTCCAGCATGGCAATATCCACCTTCTGGCCAAGTCCGGTTTTTTCCCTATGATAGAGGGCAGCGTTGATTCCAGTTGCCATAAAAAGCGAAGCTGTAATATCTCCCAAAGACATCCCCACACGGGTTGGAGGGCAATCCTCCCAGCCG
>JAKPXC010000181.1 GCA_029567705.1 Candidatus Cloacimonadota bacterium
TCCATGATGTACATCAGTTTGATGGCTTTTCTGAGGTTACCATTGCAGTTGAAATGGATAGTATCTATGAGCCGATCTGTTACTTCCACTTCCATTACCTCTTTGGCAAGCAGTTCAATATCCTTTCTGCTTGCGGGCTGAAACTCACAGAAGTAGTTGCAGCGGTCAAAGTAATGAGGATTGATCTGTGCCAGACGGTCTTTGGCAGTTTGTATCCCCACCAGGATAACTATGCACAAGGTCTCATCCACGATGTCACGGATCGCTCCCAGTAGTGATTCATGTTTGAAGGCATAGTCGATCTCATCGATTACGATTATAGTATCGGCACGATCTTCCAAAATAATCAGACAGCGTTGGAACAGGTTATTGGCAGTTCCATACGGTAAATACTGCCCCAGGTTGAAACGTTTGTATAAGGCAAGCAGTAACTGCTGGGCAAATGATTTGGGGGTGGTGGTGGCCTCCAACCTCAGATACAGGTATCCTTCCCTGAAAGCCATGCGCTGGGCATAAGTCGTCTTGCCAGATCCGGGACGTCCATACAGCAAGCCCAAACCCACCATTTCCAGCTTGGGTCTGCTCTTCAGAAAGGAGATACAGGCATCTGCTTCCACTACGTTGCGGGTCTTGACCAGTTTGGATTGTTTCATCTTGTGCCTCCTATCTGATTCCGGCAAGCCTGAGCAGTTCGGCAAAGCTCTTTGTGCCATCACTCTGATCTGGTTCTTCTGTTTTCTCTGAAGTTGCTGAAATCATCGGTGTCTGGATAAAGGTGGGATTGGCTGCTTGAGTGATTGTTTTGATATGGGGACTGAGCAGCCTATCCACTGCCTCCTGAGTTTTCTTTACCAAAACTCTGGTTCTCTGTTCCGTTTGCTTTTGCAGTTTCTTGATCTGAGCGTATTCCTTGTCCAGTTCCTTCCGGGCTATGGGCTGATCGACTGCAAGTTTGATAAAGGGATGCTGTGCCTGGCGCAGTTCTGCCTGGCAGATTAACTTGTCTTTGGTGTCATAGACCAGTATCCATCTGATGTCTGCCGGGTCATAGCGAAAGATGATGGGCTTGCCGATATGATATATCAGATCAGGATGCCAGTAATGCAGCTTGCCCCAGACGATACCATCATTGCGGACTGCCTTTCTCTCTGCCGAGAGCATCAGGAAGTTCAGCTCAGAGGGTTCAATGATCCGCTCGCCAGCTATCTCAGCAGTCCTGAATACCTCCCAAGGCGTCTTTCCGTCTAATCCGCTATGTGCCGTCTCACCATAAATGTGCCTGATGTAGAAGCCGATCATGCTCATGGCTTCCTCTATTGTAGGTGGTTCTGCTCTATACAGCTTCTTTGCCCATTTTTCGTTTCGTATTAGAGTGGCAGGCTTATCAGCAATCGAAGCACCCCGGAAAGATGAGACGAAGCGTTCAAACTGCTCCTGAAAGGTCTGAAAGAACCGCTCTATCACCTTGGCCTTGGCATTATAGCTTTCGGCAAACACCGCCTCGATCTTCAGCTTGGGAAAGATACCTCCCAGT
>JAKPXC010000011.1 GCA_029567705.1 Candidatus Cloacimonadota bacterium
TCCCAAAACCTCAATCCCCTCCCGGAGGGTGCGCTCTGCGCACCCTCCGGGAGGGGATTTCGTATATATAATGGAAACCGTTGTCCAGAATACCCATGGTTCGCTTCGCTTCACCATGGGCTCTGTTACTTCACCCCGCTCCGCGGGGTTTCCTCTATGTCGTGGAATTTGTATTGCGCCCCCGCCGGGAGGGGATTTAGAATATATATTGAAACTGCTGTCCATAATACCCATGTTTCGCTTCGCATCACCATGGGCTTTGTTACTTCACCCCGCTCCGCGGGGTTTCCTCTCCCGTCCTGGAACACGGGCTGTAAACAACTCAATCAAACATTGAAACATCAGGTGAATCTGCCAATCCCAAGGCCTGCATTATCTCCCGCATTTCCTCTGCGAAACTCTTGTGTTTATGATGCTCATCCTGGTGTGCTACGTAGGACTCTACTGCCATCAATTGGGATTTACTCACTGAAAAGATGCCATATCCACCTTGCCAGGAGAACTCCTGATCGAACTTGGCCTTTATCCAACTGCTGCTGGAGATTTTCAACTTTCGAACAAAGGCAGATATCTGGGACTCTGCGCCAATCCTGCAAAGGATGTGCACATGATCTATCGATCCACCGATGATGATGGGAGCAACGCCAAGATGCCTTAATGTGCCACCCATGTATCGATACAACTCCGCCTTCCATTCCGGTCGGAGAAAGGGCCTGTGATTCTTGCATGAGAAAACCAAATGCAAATATACTTCGCAGAGAGTGTGTGACATCTGAACTCCTGTATCCTGGAATCATGCATCCAGGCTCAGAATCTGAGAGAGTCGGTCAAGAGAATTCTACTGTATGATTGTAAAAAAAACCCCACGGAGTGGAGAAAATCCTCGGAACCTGAAAAAATCCACGGAGCGTGGAAAATCCCATGTGTTCGGAAAAAACCCCACGGTAGGATGTATACGAATACAATAGAGAGGCCGTGGTTCCAGAAAAACCCCACGGAGTGTGGAAAATCCCATGTGTCCGGAAAAAACCCCACGGAGTGGGGTGGCGTAACACAGCCCATAGTGAGGGCGCAGCCCGAACTATGGGTAGGCGTGGCCATACACCCCTCTCCCAAAACCTCAATCCCCTCCCGGAGGGTGCGCTCTGCGCACCCTCCGGGAGGGGATTTCGTATATATAATGGAAACCGTTGTCCAGAATACCCATGGTTCGCTACGCTTCACCATGGGCTCTGTTACTTCACCCCGCTCCGCGGGGTTTCCTCTCCCGTCCTGGAATATGGGCCACGAACCTGAATGATCCCGTCGACTGATCCAAGATTCGCATCTCGTATCATGGAATGTAGAGATTATTATATTGAAGGTATGAAGAAATGGGTGCTGTAGCGGTATGATAACGCCAATGAGGATTGTGTTGTATAATTGTAACAATATTGTAAGGCTAGCCTAACCCAATCAGAACAAGACCTTAGTCGTCCTCCATCTCCGATGAGGTAAAGCTCTCTGCAGAGCTAATATCAATTTCGGATTCATTGGTCATCATGTCATAGGTGAGTGTGACGAAGGGGAACTTACTGCCTTTTGCTTCCTTGCCCAAGGCTTGGATAGCAATTTCTGCGCTACTATCTTCACCGGAAAAGTGATACTCTGCATTATCTGAGTTGAAGGCATAGATTGCTTGTGCAGTCTTACCATAAGACCGCTCAAAACCCATGTAGAGTGCCATGCTTTCTGCATCTGTACGGGTTACGTCCTGCCCGGCTCCTCCCATATTGGGTGGAGTGCGCCAATACTCCGCAGCTCTGGCTCGGAAGGTCTGGAGTTCCGCTGTGATTGCCTGAATGTTGGCTTGATAAGCCGAATTTGAGAACATGGTAATCCCAACAGCTATAGCGATGCCCACCAGGACCACTATCAAGACCAGAGTAAATAGCTGTTGCATTCCCATAACGGCATTACCTCATTTTTTATTTCTTTATGCACACCTGATGCACGTGCTGTTCCAGAATTTTGAGAATGTTTTCCGTGAGGATTACTCTCACTCATCCCAATCTGGCTCAATTATGTAGAACTTGGAATTACTGTCAATTCCTTTATTCTTAGTGCTTATCAAAGTCCTCATTCTATCTATCTTCCATGAATAACGCTATGCAACATTGTCACGGTTTGAAGTTCCAGATAATCAATCTGGTTAATCGATGAATCTTCCTTTATCAAAACCAATAGCGGATCTTCCGGGAGTCTTATAACCCCAGAACTCATCAGGCGGGCAGAGTTGCAAAGGCAGTGGGTCATCCATCAAGTAAGCAAAAACAACAGGGAAGATGTCTTGATTTGTCACGAGCATCTTGTCATACTTGGCAGCTCTTGCCTTATCTGGCCACCTAATGGCTACCATGGTACCTATTCTATCCCATATCATGTCTACTGATATTTTTTTTCTGGGCCAGCCGGCCAATCTATAACAATCCCCGGTTAATGACGGTCCATGATCACCAATGGCTAAAACAATAGCTCCAGGATCGTTTTCTACAACAGCCGCAAAATCCTTCTCAATCTGGATCAGGGCTGATGATAATTCCGAAGCCCAAAGCTCTGTTTCATTAGGTCGGCATACTCCAGAATTCTGAGAGTGTCCGGGTAAGAAAAGGTGATTGACTACAAATTTGGGTCCTTTTTGGTCAGATATAAGCTCATGCTTCCGGGCTTGACTCATGTAGTACTGATCAATTCCACCTAATTCTAAGCCTTGAGTATCAAAGTTCATGTCACCTTGAAAGATCCCTCTGAGAAGTATGATAAGATAGTCAAGGGTGATGGAATTCTTTATCCGGGGCGGATACAACTCATCGTAGAATACTTGTTTGGAGAATGCGTTGATACCCACATGGTAATTGTCCAGTAGAAAATGGCTCTTGTACCCGTTTTTTCTTAGAATAAGATTAGTATAGGATTCTCCGGCATAAATGTCCCTTGCTTGCTGGGAGTTTTTCCCAACCTTCGAAATCAGCTTGTTGTTCATGTCCAGCATATTACCCATGCTATCCAGCGTCATTTCGCCAATTGTATAAGTATCATCATACAACGTAAATCCGTACTTGTCCACCAAAGATCGAATGTTATCGAAGGGAAGGTTCTGTTTCCGGAACACTCTTTCGTTGGGCAGGCCATCGTAGACAAAGAGATAAATGTTTGGCTTTTCGGAGATATCTATCTGTTTCATTGTGTTAGTAAGTGTCTTGGAAGATGAAGGATTGCCAATAGCTTTACTGATGATACTGGTAAGCAATGAGACACAGAACACAACTAACGTGATCAATAGAACCCTGGTCAATAATCTTAACGTGTTGGTCGAGCGGACGAAAAATGATCCCAGGAGCAGAATGCCCGCCATGATCCAGAAATCAAGATCTCCATCATTTCTTATCCGAAACATGTACCTGAGCAGGGGCAGGCAGATTACTGAAAAGGCAAAAACTCCGGATGATAAGGCTATTTGAAGATTGGAGCTGTTACTTGATAAACTGAATCGGAAGATGCCGTAAACAAGAAGAGACACAAATACAATTGTCAAGATGTAAAGGAAGTAGAATATCCCACTCAGATAATCGGGATTGACCGCAGCAAAATGCAGAGCGGGAATGAGTGCCGAACTTATAATAATTAAAACCAACTGACTATTACCAAACACATTGTTGGTTCTATCAGCTTTCTTAAGAAGGATACCAATAGCAAATCCCGAGATCCCAAATAGAAAGGCCATAAAATGAAAGAAGGTGTAGGCTTGGCTCTCTATTTTCACCAGAGGTGAAATCACATTTATGCCCAAGATAACTAAGAAGAAAACTATGAAGCAAATCAAGATCAGAGCGAAGTTATGTTTTAAACTCGGTTCATAGTTCTTGAACAACTCTCTGACTTGCAGGAGCCAGAACAGGTAGCTGGCCAAAGCAAAGGGGATATATTTAAACACTCCACAGAAGTCTTCCCATGGATGGACTGCAATGGCTTGCACAAAATAGAAGAGTACCAATATGCCAAAGTAGTGCTGCAAAAACTCTTGTTTCGGTAATCTCAATACCATTCCAGCTCTATTATTTCTAGCTCCTTTTGTCTCTAACCGTTTACGCGTGAGTATTCTCCTAACTATAGTACGGATGCAGGAAAAGAGATTGTTCATAGTCCAATAGATTAATAGAGCTGAAGGCGAATTGTAGAGCAGAACTAGGAATACCCCTGCCAGGAGAGAACCTTGAAGCTTATCTTTGAGCCGGAATTCCAGACTAATAAACACAGTGAGCAGATTAACCACAGTCATAATGAATGGCAGTAGGTTCAGTCCGCCGAGTAAGCTATCCGGTTTAGAGAGATCCGGTATTCCCCAAAGAGGTTTTCCCTCAATAATGCCTAAAGCCCCTATCATGTAGTACGCGGATAATAAAAATGGAAGCTGCAGGAAGAGTGGGATCGAACTCCTGAGGGCAAGCAGCGGGTAGTAGGAATAACGTCTGTATAGTGCCTTGATTCTTATATGACGGTCTTGTCCCTTGTATTTTCCATTTATTGCCTTGATCTGTGGCTCAAGAATTGATTGGATTTGCTTATCACGCTTTTCGTATGTACTGAGAAGTCTGGAGAGAATAGTGACAAAAATGGTTATTACTAATGAAAGACCGATTAAGCTCCAACCGTGGTTGCCTGTTATCTGGAATAATGTGAGATACAAGAATCTCAGGGCTTCGATCAAGGGGGTCAGAATCATCCTAAGCACTTGTATTTTCCTTTAATCTCAATTCGAGAGCGAAGAACTCCGCTATTGCAGGTCCGCATTGTGCGTAATTGACCACTGTAGTGCTCCGGATTTTCCTTATTCTCTCAGGTGAATATTCTGCCATAGCTCTCTCAATATAATCTGAAATCTGAGATACGTCTGCTTCTTTAAGGTACAGACCTATCTCTTGCTCGATAGTACTGGCCCATATACCGGGTAATTCTTCCCTTTCATATCCGGGCATTGCTTGTTCCGGGATTTCCATTGTGATCACAGGTTTTTCATATACAAAGGCAAAATCAAACCGAAGAGAAGAAGTGTCTGAGATTAGAAGGTCAGCTTGATTCATAGCGGTTATGGGGTTTGGGTCAGTATCCCAAGTCACGTTTTTGTACTGCTCTAGTTCTGCCCGACATTTGGAGATAAAACCTTGCTCGGTAGCCATTGATTGTGGATGGGGTCGTATGGTAATCTGATAACCTTTTTCGGCTATATCCTTAATAAAGTTTGTGCCATAGTAGCTTAGAAGTCCCTTCTTCCCCCAGGAGGATCCGATAAGAACAGCTATACCCTGTTTCTCCAAGGGAACTTCGGTTTTCCCCAATGAATACAGGTCTAGATATGGTATACCAAGAGTCACCAGTCTTTTCTCTTTCAATCGTCTCTTTTTCTCAAGAGCTCTGATCGATGCAGTTTGAAAATCGCCGACTTGGATTACCATATCATAGTGGTCCAAGGATCCTACCCTGTACATTGATAGATCGTTTATTGAATGGAAAACATGAACCAGGCACTCTACTCTGGGACTTCTGCGGATTGGATAACCTTTGGAGCCAATGTTTGGGGTTGTGCAAAGCAGATAGTCCGCTTTGATATTACCCGCCTTTATTGAGGCCCAATGTCCATAACCCAAGAATTCTGAATGCATGTAGTCATTATCGATCAATAAAGCGGGATCTTCCACATCAAGCGTGTAGTAGTTGAACTCTATCTTGGCATCAATCAAGCTCTTTATGATCGGTTCAAAGGTTGTGTGATACATTTTCCCTTCGCTAAGGATTGCCAGCGTTTTCTCTGAAGAAGTCTTCTTTACCTTATTATGACCTTTGCTAAAGAGCGAGAAGATGAATCCTTTCAAGGAGTAGATCAGGGTTGCAACTCCCGCAATCAATAGATTAATCAGGGCTGCTCCAGTGCCGGGATCTAGATAGCCGAACAATTGCGAGGGCAACACAAGCACTATCAAGCACAACCAGAACATTAAGAGAGCTCCTTCAATGACTTCATGAACCGATGTTTGTTATCTTGGGGGGTGGTATCAGGGCGTCCCAAATCTGCTCTTGAGCCGGGTATGGTACTTATGTTCAGGAAGATTGGTCCCGGTAATCCATGGATCGCCGCTAGTGTGCAGTCTAGTTCATCTTCTGTTTCACAATGCAGGTATTCACGGTAGCCCAAGGCTTCAGTCAGCAACTTGAAGTTGACTCTCTCCATGGGAGTCGCTTGGCCTCCAACGGACTCATAGCATCGGTTGTTAAACATAATATGGACAAAATTCTTCGGTAGGCTGTTTCCAATTAGCGCCATTGCCCCCATATGCATGAGTAGAGCACCGTCTCCGTCCAAACAAATCACAACCTTAGCTCTTTGTTCCAGAGCGATACCAAGAGCTATCGATGAAGCATGTCCCATTGATCCCACACATAAGAAATCCATTCCCTGCTTACCGGACTCCTTGCGGATCTCATTCACTTCTCTGGAGGTTTTCCCGGTGGTGGAGACCACTATGGCATCATTCATTGTCTCAAGCACTATCTCCAGAGCTCTCTGTCGCATGAGTCCAGGAAAAGGAGCCTTGTTTTGAGAAGCTGGCTCATATTGGGAGAACGAACCTTTCTTCACAACTATGGCAACAGGATGAGAAAGCTCAAGTGCTAAAGAAAGCATTCTCTTAAGACTATCTCTGATGTCATCTGAGTTTGCATCCATCACAATGTAAGGAATCTCCATAGTCTCAAGCAAATTGTTCTGGATTCTTCCTTGCTTTATGTGTTGTGGCTCATCCTTAACTCCCGGTTCTCCTCTCCAGCCTATCAGAAGTAACACGGGAATTCCATATACTTCCTTATCAGCTAGTGACAGCAAAGGATTCACGCAATTACCCAAACCGGAGTTCTGCAGATAGACTAGAGCGGGAGATCCTGTTGCCAGGTAATGTCCTGCTGCCATTGCAACAGCATTACCTTCATTGGCGCAAATCTTATGATGATCTGCATCAATCTTCTCGGTAAGGCAAGCACAGAATTCTTTCAATAGTGAATCCGGGACACCGGCATAGAACATGATACCAAGCTCTTGTAGATAAGCTAAGAACGATTCTGTATTAATCATCTTGCTACTCCGGAATCAAGTTAACTATGTCTTTGATAGACATCATATTCTGTCTGGCCTCGAAAGCTCTTCCATGAATGAGGATAGATTTGGCGGTATTCAACATGGCGGGATAGGCACTGCGAAGCAACTGGTTGGCGTAAATCACTACGTTAACACCCGCTTTTGCAAGATCCTCTTCATAACAAGTATCGTATGTGCTTGGTACAGCAACTAAAGGAACTATATTCTGGAATTCAGCATATCGATGGCAAAACTGCAATATCTCATCTGGTTTGGTTTCTTTTGAGTGGATCATTATTGCATCGCAACCACTCTCAATGTAGTGCTTGGCGCGAAGTAAAGCGTCTTCCATTCCGGCTTTACAGATAAGGCTCTCAATCCTGGCAATAATCATGAAATCATCTGTAATTTGGGCATTCTTTCCCACTTTCAGCTTCTCACAGAATTCCGGGATGCTGATTTGCTGTTGTATGACGTCTGAGGAGTGCAGCGAGTTATGCTTCAGACCGCACTTGTCCTCGATGATAATCGCTGATACACCGAGTCTCTCCAGTGTCCTGACCGTGTATATAAAGTGCTCGGGTTTTCCTCCTGTATCTCCATCGAATATAATGGGTTTGGAAGTTACTTCCAACAGATCGTTAACGTTTACCAGCCGGCTTGAAATGTCCACTGCTTCTATGTCCGGCTTACCTCTTACCGTGGAATCTGTGAGGCTGCTTGCCCACATGCCATCAAATTCTTTTATCTCATTATCGGTCGAAATCTGTGTGTGTTCAATAATCAAACCTGTCAGGCCATTATGAGCCTCACAGATTCTTACCCATGGCTTGGCATTGATTAATCTTCGTAGAGATGCTCTTCTAATATCGGGAGTGGTTCCAATATCTCGGATCGCTTTAATCAAGCTGGATGAAGAAATACCTTGTGTGTATGGTACTTCTATCAGTTCCCCTCCCCATTCAGCCAAGGTATCAATCACTTGTTGGCGAGTGTTTTGTTGCACTCCTTCCTTCCAGTCGTCCCCATGTACTACATAGTCAGGCTTGAGCTCTCTAAGGTTAGGACGATAGTCCAGCGTAGTCTGAGGTACAACTCTTGTAACATTCTTTAAAGCGGTGACGATAGTGGAACGCTGACAGTAATCTAAGTACGGGAGTCTTTTGTAACTGGCAATAGCCTTATCGGTAAGCACTCCAACAGTCACCTCTCCAAATTGTGCTGCCGCGTCAATAATATTCAAGTGTCCAGGATGTATGATATCCGCACTCATGCCAACATATACTGTTTTGCTCATACATTTAGTCCTTTTTTTCAGGTTGCTGACTCCAGCATCTCCAATCTTATCAGTGCAAGTAGATACATATAGGAGAGGTTTATAGGCAAGTCAGAATATACATCCTTCCTCACCTATCCACTGAAAAGGCTTCATCTCCCTTGTCAATCACTTTTTCATCTGTCTCGAATGTATCAAGACCTGATACATAAAATCTACTAATGCCATACTGGAAACAATTCTCCAGTTGATAATACTCAGTCGACACGACAAGACACTGGACACTACAGTGACGCAGCATAATGAATCAGTAACGAAGCGTAAATCGACTATTAGTATTGCCGCTCAGTTCTTCTATTTCTCTAGCCCTTTATCTTAGGAAAATAAATCTGGACTACTCCAATATTATCCGAAGCCTTACTAATCAAGTCATAATCTTCATTAATGTCCAAGCCGGTCGCCTCTTTGAATCCCTCTGTGAATCCGGCCAGCGCTCCTGGTGAATATATGATTACTAAGGGATTCTGTTGTAACTCTGTCGTTCTCAGAATGTCTAGATAATCTTCGAGATATCTATCACTCCACACAACACCACCGGGGGAGAAAGAATCCATCAAGTAGACTATCCCAGGCGTTAACGGAGCTATTATGCCCTGCTCGTTTCGGAATCCAGAATCTCGTAGGATCTGGGATATGAACTTCAATTGCATAGCCATTTCAGGTTCGTACCTGATTCCTCTGAACTCATGAGTTTGTTTGAACAAGGGTGTTGAACCCATTGGATTCATAACATAACTCCACGATCCCGCAATAACTAATAAGAGAGCATAAACATATGCCAGAATATTCCGTTTTGCCAGCCGACAATATGGCAACAGTAGAAATACGAGTCCTAAATGTGAAATCGAATTGTACTTAGAATAGAGATTCATGCTTCCCCATGATCCCAAAGAACCGATATAAGGAATGCAAAAAAGGAGCAGTGAAGTGACCACAGTCTCTCTGTTTTTTCTTATAATATCGAAGAGAATTGATAGCGATAGAATCTTCTTTTTATAGAAATGTGTTGTGACGATCAGCAAACTTGGTGCTATTAGGAAATCAGACTTGATATAACTGCCAAAGAAAGGTTGGATGGCGCTATATGAGAGCCAAACAGTTAAGACAAAAATGGATACAACCAGCGCTACAAGCCGTCTTGCTTTGGATACTCCCTCCTTGTGAAATACATGAAGGCTATATGATACTAATACTGCGGCCAGAAAAGCGCCAAACAGAATGCCAATCATCTCAACCTGGCGTATTGCTCTTACCTGGAAGTGATTCTTATCTGGATTTTCAAGCATTCCTCTTACGTTGTGAACAAACCAGTTATAGTCAAGGTTAAAATGGAACCATAACATCACGACCAGAACTAAAAACGTGACTAAGAATACTCCTGCCAGTTCTCTTCTATTCATAATGATCAGATACACGAAGCCAATAACTGATAATGCAATTCCAGATGGGAATCTGGTTAATACCAGCAATGAACAGCAGACTGCTGAGATACAGACAGCAGAAATCGCAGGTATTTTTTTACTTTTGATAGAAACAAGGATCATAGCAGCTGAGATATTGATGAAGAATTGTCCTAAGCTCAAGTAAGACAGCTCGCTAGGCAGGAATGAGTATGATAATACAAATCCAGCTAACATCATAAGGACAAGTAAGTCAAGGCGGAGGTTATTTTTACGGAAGATACTCTTGGATGCTTTGTAAATCGCTAAACCAAAGATAGTTGAACTAAACAAATTTAACACAAAACCCAGATATCGTAATCCCAGAATTGTTCTTAATGAAGATGGGACCAAAGCTTTTACTATCAAATGATCCAGTATCCAAGATCGGGTGTCGGTTGGTTGAATATCTTGGTATCTGAGCAAAGTAAAGCCACCGTCTGATAACAGGAATCCTTTGTCAAACCCCCAAATGAGAGTTCCGAGAGAACCTGCGATTACTGCGAGCAGCAGTGTTATGGCTAACACACTGCCATATCTTGATTGTTGCTGAGTGTTGCTACTCGTCATTTTTACCTTGTATCTTTCTCTTCGTAGCAAGATGAATCATGCTTGCTCAACCAAACACAAATCAGGCTTCACTTGTAGCTGTCAACCTTAAAATTGTAACTCAGCAATAAAAAGAATACTGTCATCCATAGGTATAGGGGATCCAAGCATCCTGATAGTTGATTGAAGTGCATCCCACAATTGAATTGTCCGGTCTGCACAACCCTGCTGATAATTGTATCAAGGTTCTATCTTCTTCCTCATACATTTATGCCACGATGCTGCCGCACTGATGCCGCAATCCTGCCGCAAACGCGGCGGAATCGCGGCGGCAGTGCGGCAGCAACGATTCAGGAAGAAGAGAGGAAGCGATGGAGCCGAGTTCGGATCATTGACCTGGCGGGAAGTGGCAACTAATTGCGTAGAGTTATTATGCACCAAACCCATTATAAAATCCTGAACATCAAGCCAGGAAAGTTTTTGATTGACAAAAAACGGCCTTCCCAAGTTTAGTGCCCTACACAGATAAGTTTCCCAAAGGAATAGTAATGATTTTATACACAATAGCCTTGGTTATACACCTTCTGGTGTGCATAGCTTTGGTCCTGGTCATCCTGGCTCAGACCTCCAAGGGTGGTCTTGATGCCAATCTTGGTGGTGCCGCGATGAACGTCTTCGGTGGCAGCGGAGCTTCCGCTTTTCTGAAGAAAGCTACTCAGATTCTTGGCATGCTTTTTGTCGTGACCAGCGTCTCAATGGCCTTCCTGGTAAAGAACACCAGCAAAACCACTCTGGACGATGTTCAGAGCCGTCAACGCAAGATTAAGACAGAACAAGCTGCTCCGGCTCCCGCAGCACCGGCCGCTCCGGCTCCCGCTGCTCAACCGGCTCAGCCCAAATAAATAGACTTTTGCAGAAGTGGTGGAATTTGGCAGACACGCAAGACTAAGGATCTTGTGCCTGTAACGGGTGTGCGGGTTCGAGTCCCGCCTTCTGCACCAAGAACTGGCTCCCCTAGGGGAGCCTTTTTTTTGAGTGACTAGTGATTAGTAACTAGTGAATAGGGCTGCGCTGTAGGCAAAACCGGGTGGTGGATGCACCGATTAATAGAACGCAGAAAAAGAGAAGAAGGGGATTTACAGGATGATAGAACGCAGATTGGACTGATTGGACAGATTTTCCTGACTTGTTTTCAATCTATCATCCGTATTATCCGCCAAATCCGTATAATCCGTAATGAAGACAATCCTATTAATCCTGTAATCCTTCAATCCTTGGGGAATAGCCCATCATCCGGCCATAGAAATTTCTTGCAATAATACCGCTTTCCACAAGCTTGGCAAACGTCTCCCGAATCCCGTGAGACAACTCATATAATTCTAAGATATTATGATGCCATAAAGGAGTACACGATGAACCGAAGCATGAAGCTCCTTCTGCTTGCGGCACTGTCCCTTCTGCTTGTATCGGGACTGTTTGCCCAGGCACGCAAGGTTTCTCTTTCCGGTGGTTCAAACCAAGCGAGAATCATCTCCAACAGCAGTTTTGGTCTGGATCTGGAGTTCAACGTTTCAGATATTCAGCTTGAAGAAGTTCAGACCCGCGGCGGAGTGTTTGACCGCCTCAGCGTGGAAGGCTACAGTGCCAGCCAGAGAGTTGGTGAGCCCCAGCTTCCCATGCTCAGCAAGATTATTGCGGTGCCGGTGGGCGCAGACCTCAGTTTTGAGGTAACCGACCGCCAAACCCGCAGGCTGGATGGCTCTGAAAGCCGTCTGCAGCACCGCTTGCTTCCGGCTCAGGAATCGGTATCCAAATCCAGTGATCCTACCACTCTCACTTTTGCTTATAATGATGCTGCATACGCAGTGGATGAACTGCGGGGCGGAGAGCTGTTCCGCCTGGAAGAGATCGGCTTCATGCGTGGAGTACGGCTGTTTCAATTTTACTACGAACCCATTCTCTACAATCCTGTGAGCGGAGAATTGGAGATTTGTACCTCTGCTTCGATCCGGGTGAACTTCCTCAATCCTGATCTGGCTGCCACTGAAGAGCTGCTGGCCAGAACTGCCTCCTATGAGTATGAGGCTTTATACGAGAAAACCATCTTCAATTGGGATGCTTCCACCCGATCCAGTCTGGTGCGTTATCCCACCAAGATGCTTATTCTTTGCCCTCCCAGTTACACGGATGAGCTCCAACCTTTTGTGGATTGGAAAAGACTTCAGGGCTATACTGTTATCGTCACTACGGTCGGCACCGGCGGAACGGTGGCCAATAGCACCACAGCCATAAAGACCTATATGCAAGGGCTTTGGGATACGGCCACCTCACAGGATCCTGCACCCACTTATCTGCTGATCGTGGGTGATACTTCCACCAGTGGAGACAACATCATTGCCAATACGGGTGTAACGTCCAGTCACGTTACAGACCTCACCTATGTGCGGTTGAATGGCACGGATTACGTTCCCGAGATGTATTACGGCAGATTCTCTGTTTCCAGTGCCACGGAACTCACAAACATCGTGAGTAAGACTGTGACCTTCGAAAAGACTCTGATGCCGGATCTTTCTTACCTCGGTAAAGCTGTGATGATTGCAGGAGTGGATAGCAGTTATGGCCCCACTCATGCCAATGGTGCTATAAACTACGGAACCGCCAACTACTTCAACACCTCTCACGGCATCACATCCGATACTTATCTCTATCCTGCTTCGGGATCGAGTGATGCCACCATTCTCGCCAACGCCAATGAAGGCAGAGGCTACATGAATTACACTGCCCACGGCAGCGAAACCTCTTGGGCTGATCCCACCTTCACAGTGAGTAACGTCAACTCCATGACCAATACCAACAAGTACGGTGTCATGGTTGGTAATTGCTGTGTGAGTAACGCCTTTGGCACTTCTGTGTGCTTTGGTGAGTCCATCATCCGCAAGGCCAATGCCGGTGGTGTGGCCTACATTGGCGGAACCAACAACACCTATTGGGATGAAGACTACTGGTGGGCAGTTGGCGCTAAGGGAACCGCCACAGGCAGCGCTCCTGCCTATGATGCCACCAAGTTGGGAGCCTATGACGCCATGTTCCACACCCATAGCGAAGCAGTGGCAGATTGGGCAACCACCACTGGTGATGCTATCTATATGGGAAACCTGGCCGTAGCTCAGGGAGCCAGCTCCCGTACAAACTACTACTGGGAAATCTATTCCATCATGGGTGATCCTTCTTTGATGCCCTATTTTGGAGTCCCCACGGTCAATACTGCCACTTATCCCACTACAATTCTGATCGGAGCTTCTTCCATCACCGTTACTGCCACACCCTATTCCAGAGTAGCACTCAGCATGGGTGGAACTCTCTACGGCACTGGGATAGTACCAGCCGGGGGAAGCCTGACACTGCCCATCACACCTTTTACCAGCACAGGAACGGCCAGCTTGGTGATCACCGCCCAGAACAAGATCACCCGGATCGAGAATATCACAATCGCTCCCAATAGTGGCCCTTATATGAATGTGACCGGCGTAAGCTATTCAGATACGAACAACAGCGTCCCGGAATACAACGAAACCGGTAGATTCAGCCCCACCTTCCAGAATGTGGGTTCTGCTGCTGCCACAAACGTTGCCGCCACTCTCACCTGCAGCACCGGTGGCATTACCATCACAGATGGAACTCACAGCATCGCCAGCCTGGCTTCAGGTGCTTCCACTACAGGCACCAATGCCTACAGCTTCACTATTGCCAATGGGATTGCCGATGGCACCATGGCAGCATTTACCATTACCATGGTAAGCGGTACCAATACCTGGGTACACAATTTCTCTCTGGAGATCAATGCGCCTGTTCTGGCCTTTGGGACTATGACTATCAGCGATCCCACGGGTAACAACAATGGCAGGCTGGACCCGGGAGAAACCGTTACCATCACTATGCCTCTGAACAACAGCGGTGGAGCGGCCAGCCCTGCCGGAACAGCTTCTCTTACCAGCACCACTTCCGGAATCACGATCAACACAGGTTCTGCCAGCTTCACCGGCATAGCTGCCTCCGGAAGCCAGAACCTCAGCTTCAGCCTGACCGCTGCCTCCGGAATGGTGATTGGCACCGTGGTGAACCTCAGTTTCAATGCCACTGCGGGATCTTATATCGCCAACAAAGCAGAAACGACCACAGTCGGCATCATTTTGGAAGATTTTGAGACTGGCACTTTCAACAGCTACCCCTGGGTGATGGGTGGAGACCAGCCTTGGACGATCACAAACACCGGTGCTCAGAGCGGAACATACGCAGCCAAGAGTGGGACTATCACACATAGTCAAAGCACCACCATGCAGACCACAAGGATTCTGAGCAGCTCCGGCACTCTGACTTTCTGGTGCAAGGTTTCTTCTGAAACGGACTATGACTATCTGAAGTTCTATATCGATGGAAACATGATGAACCAGTGGTCCGGGACTGTTGCCTGGACACAGGCTTCATACACCCTCATGGCCGGAACCCACATCCTCAAATGGGAATATATGAAAGACGGCAGTGTCGATAGCGGCAGCAACTGCGCCTGGATAGACGATATTGTCTTCCCCGCTTCGACGGCTCCCAGCACCTACAATCCTCCCAGGAACCTTTCTGCTATTCCCGGTAATAACACTGTCACCCTCAATTGGTTAGCTCCCAGCTCTGGCACCCCCACCGGCTACAAAATATTCAAGAATAGCAGCCTGCTTACAACCGTGACCGGCCTCACCTACACAGATAATGCTGTGGTAAATGGTACTTCCTACAGTTACTATCTAAAAGCAGTCTATTCCGGAGGAGAATCCGATGCCACCGCCACAGTGACGGTTATCCCCACTGCTGTGGTGACTGAAGCTGTTATTGGAGCTGGTTCTTCCTCCACCGGGATCTACGACGCTAGCCCTGTGAGCGTTTATTATAAGAGTCTTCACGGACAATCTGTATATACTGCAGCGGAACTCAATGCTGTGGGGATAGTGGGTCCCATAGAGATCTCTCAGATAGGCTTCAAAATCACCGGTCTTCCCCTTGTGGCAATGCCCAATTTCAGAATCAAAGTAGGACATACTACCGCCACCAATGTGAGTTCCTGGATCACCACCGGGCTCAGCCAAGTGTGGTCTTCCACCAGCTATCAACCCACCGTCCTGGGCTGGAACATGTATACTTTCAGTACTCCCTTTATGTGGAACGGAACGGATAACATCGTGGTGGATACTGCCTTTGGCGTGTTTAGCTCAAGCTTCTCAGCCACCGGAACGGTCGAGTATACGGATGTAACCAGTGGATATAGATTTGGGCGCAGCGATACAGAAGACCAGAGTGAATTGTATAACAGCGTTGATGTTACCAATATGAGACCAAACCTCAAAGTGGTGGTGATCCCTCAGCTTCCACCCGCAATAAGCATAGATCCCACCAGTCTGGCTTATGATGCAGTGGAAGTGGGACACACAGTGGTTCAACAATTCTCTATCGAAAACACTGGCGGTCAAGCTCTTTCCGGAAGCATCACCACACCTGCCGGTTATGTGGTGACTATAGCCTCCAGAGACGCTCAGGATGCACCGGCACTGCTCAGCCGCAACACACTGGCCTACTCAGTTCCGGCAGAAGAATCCCGGAGCTTCAACCTCGGCTTCACACCTTCTGCAGTAGCTACTTATAATGGCAATGTGGTCATCAGCTCAAACGATCCGGAGCATCCCACTCTCAATCTTGCAGTAACCGGCAGCGGATTCACCACGCCAAACATCAGTGCCAGTATCAGTTCACTAAGTTCCACCCTGGTTACAGGAGAAGAAGATACCACACTTTTCTCGCTGAGCAACAGCGGTTCACAGGCTCTGAACTATGCTATTACGGTTCAGGAACTAGCTGATGGCAGGTCTTTCCCTAATCCTGTTTTAAGTGCTCAGCCCGATGATAAAAGCATCGAAGGTTCAAGCCTGGTTCTGGATGCAGATACATACTTGCCCGGCACCACAGTGGATTGGGTTTTTACTGTTTCCAATACCAGCACGGATAGTGAATGGCTGGAAGACGTCATCATCTCCTTCCCTGCCGGTGTTACAGTTAACAGTGTAACAAACTTCAGCGGCGGTACTGCTGATATGACCCCCAATAATACCAGCGGCAGCGGGATTTCCATCACCTGGCACGGCGAAACCAGCGGCGGTTGGGGCGTGGTACAGGGAGGCCAATCTGCCACTGCCACGGTGAATGTAACAATAGCCTCTGGGGTATCCAATGATCTCAGCCTTTCCTACACTATCAATGGCGATGTCTATGGAGTAGATCCCCACACTCTCAGCGGCTCTATTGTGCTAACGGAGGATACTCCTCCTCTGGAATGGCTCAGCCTCGAACCAATTAGCGGCACCATTGCCGGAGGAGCCAGCCAAGATATCTCAGCCCATTTTTCCGCCATTGGCATGACTCCCGGAACCTATGAAGCCACGGTAAGCATCAGCTCAAATGATCCGGATAATCCAATACTGCAGATTCCTGTAACCTTCAACGTCCAGGATGATAACCATGCTCCGCAGATAGACTTGCCTGAGGGCTTCAGTTTCGATAAAAATGGCAGCCTGACGCAGAGCTTCAGCACCTACGTGAGCGATGAGGATAACGATCCGCTAAGTCTTTCCGTAAGCGGTAACAGCAACGTCCTGGTGGAGATCAATGGCTTGAGTGTGACCTTTACCACGGTTCAGAACTGGGTGGGCAGCGAAACCCTTACCTTCACAGTCTCAGATGGCAGACTCTCTGCTTCCGATAACCTCAGCATCACGGTCAATTCCGTGTATAGTCCGGCTTGGACGCCAGTTCTTTATCCCAATAACCCCGCAACCCTCTATGGCAGAGTGCAGATTGAGGGATTAACAGCCGGATTGAACGACGTTGTGGCTGCCTTTGTGGGCACCGAATGCCGTGGCAGAGCCGATGTGGTGATGAACAACGGTCAAGCCTATTGCACTCTGCTGGTCAATCTGGCCTCCCAGGGAGAAACGGTGCGCTTCCGCATCTATTCCGCTTCCCAAAATGCCATCTATCCAGTAGCTGAGCTCATGTCTATGAACTATGCAGCAGTTTACGGACAGAGTGTGCCGGTGCTGCTCAACGGTACAAACACCATCACACTGGAACGTCCTGTACTCACAATTTCCAGGCAGGGAACAAACTATCATCTCTCTTGGAACAGAATACCCAATGCCAATGTCTACAAGATTTACCGCAGCGATAGCCCCAATGGTCCCTTCACACAGATCGTGAGCACATCGCTGTTGTTCTATACCTTCAGTTCAAACAATCAGAAAGGATTCTTCAAAGTAACTGCAGAGCAGCATTTTCCCTTCAAAGGAGCTGAAGAATGAGAAAGCTCCTACTGATCTGCTCACTGCTCCTTTTGGGAATGACCCTTTGGGCTATTTCCGGCACTTCCTGGAACCAGTATTACTTCCGCTTTGAACTGATCAATAAAACCGAGTTGCAAAGCCTAAGCAGAGTGATATCGATCGATAAGATCCGGGGAAACTGGGTCTATGCCTATGCTAACGATACCGAATGGGAAGCTTTTGGTAGGCTGGGTTACCGCACCCAGCTTCTTCCTTCCCCTGCCTCGGAGTATCCGGCAACTATAGCCAGAAACCAGAGTGATATGAGATCTTGGGATGCCTATCCCACATACGATGCTTATGTGGCCATGATGAATGCCTTTGCCACGACGTACCCCAATCTTTGCCAGATCGTGAATGTAGGCACCACCGCAGGTGGACGCCAGCTTATCTTTGCCAAGATATCAGACAACGTCTCCAGCCCCGAAGCCGAACCGGAACTGCTTTACACGGGAACCATTCATGGAGATGAATTGGTGGGTTATGTGCTGCTTCTGCGTTTGATCGACTCCCTGCTCAGCGGTTACGGCACAGATAGCCGCATCACCAATCTGGTAAACAACGCCGAGATTTGGATCTGCCCAAACACCAATCCCGATGGAACCTATTACGGGGGCAACAGCACGGTTGCCAGTGCCCGCAGGGCAAACTACAACGGCATAGACCTCAACCGCAACTATCCCAATCAGGACGGTAGCTTAAACAGCGGTGCCATCCAGGCAGAAACATCTGCTTTGATGGATTTTGCCAATGCCCATCATTTCAGCTTATGCGTAAATTTCCATGGGGGCAGCGAAGTGGTGAACTACCCCTGGGATTACACTTACGATCTGCACCCGGATAACAATTGGTACATCAGCAGTTCACTTGTCTATGCATCCAGCGCGCAGAGCCACGGCCCCAGCGGTTATTTCACCAGTGTGGGCTCCAACGGCATCACCAACGGTGCAGTTTGGTACGTGATTGCCGGGGGCAGACAGGATTGGATGAACTACACTGCCCACAGCCGGGAAGTGACCATTGAGCTCAGCACCACCAAGCTTCCCTCTGCCTCAACTTTACCCAACTATTGGAACTACAATTACGATGCCATGCTGTCTTACCTGGAACAGGGGCTCTATGGTATTCACGGGGTTGTCAAAGACGTTTATGGCAATCCTCTGGCTGCCACGATCACGGTTAACGGCCACGACACGGCTGTTTCGGTGATATCCAACGATCCGGTCTGCGGAGATTTCTACCGCTATCTGAATCCAGGCACCTACAGCCTCACAGTTTCTGCCGTCGGATATCCGGATGAAGTGATTTCCGGGGTGGTCGTCAATGCCAATCAGAAGACCAGCCTCAATATCACCCTGGGTGTTCTGCCGCATCAGCAGGAGATTGTTCTGAATCCAGGCTGGAACCTGATCAGTTTCAATATCGATCTGGGTACAAACGATCTGGATACGGTCTTCGATACAGGCTTGAGTCAGATCAAGACTCAGAGCAACTCGTATTCACCGGTGATGGCACATCATTTTAACAGTTTAAGTCAGGTAGAACCCGCCACAGGCTATTGGGTAAACAATACCGGCAGCCATACTATTGTGCTCCAGGGAGATTTGCTTCCTGCCGGCCGCGAGATCCCCTTGCAAAGCGGCTGGAACCTGGTGCCCTATCTACCGGATACCGCCATGAGCGTGTTTTCTGCTCTGGCATCAATCTCTGCCCAGCTCACGGAAGTGCGTAGCCTGGATCAGAGCTGGACCCCCTCCGGAGGCAGCCTGAATCAGATGTGCCCCGGGCAGGCATATTGGGTGAAGGTGAATAATCCCTGTAGTCTAATTTATCCCTGATCCTTCCCAATGCGTTGCCGAGTCTTCACCGTGTCTTGGCCGACTCTTCCCGAACACTTTGCTCGGGAAGAGTCCTGCAAGACACGGTGAAGAGTCCCGGATAAGTGAAGAGTGAACATGTGGTCAGGTTGTAACCCATTTCAATGGGTTTTCAGACGAGAGGCGGTGGTTTCAACCACCGTACTCGTTTAGCGTTATATCACGACTTACATCATAGGCCACGAGAGGAGTAGATCTTGCTTCTGACATGAAGTCAGAAGCAAGATCTACTCCTCTCGTGATTATACAAACCACGGAATAGTTTATCGTTCTGCGTTCCTGCCAGATACGGTGGTTGAAACCACCGCCTCTCGTCTGGAAACCCGATGAATCGGGTTGACCGTATCGCAGGATTGTTTATACCCGATAAATGTTTATTGGAGCAATAGGCGCAGTTGCTACCTGGGCGGATGGGTTTCCACCAGCTTGGATAGGTCATAACCCTGTGAGACCAGCCTTGTTTTTAGCTGT
>JAKPXC010000042.1 GCA_029567705.1 Candidatus Cloacimonadota bacterium
CATGGGAGGGGATGAGCCAGATAAAGACCTGACCACATTGGTAGAGACAGTACTGCGAGAGATCGTAACCACGGTTAGCGGCCAGTTTATCTCTTCGAACCCTAACAACGGTCAATTCTACCTCGATCTAAAGAAAGTGGACGACTACGACGCCATCATAGCCAAGAAAAAGGTTACTCTGGGTGACGCAAGCTTCAATACCTACTACAATGAAGCTTTGAAACGCGTTCTTGAGAGGATGGACGTTACTCCGCACGTTACCAACTACAACATCTGGCAGTACGAAATAAACTGGCGTGAACGCAATGCCCCCCGCAGCGGATATCTATTCTTTGGCTCTCCCAATGAGCGCTCCACTGCAGTACCACAGAGGGATTACTATATCTATTTCCTGCGTCCATATGATGCTAGTCCGGTTAAGGACCAGAAACTCGAGGATGAAGTGTTCATCTACCTTAGTCGCAGGGACGAGGAGTTTGATGAGGCATTGGCTCTGTTTGCTGCCTCGCATGAGTTATCCCTAACCGCATCAGGGAACGCCAAAAACATCTACCTCCAGAAATCTGAACAATACCTGCGCAAGGTTGTATCATGGTTGCAGAAGCATATATGGGAAGCCTTCGATGTGGTTTATCAGGGGAAACGGCAATCCCTGGAAAACTGGGCAAAGGGCAAGAACATCAGAGAGATCTCAGGAATTGGACAGAATGAGACGGCCAACTTCAGAGACATAATCAATGCCATCGCTTCGATCTGCCTGGCTCAGCACTTTGAAACACAGGCACCCAAGTACCCCAAATTCTCGGTCTTGATTACCGGCTATAACAGAAAGCAGAACACTAGCGAAGCTTTACGATCCATATCAGGTGGTAACAGATCCAAGCAAGCACTGGCAATTCTGGATACTCTACAACTTCTCGATGGGGATAGAATCACCACATCCAAATCACCCATCTCCCAATATATAAGTAGTAAACTGGCTGCGAAAGGAAAAGGACAGGTATTAAACCGGGAAGAGCTTATCGATAAGGTCAACGGCCTTGAATATCTTGATCCCAGTGGTTTCAGATTGGAACCGGAATGGGTGGTTGCGGTCTTAGCAGCTATGGTCTATAGCGGTGATATCGTCCTCAGTGTGATAGGTGACAAGTATGATGCCACTAAGATCCAATATCTCTGTGCTTCAGACCTCTCAAACTTGGTCGATTTCAAGCACATCGAACTTCCTAAGGACTGGAACATCCAATCCATCAAAGCGTTGTTCGAGCTTGTGGGTCTATCCCCAGGATTAGCACAAAATGTAACCCAAGGAAATGATGAGCCAGTAAGGGTATTGCAAGATGCCCTAACAAAACTGATCTCTCGCATCGTGTTCACTATGAACCATCTCCGGGATGGATTGATTTTCTGGGGAGAAGACTTGGGGGGCACACTCAAGTTGGAAAATGCCCAGCAAAGCCTGTCCAAGACCAAGGAGTTCTTAGAATCTCTCACCGCCTTCAACACAGCCGCAAAGCTCAAGAACTTCAATGTGCCCGTGGCAGAGATTGAAGCTCAACGCAGCTCATTGGACCTGGTTAAAACCATCAATGCCGCTCAGGACTTTATCAACAATCTGAATCCTCTCATAAACTGGCTATCCACTGCTGAGAAACTGCTTCCCGGCGAGCATTCCTGGCAGACTGAGTTTGAAAAGGCTAAAAAGACCGTGCTTACTCAGGTCAGGGAACTGAAGGCCGATGAGATCAAAGCTCTCACCGGAAAGATCAGCTATGAGCTGCAAAAGCTCAAGAAAGACTATATTGAGCAATATGTGAAGTTGCATAGCAAGCACCGCCTCAATAGACAGGAAGACAAAAAGAAAGCAGAACTCTCTAATGATTTGCGGATACGCAACCTGCAAAAGCTTGGAGAAATCGATATCATGCCCAAACAGCAGGTCAATGAGATATTGGAAAAACTCTCAGGCTTAAAAACCTGCTTCAACCTCACAGAGCAGAACCTGCAGGCAGATCCCATCTGCCCCCATTGCAGATTCAATGCTGCTGTGGAATCTGGAGCTTCATCCGCAAGCCACATCCTGAGTCAGATTGACCAGATACTGGATAATACCATCACCAACTGGACCGAAATGCTGCTCCAGAACCTGCAGGATGAACACACCCAGGAATCCATAGCTTTGCTAAGTGAACAGGACAAGGCAGTACTAGATCAATTCATCAAAAACAAAGAACTAGCGGATAAGGTTGATGATAACTTTGTGAAGATCCTCAAAGAAGTACTGGCTGGGCTCATAAAAGTGACCATTAACATGGATGAGATCCGTAGAGTAATCAGCAAGGCAGGAGGATCTATCACACCAGCTGAGCTTAAACGGGTATTAGATCAATATATTGATTCACTCATTCAGGGAAAG
>JAKPXC010000043.1 GCA_029567705.1 Candidatus Cloacimonadota bacterium
TTCTGCTTGGCTGTCCCACTTTCAATAAAGCTCTTTAGGCTAAAGTTCAAACAGAGTGGATACAATACCGTCATGCCAGCGAAGGAGACTGTGTGAAATGTCTGGAGCTAAATAGAAAAGTCCCGCTATTGAAGCCATTTCAAAGGAATTATGTTGATGCAGGAATCGTAACCCGGCTTTGTCGTGTGCAGGCTGTTGACAAACCCCCAATTGTCGGGAGAAAGCGGTTGACTGATGATTAACAGTCGTTCGCCAGAGAGTAATTCTGAAGTTTCTGAACTTTTACTCGAGCGTCAAGAATTAGTCGGATTAGATCCCAAAAAGGCCAAAAATATGCAGAGATATGGGTAGATATCCTCTTATCCCCTGTTCCGTCCGGGTCTGTCTTATCCTTGGTCATTATTCTCGAAAGCTGGAATCCAGTCCTTACACAATTGCTTGAACAGTAGCTGTTTAGTTGTTTACTGGATGCCAGCCTTCGCTGGCATGACGGTAGTATCAGGTAATGTATCAGACTTTTTACACAGACTCCTTCGCGAGAATTACGGATTTGGCAGATACTACTGGCGAATGATTCTAGAGAGCCCTTCGGACGCTGTGGCAATTCAGAGATTACCGGGGTCCTCAAAACCTAACGGAGTGAGGTTTTGGGGTGATATGCCACCCCAAAGCGTTCTGCCATAAGATTGGCGGATCGTACCCATTGCTCCACCTTTAGAAAACCCGGCTTGTCCGGGTGATATATCATAGCCCATGGTGAGCGCAGCGAACCATGGGTAGATGAACGGTATAAAGAAAGGAAAGATACAGCCGATCCCCCCGCTGTGCGGGGTTTTCCAGGGACCCGATAAAAGTCCGAAGGGCGTTATCTACATGCGATGTATCTCACCAATGCCTTCCTAATACGCTTCCTTAACCCATCCTTAACCCCGGTTAAGGAATCGTTTATCCTGCAGTAAGTTAACGGTAATGTGCCGAAGAAAGAGGCTAACAGCATCAATTACAAGGGATTAGGTGCAAAATCCTACCGCTGTAGAACATCTAATAACCTGCCCGGTAGAAACGCTTATTTCCCATCTGTTTTGCACCTTTCATAAGACCATGTAAAATAGAGTAGTTAGAAAGCTGTAATTCTTTCAATAAGAACTTGACAGAATTGTGGTATCGAATTTATTGACAATTAGATAACGATGATTACTATCATCAAGAGTCAAGATTCAAAACGTATCCTTGGGGATATACTTGTAAAATTCTAGGAGACAATAGATTATGCAAGAAACAAACTACAATGCATCTAACATTAAGGTGCTGAAAGGCTTGGAAGCCGTTCGCAAGCGTCCTGCCATGTATATTGGCGGCACCAGCGAACGCGGTTTGCATCACTTGGTTTATGAAGTGGTGGACAACTCCATCGACGAAGCTTTGGCTGGGTACTGCGATATGATCAAAGTGACCTTGCGCAGCGATGGCTCGGTGGAAGTTGATGATAACGGACGGGGTATTCCTGTCGATATGCACAAGGATCTCGGCGTTCCTGCCGTTCAGGTGGTTCTAACGGTTTTGCACGCCGGCGGTAAGTTCGACGACAAATCTTACAAAGTATCAGGTGGTCTGCACGGCGTGGGCGTGTCTGTGGTGAATGCTCTTTCCGAATGGATGGACGTTCGTATCCACAAGGATGGCAAGCTGTATCAGATGAGGCTGGAATATGGAGTTCCGGTTTCCGAGCTGAAAGTGCTTAGCGAGACCAATCGCCGGGGAACTGTGATAACCTTCAAGCCGGATTCCGGAATTTTTGAGACCACAGAATTCAGTTTTGACTATCTCACCACCCGTCTCAGAGAGCTGGCTTTCTTGAATTGTGGGGTTCGAATAGTGCTGCACGATCAAAGAACCGACCGTACGCATGACTTCAAATATGATGGCGGCATCAATAGCTTCGTGGAGTATTTGAACCAGAATAAGAAGCCAGTCACGCCGCGTCCCATCTACATCTCTTCTCAAAAGGAAGGGATGGATTTTGAGGTTTCGCTGCAATACAACGAAGGCTATCAGGAAAACATCTTTAGTTTTGCCAATAACATCAATACAATAGAGGGCGGTACTCACCTTTCCGGATTCAAAAGCGGGCTCACCAGAGCGGTAAATGCCTATATCAAAAGTGCCGATCTGCTCAAGAACGAAAAAGTCTCTCCCTCCGGAGATGATATCCGCGAGGGAATCACTGCAGTGGTATCGGTGAAGATCACCAATCCCCAGTTTGAGGGGCAGACCAAAACCAAGCTGCAGAATTCTGATGTGGAAGGCATTGTGAACTCTGCAGTATACGAAAAGCTGATGGTCTATTTTGAAGAGCATCCTGCGGAAGCAAAAAGCATCTGTACCAAGAGCATAATGGCTGCACGCAGCCGTGAGGCAGCCCGTAAGGCGCGTGAGCTTACCCGCCGCAAATCTGTGCTGGAAAGTGGCTCTCTTCCCGGAAAACTGGCGGATTGCACCTTGAACGATCCGGCGCAGACTGAGCTCTTCCTGGTGGAGGGAGATTCGGCAGGCGGCAGCGCCAAGCAAGGCCGCGACCGTGCTTATCAGGCTATTCTTCCGCTTTGGGGCAAGATGTTGAACACCGAGAAAGCCAGAGTGGATAAAGTGCTCAATAACGACAAAATACAGCCTGTGATCCTGGCTCTGGGAGCCGGTATTGGGCAAGATTTTGACGTAACCAAAACCCGTTATCACAAGGTGATTATCATGGCAGATGCCGACGTCGATGGCGCCCACATTGCCACGCTTTTGATGACTTTCTTCTTCCGTTACATGAAGCCCCTGATCGAGGAAGGAATGCTCTATATCGCCAAACCTCCGCTCTTCCTGGTGCGCAAAGGCAAACAGAAGCGCTATGTCTTTTCTGAAGCCGAACGTGATGCGGCACTGGCAGAATTTGGCGATAAAGGAGTATTTATCCAACGCTATAAAGGCTTGGGAGAAATGAATGCCGAACAGCTCTGGGAGACCACCATGGATCCCAGTAACCGCTTTTTGATTTCAGTGAAAATGGACGATGCCATTGAGGCCGATCGAATGTTCACAATCCTGATGGGTGACGAAGTGGAACCCCGCAGAGACTTCATTCAAACCAACGCCACTTACGTCCAAAATCTTGATGTCTAAGGGAGTTAATGATGTCCGATAACAATAGAATTATCAATGTACAGATAGAGGATCAACTCAAACAGGCGTATTTGGATTATTCCATGAGCGTGATCGTGTCACGTGCGCTTCCGGATATCCGGGACGGATTGAAACCTTCCCAACGCCGTATCATTTTTGCCATGCACGAGCTTAATCTTTCTCCCGGCGGTCACTTCAGAAAGTGTGCCAAAATCGCCGGTGATACCTCCGGAAACTACCATCCGCACGGTGAACAGGTGGTCTATCCCACTTTGGTGAGATTGGCTCAGCCTTGGATCATGCGTTACCAATTGATCGATGGACAGGGAAACTTTGGTTCCATCGATGGTGATCCTCCTGCTGCCATGCGTTACACGGAAGCACGTCTGCAGAAGGTTACCATGGAAATGCTGGACGAACTGGACAAAGACACGGTGGAATTCAAATCCAACTACGACGAGACTCGTAAGGAACCCACGGTTTTTCCCACCCGTGTACCCAATCTGCTGATCAACGGTTCTTCGGGTATAGCCGTGGGTATGGCTACCAATATGCCTCCCCACAACATCCAAGAGATTTGCTCTGCCATGATTGCTCTGATTGACAATCCTGAGTTGCAACCGCTGGAGCTGTTGAACTATATCAAAGGCCCGGATTTCCCCACTGGTGGTTTTATCCTCGGAATGGATGGGATCAGGGATTACTTTGAGACCGGCCGCGGTAAGATCATCGTTCGTGGTAAAGTCGATATCGAGACTACCCACAATGATCAGGAACTTATCATCATCCGCGAGATTCCCTATCAACTCGCCAAGACTCTCCTGATCGAGAAGATGGTGGAGCTGGTGAAGGAAAAGAGAATCGAAGGCATCAGCGATATCCGGGATGAATCCGGACGTGATGGCATGCGCCTGGTGGTTCAGGTGAAGCGTAATCATGATGCGCAGGTTGTGCGTAACCTGCTTTATAAATATACCCAGTTGCAATCCACTTTCGGCGTGATCAATCTCTGCTTGATCGATGGAGTTCCGCAGGTAGTTCCCATGAAGGATATGCTGCTGAATTTCATTAAGTTCCGTCATGAAGTGGTGCTGCGCCGTACCATGTTTGAGCTGCGTAATGCTGAGGCCAGAATGCATATTCTGGAAGGTCTGCGTATCGCCCTGGATCACTTGGATGAAGTGATAGCCACGATTCGGGCTTCACAGACACCTCAGGAAGCCAGCGAGCAATTGCAGGCCAAGTTCGGCCTCTCCGAGCTCCAAGCCAAAGCTATACTGGACATGAGGTTGCAACGCCTTACAGGCTTGGAACGCGAGAAGATTGAGCAGGAGTATCAAGAACTGCTGCTCACCATCAAACGGCTCAAGGACCTGATTGCCAGTGTGGATCTGCGCTCTGAACTGATCAAGGAAGAAACCCGCGAGATCATGGAGAAGTTTGGCGATAGCCGCCGCACTACCATCATTGAAGCCTTTGGCACCGGGTTTAATATGGAAGACCTGGTGGCCGATGAACTGGTAGTGGTGACCATCACGCATGATGGCTATGTGAAGCGCATCCCGGTGGATACCTACAAGGTTCAGGGCAGGGGAGGAAAAGGCCTCTCGGCTTCCAACCTGAAAGAGGACGATTTTATCCAGTATCTCTTTGTAGCCTCCACGCACAGCTATATTCTGCTCTTCACGGATCACGGACGCTGCTATTGGCTGAAAGTATTTGAGATTCCGGAAGCCAGCCGTACGGCTCGTGGAAAGGCCATTGTGAATCTGGTGCAGTTCCAGGAGAAGGAAAAGATCAAGGCGTTTGTGACTCTACGTGAGTTTGCCGAAGATCAATACATTACCATGTGCACCCGTAACGGCTTGGTGAAGAAGACTTCGCTGAAGGCCTTCTCAAGACCCAGAAACATCGGTATCCTGGCCATCAAACTCAATGAGGATGACGAGCTTATCGATGCCAGAATCACCGGGGGATCGGATGATATCCTCCTGGCTACGCGTAACAGCTATTGCAACCGCTTCAATGAAACGGATGTGCGTCCCAGCGGACGCTTCACCATGGGTGTGAAGGGTATCGGCCTGCGCGACAAGGATTATGTGATCTCCATGACAGTTATCAAACCCGAAGATATGAGCGAGAATGGAGATGATACAGCACCCAGCATCCTGGCTATCAGTGAAAATGGTTACGGCAAGCGTACGACGATCGATTCCTACACTATTCACAAACGTGGATCCAAAGGTGTTATCACCCTCAAGACCACGATGCGCAATGGACATCTAGCTGCTCTGATGATGGTGCGTGAAGGGGACGATCTGATGATTATCACCCAGGAAGGCATGATAATCCGCCAGAAAGTTGATGTGGTTTCCCTGATCAGCCGTAATACTCAAGGCGTTCGCCTGATCAACCTCAATGGTGCCGATAAGGTGAGAGACATCACCTACGTGCCCAGTGAACCGGATGATGAGGAGATCGATGCTGAAGCTGAAAAGATCCGTGCTGCAGTGCCTGTGGCAATCGTGGGTGAAGGTTATGAAACCGGGCCGGATTTTGATGATGAAGAGGCCGAGACTGTCGAACCAGAAGACATAGAAGAGACTGAAGAGATAGAAGATAATGAATAGAATCCTGTTTGCGGCAGTGCTTCTCCTGATGCTAAGTGCCTGTGCTGTGGCTTATTTTCAGCCCAGAACCAGTGAGGGAGTGACTGTTGAAGACAGGTTTGCCATTGTGAGGACGGACAGCTTATTGGTGGCTGTCCGTCCCCAAACTTATCATAATTCTGCCAACAACCTGGCACAAAGCTATTTCTGTATCTATATACACGTTCGCAATCTTTCCGGCAGCACCAAACGGATCAGTCCCACCGGCTTCAGTATCATGGCCGGGGAACGGCAGTTTGACTATATCCCTCTAAATCTGATTGCCGGGAGTCTGCAGAGCCAACTGATGAGCGATCCTTTTGAGTTCAATCCGGATCCTGCCGATCAGCAAAGCCTGATCGACCGCGAAGAGAAAAAGCGGGAGAATCTGCTGGAGCTGATCAATAGCTACTTCAGTTTTGGTGATCTGCTGCCAGGAGGACGTAAAGAGGGCTATCTCTTCTACAATCGGGATCTTTCCCGGGCGAAAACACTGAGTATCGATGCTTTTGGCCAAGCCTTGATCTTTGATTATGGGCGTCCCTGAGCTTCGTTATGGCTCTGGGAATAGCCTAAAGAGCTCAAGAAATGATTGTCTAAGGGCTCAATTCTGCTTATCATGTTTCCAGGTATTGATTTTTTGATACAAAGACCAGTTATCAAAGCAAGGGAATGTCCTGATTTTGGTTGACGTGACAAAGAGGGATCAAAAAGATGGACGCAGACTAACAGCGAGGTTTTAATGAAAGGTAAAGTCAAGTGGTTCAATAAGAACAAGGGATACGGATTCATCATTACTGATGATAACAAAGAGTACTTTGTCCATTGGAAGTCTATTGTGACCAATTCGCCCAGGGAGTTGAAAGTTCTGGAACAGGACGAGTATGTTACTTTTGATCTGATGGATACAGATAAAGGCGTTCAAGCCATCAATATAATCAGATCCACGTAGTAATCGGTTTTAACTAATGTAATTCAAGGTGCTAGCATGCTCTGCTAACACCTTTTTCTTATCTTGCAAAAGGAGCTAAGATGTCTTTTCTGGTGATGAGCCCTGCCGAGATGCAGTCCAGAGGATACAAGGAACTGGATATTATCCTCATTTCAGGTGATGCCTATGTGGATCATCCCAGCTTCGGAACTGCCATCATTGGTAAAGTGCTGGAAGCTGCCGGCTTCCGGGTAGGTGTCATAGCTCAGCCGGATTGGCACAAAGACGAGGATTTCCTGGCTCTGGGGCGTCCTAGGCTCTTCTTCGGGATCACAGCCGGGAACATGGATTCCATGGTCAATCACTACACGGCCCAGAGAAAGATACGCTCCGACGACGCCTATAGTCCGGGAGGTCTGGCAGGAAAGCGACCCGATCGTGCCAGCCTTATCTATACCAATATAGTCAAGAGACTTTTCAAGGGTGTGCCGGTGGTTCTGGGAGGCATAGAGGCATCTCTCAGAAGAATAGCTCACTACGACTATTGGAGCGACACCGTGAAGAACAGTCTGCTGGCCGATAGCAAAGCCGATATCCTGATCTATGGCATGGCGGAACAGGCTACCTTGGCATTGGCAAATGCGCTGAAGGAAGGTAAATCCATTGTAGAGATAAAGGATATGCCTTCAACAGTGGTATTTGCAGCTTCGGACGAAGATACTTCAAGAGGCATAGTGCTTCCTTCTGCCTCAGCCTCCAAAGACAAGAAGGTTTATCACGAACTCTACAGGCTCTTCTTTGATAAAGCACAATCCACTATCCTGTATCAGGAGAATGGCGGCAGGCTTATCAGGCACAATCCTCCGGCCAAGGCACTGACGGAAAAGGAACTGGATGCCATCTACGCTTTGGACTTCGAGAATGCTCCTCATCCCATCTATAAGGGAGCCAGAATCCCGGCCTGGGAGCAGATTCGGGATTCCATCACCACGCATAGAGGTTGCTACGGTGGTTGCAGCTTCTGTGCCATAGCCCTGCACCAGGGAAGAGCCATCCAATCCCGGTCTCAGGCATCGGTTATAAAAGAAGTGAAGCGCTTGACTGCTCATAAGAGTGAGAAAAGCGGGGGATACGTGTTCCATGGATCTATCTCCGATCTGGGCGGTCCAACTGCCAATATGTACGGTTCTTACTGCAAACTGGGTTTTCCCGATTCCTGTAAAAGGCAGTCTTGCCTGTATCCTAGAATCTGCTCCAATCTGGTGGCAGATCATAAGCTGCAATTGAAGCTGCTGCAGGAAGTGGAGAAACTTCCCGGCGTGAAGCATATCTTTATCTCTTCTGGCATACGTTTTGATCTGGCAGCATCGAGTCCGGATTATATCCGATCCCTGGCAGCCAAGTATACAGGCGGAAGGCTGAAGCTTGCTCCGGAGCATGTTTCCCAGCCTGTGCTGAATCTGATGGGCAAGCCCGGCATAGAGGCTTATGAGGATTTCTCCCGACTCTTTATGAAGCAGGCTGCGGAGCTGGGGCTCAAGCGTCAGATCATCCCCTATATCATTATTGGGCATCCCGGCACCACCAGAGCACATGCCCTGGAACTGGCTTCATGGTTGAAGAAACACAGGATCAGAATAGAACAGGTGCAGGAATTCACTCCAACGCCCATGACTATCAGCACCACTATGTATTACACCGGCCTGGATTTCTACACCGGGAAACCGGTTTACGTGCCCAAGGGGAGGGAGATCAGGGAGCAGAAGGAACTGGCTATGTGGTGGAAGCGGAAGGAGAGAACTCCTCAGGCGATAAAACCGCCCCCTAAAAGCAGATCGTCCCGGTAGAAGACAACAAGTTGCCCGGGCGTGATGGAAAGCTGCTGCTCTGTGAAGTTTAATCTCACTCTTCCTTCGTCCAATGGTTCCAAGAGTGCTTTGGCAGGCTCGTGGGCAAAGCGTATCTTGGCAGATACTTCCAGCTTCTTTACTGGTGCCGTTATCGATACCCAGTTCAGCTTTTCCGCTATCAGTGTGTTTGAATAGAGCAGCCTTCCCGGACCCAAGACCAGTTCGTTCTTCTCAGCATCAAGCCTGATCACATAATAAGGTTCCGGCATACCCGCAACGCCCAGATTCTTGCGTTGGCCGATAGTGTAATGGATCAGCCCCCGATGAGTGCCCAAGACCTTGCCTTCGTGGTCAATAATCCTTCCGGGAACTATCTCCGAGGTATCAAAAAGCACAGAATGATCCTCGGTCTGGAGGAAGTCCTGGCTCTCCTGCTTCTTCACCAGATACTCAAAGCCATGCGCCCGGGCAAAATCCCTCAGTTCTTCTTTGTACATCTCTCCCAGGGGGAAGATTGAAGTGGCTATCTGCTCCTGAGAGAGCAAGCTAAGGAAATAGGATTGGTCTTTGCTTTTGTCCACGCCTCTGATGATCTGCCAGCGCTTGAGCTCTGCATCATAGTTCTTTCTGGCATAATGTCCCGTGGTAAAGTAGTCAAAGCTCAGTCCCTGGGCTCGTGCGGCTTGAGGAAGCAGACCAAACTTCAGCATGGGGTTACAGATAGAGCAGGGATTGGGAGTTCTCCCCTGAAGATAAGTGTCTGTGTAGAAACCTAAAACGTGTCTCTTGAATTCCTCTGAGAGCCGGATAACATGGTGCTCTATCCCAAGTTTCCGGGCAGCCAGCTTTGCTGATTCCAGATTCTCCGCTTCTCCGGGGCCGAAACAACCTCTCTTGGTCTGCTTGTTTATCCCAATGGCAGGATCCCAGAAGGACATGGTGAGTCCTATCACCTCATAACCTTGTTCCTGCAGGATTAGAGCACTCATGGTGGAATCTATCCCACCACTCATGCCCAAGGCAACCCGGGTCATGAATGCACCTCGATGAAGCTTTCCAAACGCAGCAGCGTTCGTGAATCCACGTTCTCCGGCTGATCTCCTTCCAGAGTGAGGAAGGGCAGCTTGATATGCCTCTTGAGCAGCAGGTTATCTATCTGCATGTGACAGAAGGACTGAGTGTAACTGATCACGGCATCTATCTTTCTGCGTTCCAGCTCGGGCCGAATATCCTCCAGGCGGTCAAAAACACTGTAAGGATATGTATATCTGAGGTATTGGCTCAGGATATCCTCTTCCAGATAAGGCATGGCAAATTGCCTCTGGACTTCATTGAAGACCACTTCCGCTTTCAGACTATGCAGAGTCTCATAGAGATCGCCCAGGATGGGAGGAACGCCCAGATAAGCCAAACGCAGCTTGGGCTTATGAGTTTCCCGGCTTTCAGCTTCCAGAAGGAATTCATCCAGTTCTCTCTCAAAACGCTCCGGATCACCTTGAAAGTCAGATGAATTCACCAGCCAGAGATGATTCTCCTTGCCGGACACCTTTCCCTCTTTCCAGGTCAGTTCATCCAGCCGCACCAGTTTCCGGCGAATCACGTCCAGAGCTTGCTTGGCCTCCAGGGTTTGACTACTGCTCACGCTATAATGCTCTTCCAGCCTGCTTAGTTCTTCATCTAGAGCCTTACGGGATTTCTCCAGCGGGAAAGAAAAGTGATAGACCGGCAGTTTATCTTCCTGCAGC
>JAKPXC010000063.1 GCA_029567705.1 Candidatus Cloacimonadota bacterium
AGAGCCGGGTCATCTCCATAATAAGAAGAGAAAGTCTGCATGGAACCGCCTTGCAGTTTGTGCGCCAGGCAGACAATGGCAGAGGAATCCAAACCTCCGGAGAGACTGGCGGCGATCTCCACATCGCTGCGCAAGTGTAGCTTCAAGCTCTGAGTGAAGAGCTCTCTATAATGATCGGTTGCCTGTTGCAGAGAGAGGGGAGACTTCTCAAAGCTGGATGCATCCAAGCTATAGTATTGGGAGAAGCGGAACTCTCCACTGCTGATCACCAGGTTATGCCCCGGCTTGAGCAGCTTGATTTCCTTGAAATAGGTCTCGTCCTCGTGTACCAGAAGAGAGTTAATCTTCATAGAACGCCAAATCATGGCATAATTCAAGCTCTTATCTATAGGACAGAGCAGAAGCTGCTTGATCTCGGAGCCCCAGAAGAGGAAGTCCCTGGTTCTGCAATAGTAGAGCGGTTTAATGCCAAAGCGGTCACGGGAGAGGAAGAGCTTCTGTTGTCCCCCGTCCCAGATGGCAAAGGCCCACATGCCCACAAAGTGTTCCACGCAGGCTTCTCCCCAGTGTCGGTAGGCCTTCAGGATCACTTCAGAATCGGAGTGTCCCCTGAAGCTATATCCGGCGGAGCTGAGTTCCTGCATCAGTTCCAGATAGTTATAGATCTCTCCATTAAAGGTGATAGCCAGGCCGGAATCTTCCAGCGGTTGATGCCCGCAGACACTGAGATCCAGCACGCTTAAGCGCCTGAATCCCATGGCCAGAGAAGAGGGTTGAGCTGTCTCTACATCCGGATAAAGGCCTTTTACTTCTTCTGTGGATTCCTTTCCTGAGAACGACTGCATCCCGCCGGAGGAAGCAAAGAGGAAGCCTTCATCGTCCGGGCCGCGATGCCGGATCAGGTCGGTCATGCTTTTAAGCAGACCGGGATTGGCTCCCTGGCCGGAGCTCAGGCTCAGGATTCCGCTGATGCCACACATCTATAGCTTACCAATACCCCGGCAGTGAGTGGTCAAAACACTGGAATTCCACACTTCTGCCTTCAGGATCGCATGCGTAGAAATGATAGATACGATAGGCAGGATTCTCTTGAGGAGGACTGAGGGCGATATCACGGTTCTGCCGGTAAGCTTCGTCAACTTCCTCGCGGGTTTGGAAGAAGAAGGTGATAGTCCCTCCAGTATCTGCTTCTTCTCTTTGGCAAAAGCCCAGAAGCTGCTCCCCACTGCTGTAGATACGGCATCCACCCTGGTCCAGCCAGAGCTCCATGCCGCAACGCTCCGTGTAGAAGCGGCTCACAGTTTCCAAATCCCTGCTGCGGAAGAATATAATAGCTGCCATAATATGTCCTGTCCTTATAAGAGGAAGGTGAGATGAAACCGCCACTGGGCAGGCTCACCTCACCTAAAGGATGTTAACTATTTGTTTTTAATCTCCATGGGACGGGCAATATAGCTGGTGTGAAGCAGCTTATGTGCCTTGTGGGAATTGGGCTTACCCAGGAATTCCTTATATAGCTTTTTGATGGAAGGATTGTTGTGAGATTCACGGTGCACCAAGCCTTCGTCTTCCTTGTAAAGGCCTTTGGCACGGGCCATACGAACTTTAGCTGTAGAACGATAGGGCTGTCCACCCCCGCCCACGCAGCCTCCGCGGCAAGCCATCACTTCCACAAAGTGATAAGGAGGTTCCTCCCCTTTAAGCTTGGCATCTCTGATCTGGTTCATAACCTTGGTTACATTTCCCAAGCCGGAGGCAACCGCTATACGGATATCGTGCCCCAGTATGTTTATAGTTCCGGTCTTGATGCCTCTTTGTCCACGCACAAAGTTGATATTGGGATTGGGTAGCTCTTCACCGGTAACAAAGAAGTAGGCTGTTCTGAGGGCTGCTTCCATCACACCGCCGGTAGCCCCAAAGATAGTGCCAGCGCCGCTGTATTCTCCCAGGGGATTATCCACTGTTCCATCTTCCAGCTTGGCCAAGTCTATACTGCGGGTCTTGAGCATACGTGCCAGTTCCCGGGTGGTGATGGTGACGTCCACGTCTTTCTCTCCGGAGGCATACATATCTTCCATGCGTTCGATCTCATACTTTTTGGCCGTACAAGGCATCACACTCACCAGGAAAATCTTCTTGGGATCCACCTTCATCTTCTCTGCCCAATATGTCTTAACCATGGTTCCCACCATCTGATGAGGAGATTTGGAGGATGAGAAGTGGGGGATCAGGTCATGATGGAACTTCTCCAGGAAATCCACCCAGGAAGGACAGCAGGTGGTGATTAGGGGAAAGCGTTCAGGATGATTCTTGAAGACATCCACAAACTCACTGGCCTCTTCCATAATAGTGAGATCAGCCCCGAAGTTTGTGTCAAAGACATACTTGAAGCCCAGTTCACGCAGGGCAGTATACATCTTACCTGCCACGTTGGTTCCGGGTTTGTAGCCAAACTCTTCACCCAGAGCCACACGAACAGCGGGCGCTTCCTGGGCAACCAGCACCAGGTCTTTATTGTCCAAAGCCTTCCAGACATCGTCACTATCGTCATTCTCGTAGATGGCGGCCACCGGACAATGAGCGGAGCACTGGCCACATTTTACACACTCGGATTCTTCCAGATTACGACCAAAGGTGGGGCCCACAAAGGTCTCAAATCCACGCTCGGAGCTTTCCAGAGCATGCACATCCTGAATCTCGTTGCAAACGTAGGTGCAGCGACCGCAATTTATGCAGTAGCTGGGATCAAGCGTGATGGAAGGAGAGGATTCGTCTCTTCCTTTATATTTCTTGCGCAGTTTCTTGAGCCCAGTGTGCCGGATGGCGAGATCCTCACAGAGTTTCTGGAGCTCGCAACGTCCGTTCTTGATGCATTCCGGGCAGTTATTGGGATGGGTGGAAAGGATAATCTCCACCGCTTCTCGTCTGAGATCCAATAGTTTCTTGGTCTTGGTGATTATCTTCATTCCATCTTCGCAGGGAGTGGAGCAGGCCCGGACAACCCGGCCGTTGACTTCCACCATGCAGACTCCGCAATTGCCAAAGGCGGGAAGGTCTTCATGGTAACAAAGGTGCGGAACCGGATATCCGGCTTTCTCGCAAGCGTGCAGAACTTTGGTGTTCTTCGCTACTTCAACAGTCTTGTCATTGATGTTTACTGTGATCATGTACGTCTCCTGGGGCGTATTCTTCTTATGATCTAACGACTAAATAGAACCTTGAAAGTCTGTCAAGCTCAATCCCGCAAAAAAAGGCTCTCCGCTTGTGAGAGCCTTTTCTTGTTGTAATATCTTACTATTCTTCTATGATGGGGAGAGGATCCACGTTTCCTTCCAGCACATCGATCATGAACTGGGCGGATTCATGCAGATCTCCTTCGGGGAAGCCAGTAATGAACTGACGGAAGAGCTCCAAAGCCCTGGGCTTGTTGTTCATCTCTTCAGAGATCAGAAAAGCCTTCATGAAGCTGGCCTTATAGTCATCCACATTGTTTCTGTAGTTGCTGATGATCTGATCGTAATAGGTGATGGAGTCTGTATAGTTCCTCTGCTGAGCAGCGGAATTGGCCAGTTCAAAGAGGTCATCAGCAGAGAGTAGCAGAGTGATTCTTTCCGGATACTTGCGCAGATGATACTCGGTACTGAGTTGTTGGATCACTTCATCCTGCTTGGCACGTTCTTTGGTCTGCCGGATGGCTCCCTGAATGCGTGGTTCAACTTCCACAAACGGTGTGGCGGAAACGGGCTTCTCTCTTAAGACGCGGAAAAAGACTATCTCTCCGGTGGCAGTAGTAAATACCGGGCTGATGGCGTTAACTTCTGTAGACCAGATCAGCCTGGAAAACTCTGCATCCGGCCCCACTCCGGTCACTGTTCCATTATTATACTGATTGGGCAGTTCGTTTCTATCCGGTTGAGTGGAATAGCGGGTGATCAGCTCCGTCATGCGGTTTTCGTTGCGAATGCGGTTTGCCAGATTAAAGAGCGACCAAGTGCGGTTTGCCACATCCATATCGTTGAACCAGAGCACCTGGATATCACGAGAGGCAGGAGTTGAATAGGAATCTATATTATCATTATAATAGGCCATGGCATCTTCAGTGGTAACTTCTGTGGTCTCACGCACCAAGATTCTGAAGGCATTGCTCAGAATGTGATAGCGTTTCATCTGAATGAATTGAGGATCCTGTTCCAGATACTGACGGAAGTTCAGAGCTTTGGCTTCGGTATAAAGCAGATTGCGGATCATTTCCTGATCGACAAACCCGGCAGCGCCACCACGGGCAAAGAACATTTGTTCCTGCGGTGAGACCATGGTGTAGGCTGTCAAAAGGTCTCCAATAGTGAGTTGCAGGTCTTCATTATTAGAACGTACCACCAGCGAATCCTGGAAAGGAATGGTTTCATCCGGAGCACGGAAATTGACCCTGGCGAGGTTGGTGCTGTCGATTTCCACGGCATACTTGGTCTTGAGTCCTGCAGTAATACGATCCAGATTGGCTCGCTCGGCAGTGGGGCGAACTCTTTGCTCCAATTCATCATAAACCTGCTCATAAGTCCTCTGCACGCCGGGAATCAATTCCACCACTCTGAAGATAGACCAGCCGGTTGTTGTTTGATTCGGACCCACGAAGTTTGTTTCACTCACTTCTGTATTACGGATGAGTTCTTCCAGGGCAGGATCATTGCCCACTCCGGGGATATTGCCATTAAGGCGGATGTTACGGATTCTTCCCTGTAAACCTTTGGCGTAAGTATTCAGATTCAGAGAATCGGATACTTCTGCAAAGCTCGAGCCCAAGCCCAGCATCGCCAAAGCCTGAATGGCTTTCGCTTCGTCTGCTGCTTGAATGTAATCTATGGTTACATAAGGAAGCGTATAATAGAGAAGCATATTATTATTGTAGTATTCACGCTTCATTTCTTCGGTAACTTCTGTCATTTCGGATATCATTCGGCGATAGTATTCCTGAACGAAGAATTGCTTTTCAGCAGCCTGAATACGCTGCAACACCTGCGGATTCTGGTCTATTCCAAGCTCCAGAGCTTTCTTGTAAAACAGGTTTTCAGCAACCGTAATATCCAAAACCTGAAGCTGACCTTCAGTGGTCTTGTAACGACCCTGCACCTGAGGTTGCAAAGCTTCGATCTTTTGCATGATATCAGATCTGGTGATAACTCCACCATCATACTCTGCCAATACATCTGCATCATTGATACGGGTGGGGTTGGCAACAGCCACTGCGGCATCCACTGCCAGTAAGTTTCCGACAACAGACACCAAGATTAATAGTGCTACCAGGTTCTTGAAAGCATGTTTCATCTATATCTCCCTATAGTATTATTGAGCTATTTTGCCTTGTAGGTGCTAAAATCAAAACCAATTGCAATCCGTCAAGACAATTTGCGGGACTATGGTTGGTGAGCAGTGAACAGATAGCTTGAAGTTAAGAGTTAATAAGTTAACAAGTTAATAGTTAGCGCTTCGCTGCTGCCGCTTCCTATGCTGTACTGCCAATCTCCGATTCGGAGAAATCGCTCTGCGCTACGTATTGGGCTGCCAATCTCCGAATTGGCACAGCGGCCGCAGGTCGCTACTCCGGTAGGAGTTCATGGCGGCTTACATATCTATACGTTTTGTCTCCCAGCCCAATGCCGCCATGGACTTCTACCAGCACGAGGCGAAGCGGAGCTATCCCTTCATGCTGTCGCACCTACTGATGAAGTCCAAACAGGCTGCATAGTCTGTTGTAAGAGTGTAGTTTAGATAGCCTGTTTGATCTCCAAAGAATTATTGCCGATCCGCAGCAGTAGCGTTCACGTCACTTGTTACTCGTCACTTTCTGTTCACTCCCTCGTCCCCGACTCTTCACCGAGTCTTGCAGGACTCTTCCCGAGCAAAGTGTTCGGGAAGAGTCGGCCAAGACTCGGTGAAGAGTCGGGGACCAATTAGGAAGAAATGGATAGCTTCAGGCTTGGCCTAGCCACACAAAAAATAATGAATAGCTCCCAGTATATGGTCTAAAAGCATGGAAATTAATTACAAGCGCAATTAGAGCTTGACAGAATTAGCCAATATTTTCAGCCTGAAAGCCATTAAAAATGCAAAGAATGTGACCTATTGGCACATATCGTGCATAGTAAGCGAGTCAGCAATAAAAATATCCCCGTAGGAGGAAAACAAATGCTCAAAAACGTGAAGAACCAGAAGGGTTTCACCCTTATCGAAGTCTTGGTGGTCGTGATTATCGTTGCCATTTTGGCAGCTTTGGCCGTACCCCGTTACCTTCGTTATGTCGAGAGATCCCGTTCCACAGAAGCTCAAACCGCTATCAGCACAATCCGTAAGTCTTACGATGTTTATCTGCAAACCAATGGTACCACAGAAGGTTACAACCTTGAAATGGCCAGAAAGGATGCCAGATTGGGCGAAAGCACCGAGAAAAACTGGAAGTTTGAAGTTGTCGGCAATCCCCCCAAGAAGATCATTGCCACATCCACCCAGGATTTCGTTGGTGGTGAAGGTAAGCAGGTTTGGTACGATGTAACAGAAGCCAAATTCCATGGTTATGGAATTGACCAATGGACAAATCCGGAGAGCGGAGGAGTCGAAGCCGACTAATCGGAGGACGGAAAATTGACTATTCACGAATTACTCCGCTTCACAGCTGAAGCGGGAGCCTCAGATCTTCATATTGCCTCCGGCTCGCACCCCATGGTGCGGGTTCATGGCAGAATGAAACGTCTGAACCTGCCTATTCTCTCTTTGGAAGAGATCGAAAGTCTCGTCTATGGAGTGATGAACGAAGTTCAGCAGGAAATGTTCAAAAAGAATCTGGAAATTGACTTTTCAACGAAGCTCAGCAATGATGTTCGTTTTCGTGTCAATGCTTTCCACCAGATCAATGGTATCTCTGCGGCTTTCCGTGTGATCCCCAATGAGATCAAGACCTACGACGAGCTGAAGCTTCCGGAGATCCTGAAGCGGCTCACCACCAAGGAAAAGGGCTTGATCTTGGTTACAGGGCCCACCGGCAGCGGTAAATCCACCACCCTGGCCACCATGATTGATAGCATCAACGACAATCGTTATTGCCACATCATCACAGTGGAAGATCCCATCGAGTTCGTGCACAAAAGCAAGAACTCCCTGATCAACCAGCGTGAACTGGGTCACGATACCTGGAGCTTCACTGCAGCGCTGCGTAGCGCTCTGCGTGAGGATCCGGACGTGATTCTGGTGGGTGAAATGCGCGACCTTGAAACGGTTTCTTTGGCCCTCACGGCTGCTGAGACCGGACACTTGGTCTTTGCCACCCTGCATACCGGTAGCTGCACAAAGTCCATAGATCGTATCATTGATATGTTTCCCAAAGAGCAGCAACAACAGGTTCGTTCCATGCTTTCAGAATCTCTGGAGGCAGTTATCTCTCAGACTTTGCTTCCCACCAAGGATGGCAAAGGCCGGGTGCCGGCAGTTGAGATCATGGTGGCAAATGCCGCCGTCCGTAACCTCATTCGTGAGGAGAAGACTTATCAATTGCCCTCAGTCATTCAGGCCAGCACCAAGGAAGGAATGCAGACCAGAGATCAATCTCTGTACAATCTGGTGATGAATAACCATGTGGAACGCACGGTTGCTGAAGAAGTTGCTGAAAATCCCAAAATGTTTGCTTCTGGAGCTGGATTCTGAAGACGGTTAAATCCATGAAAAGCAATACAAATTCCGTTCATTCCGGAAGCCATGCGTTGGGCTTGGTAAGATCCGAACACGGTTTTACCCTGGTCGAAGTGCTTGTGAGCACTTTGGTTCTGGTGGTATCGATTATCACTATATATATAGGAATAGTCTATGCCGAGAGCCAGGTGACAAACAACTACCGGGATCGTGTGGCCTCTCTTTTGGCTTCCGGCGAACTGGAACTGCAGCACTATTACTTTGTAAAGCGCGGCGGTTTCAATTTGCACAATGGCGTTGATGTATTGATCCAAGAGCTGCCCAGAAACAGAAGATTGATGGGCAGAATGACAGTAAATACACGAATGGAAAACGATAATAATGTTGCTGGTGTTGCTCTCAAGATAACAGTTCTTGAGGTTAAAGTCCAGTGGCGTGATCCACAAACCGATGAACTGCACTTCATTAAGATGCGTGAGGATTACTATTAGGAATGGATATGTTTAAGATACTAAAGAATGAACGGGGCTTTACCGTAATAGAGCTGATCTCCGTGCTGGCCATATCCACGATCCTAATCTTGATCTCAGCAGTGGGTCTGAATGCCTTCTTTGTCAAGAATAAGGAACTTAATACTTGGGTGTCACTACAGAAGGACGCCATAAACTGCCTCAACACCATGAAAGTTGGCATTCCGGTAGGCGGACAAAACGAAACCAGTTTCTACGGAGTGGTAAACGCCGAGGAACTTGAGTTGACAGGCTCTGCTTCCGCTAATGATCCCGCTGAGGGAGTGATCTGTCATCAGCCCATGGCAAGTATTATGCAGGCATCAGACAGATCGTATTTTTACTTTGATGGACAGGCAGTGCGTGTAAACTATGTTTACAAGGGTTACTCGCCTCCTTCACCGGACTACCTTTTCCCTGAACGTGGTCAGTTGGACGAGTATGAAGTTCTGCAGTTCGGAATCTGGCAAGCTAATCCGGGAGAAACAGTTGAGCTGATAAATGTCGTTTTGGAAGCCAGAGTCAAAATCCGTGAAGGTTATTATAAAACTCTCAAATTCAGTACCATAATAGGTAAGAACTAATGGCTTGCCTCAGTCAAGGAGCTGTTTATGAATAAGATGTTGACAAGTGAACGCGGCAATATCACCATAGCTATGCTGTTGGCAGTAATGGCTGTGATGAGCGGGTTAACGCTCACAAATCTCGCTATGAGTGATGTGGTCTCTTCCAATTGGGATTTTGAGGGACTACAGTGTTTGCACTTTTTACGCAGCGAAGCCATGCGCGGGCAACGAATTCTGGAGATGGCTGGAGACGTGGAAGGTGCATTATTTACTCCGGTTCGTACTGTTGGAGTTATGAATTCCCATATGAAGAGAACTTTCGTGCTTCAATCAAAGATCGAAAAGATGCTTTTCACCATGGATTCTTCAAACTCCGGGAACAGCATCAATGCTGTCGGTACTCCGGAAGGCTATGTAATCAAATCTCTGATAAATGCCAAAGGTGGTCTGGGTTATTCAAGTTTTGTTAACGCCAGAAACTCTATAGTTCGCCGTTACGGAGAATTTTTCGTCCGTAAACAACGTTACTCAGAATTCATGTATTTTACCGAGACCGATGAATCCACCAATGGAACACCGGTTTATTTCTGGGGTCCGGACGTGATCCATGGCCGGGTACATAGCAATACTGATATCTGGATCAAGAATGGCGGTGGAGGACCCAATGGAGGCTGGCCAACCTTTTATGACCTAGTCTCAACGTCTGGTGTGATTAAATCGGCCAGTGGCACAATTCCCATGGATGACGTCTTCATTGGCGGTTATGCAGAAGGATACAATCAATACGATTATCCTCAGAATATGACTTCAATCAAAAGGAATGGACAAGAGTTTGGCCCCACAAACTGCGATATTATTATGGTGAAAGTAACTGGTGCCGCTTACAACGGTTGGATTGGCAGTAAGAGTAATCCTTATACAGAGACTGCTTTTGTCTACAACCCCTACCCAGCGAATCCTCTTCCTGATCCTTTGTTCAGAAACATCTACTCAATTCAGGATACTACCTGGACTTCACTTGGATCTAGTACCAGTTACAACAGGACCTTATGGACCAGGAAAGAACTCTGGATCGAGGGCACCTTCTCCGGGAAGCAAACTTGGGCTTCAGCAGATACGATGTATCTGATTGGTGATATTCTGCTTAACGGTACACCTGTGGGAACTGCGCCAGATAGTCCAACAAATACAAACCGTTATGATATTGTCGGTTTAGTATCAGAGGGGAGTATTTTAATCAAATATGGCTACGTGAATCCTGAAGATTCCGTTAGAGTACACCCCAATTGCGGTGGGACAGGAGTAACCGGACTTAATGCTGGGATTAATATATACGCAGCTCTTTGTGCACTAAAAAAAGGTGATATTACTCAATCTGATGGAGTATTTTCTTTTGAGTATCAACGTCCGCATCCTTCAGTACCGACTGTTTTTGCTGCAGGGCAATTCTGGACGAAGATAGATCTTCACCGCAGACGTTGGCCTCAGAACGGTGCAAACCCTTGGCCTGGCAATATAGATTTCCCTTGGTATAATCCCTTGTGGCCAGAGCGTCAACCTTATCTGGAGAGAGGAGATATCAATCTTTGGGGGTCGGTTGCTCAGAGAAGACGTGGTTTTGTGCATAGAAGTCCCTACGACAACGAGTATCCTTCCAATGGTGTTTGGAACGTCCCCATCGATTTTACCGGCGCTACTGCCATTCAGAACTATCCAGATCCTGTCTTGGGTATCACGATGCAGACTATAAACTACCCCGGTGCCACAGGTTCTGGAGTTGGCTATGCCAAGAATTATCATTATGATACAAGATTTTATACTACTGCTCCACTGAACTTCCCTGAGGTGAACCTCCAGGGCGGTGATGCACCCATGCTGGCAGAGAGCTGGCTGATCAAGAAACCTCCCCGAGATTTAAGATGATTAATGTCATAGAATAAAGAGGAACTATGAAGAAGACTAAAACGGTAAGGTTCAAAGAAACGCTTGGTATCGATATCGGTACTCACAGCGTGAAAATGGTACACCTTAAAAAATTGCACGACGGATTTAAACTCCTCAATTACGAGATCCGGCCCACAGTTCCGCAAGGGATAGAATATATTCCTTCAGACCTGCGTCCCGAGCGCTTTGCTCCGGTCTTGATTGAGATGTTGAAGACTCTGCATATCAGTCCCAAGAGTGTAAAGCACCTGGTTACCTCAATTGGTGGCGATAACACCAGCATCAAGCAGATTAAAACCATCTTTCTGCCGGATGATGAGCTGGAGTCTGCTCTCTTCTTTGAGGCCAAGAAACATATCCCCATCAGTGGCAGTGATATGGTTCTCGATTTCCAGGTGATCAACGTCGAAGAAAAGACCAATAACATGAACATCCTGCTGGCGGCCAGCACCAAGGAAACCTTGAACGAGCACACAAACGTTCTGGTATCTGCAGGCTTGGCTCCCAACATCGTGGATATTGATTCCCTGGCAGTGGTAAACAGCTTTGCACTAAACGCCTTTGTAGAAGAGGGCGTGTATGTATTACTCAATATCGGTGCCCACCGAACCAATATGGTGATCTGGGGCCCGGACAGCAAGCTCTTTGCCCGTGATATCCCCTACGGCGGTTATCACTTTACCAGAGACATCATGCGTAAACGCCAGATGGAATGGGAAGATGCAGAGAACTACAAGCTGGAGTGGGGTTTAAACGATAAGCCTGGTGCCGGAGATGTAACCACCATATCCATGCTGGATATCTCCGAAAAAAGCACAGAAGACGCCATCGTGGAAGAAGTTCGTCGCGCTCTTCGCTTTTACGTGAAGGAAGCTGGCAACAGCGACTACAGAAAGGTATACATCATGGGTGGAAGCGCCAAGCTCAAAGGTTTGGTGGAGTACGTCCAGGAAAAGGTGAATATCCCTACCGAAGTCTTTGTTCCCTTTATCAACGTCGAAATGCCTGAAAAGTTTCAGGATAAGAAGGATCCCCAACTCGCCTTGGCCATTGGTTTGGCGATGCGGATGGAATAGGGGCGGATGAATATGGGACATAACTTCTATTTTAAAGTAAACCTCAATAAATACGGTGAAGTCAAGCTTCAGGCGGAACGGGAGAAGAAAACCTTTATCAATTCCATTGTTGCCTTCCTCCTTGGCTTCATTATTCTGTTGGTCGGTCTCTTCATAGTCAACGGTCAGCTCAAGAGTAAAGTGGAAACCCGGCGGAGATACTTGGCTGAGACTCAGAGACAGCTTGATGCCTTCCAGACCAATGAAGACTATCTGTCTTCAGCAGATCTGGACAGGCTGGCTCAAACCTTTGACAACCGTATCTTCTGGGCCCGTAAGATGGTGGCTCTGGGACAAGAGATCACCGATCAACTGGCTGTCAGTAAGTTTTCATATAATAACGGAGTCTTAACTCTGAACGGTATTACACCGGTGAATTCCAATGTGCAGGAACTTGATTTGATCAATAGCTTCATCATCAGGCTAAAGAGCAATCCGGAGATCAGCAACGATTTTCCGCAGATCAAGTCCGGACAGATCAGCCGTCAGATCGTTAAAGATACTGCGATCCTGGAATTTGTGATCGAGTGTTATTCCGCAGAACACGGACGTTAAGGAGTAAAACCAGATGAAAGAAAAATACCTTGTATTCATACTGATCATGATCCTGTTTACGGTGCTCTTCTTCACGGTTAGCTCCAATATGCTCGCATCAAACCTGAAACAGATCCGACGTTATGACACTCAGATCAAGACAGCCCAGGAAAAGCTGAACAGCTCCAGAATCATGGAAGAACAGCTTTCCCAATTTGCTCTGATCATCGATAACAGCCTCACCAAGTCTCCCTCTTTCTCCGTGGATGAGATCAATGCTTTCAAGACCAGAATCGGTGAAATGGCGCATCAACGTGCCATCTCCATCACCCGTATGGCAGATAGCAACAAGTTCTCTCTTCCCGGTCTGATCGAGACCACTTATACCTTGGAGCTGGAAGCTACCTATGTGCAGGTTGGCCAGTTCATATCTGATATAGAAGCCATGGATAACCTGATCAAAATACATTCTCTTGATATCTCACCGATTCAGACTAATACCCAGAGAACGAACCAGACAGGTGGTCCAAACCGCTATCGTGTTACGATCGAGCTCTCTATCTTCAAGGTCAAGCAGGAGGCATAAATGCAACACAGATATGTAAAAGACTTCGCAATAGCCCTGATCTTCATCGTCCTGTTTGCCATGGGTATCAAGCTCTATACCATGTATTCAAAGACCAAAGATGTGCCGGCAAAATCCGTGCATACCGAAGAGTCTGTGTCTGATACCCTCCTGAACCGGATCAAGACCATAGAAAACTCCATTCAGGATAGAAAGATGTTCGTCTTCAACACAACCAGAGATCCCCTGCGCCAAGGTAACATCATCAAGGATCAGGTAGACCGTATGGCCGAGTTTGAAGAGATGGTGCGCAATATGTTCCGTCTTACCACGACCGCTTTGGATGAGAATGGCAACAAGATAGCCTACATCGAATACCAGGATAGAATCCATGGTGGCAGAGTGGGCGATGTGATCGAAGGCCGTCGCATCACCTCCATTGGTGAAAGCACGATTACTTATTACTACGGTGGACAATCCTATACCACCCGTGTACAACCCCGTCCGGAACGTCCTCAGCAAGAGGAAGAGATCGGACTCTCCAATCTCGATAATTATTAAAAGGAATATACAATTGGGAGTTAATATGAAAAAAATGGTAAGCTCTAACAAGGTTCTGGTTCTGAGCCTGCTGCTGACTATGCTTCTGGCATTCACAGTGCTCGGTGCCCAGACAAGATCTCCTTTGACGACCAGAGTAACCTTCAATGCCGACGACGCTACCCTGTCTTCTGTGATGAATGCACTCTCCCGTCTGAGCAACACCAATATTGTTCTGGCTGTAGATCAGCAAGGGTCACAGCAAAGTTCTGAAAGACGCGTCACAATCAACATCAGGGACGTCCCCATTGAGAATGCGGTGTCCTTGGTTGCTCGTTCAGTCGGTCTTTCTTATCGGGTAATTGGAGAAAACACCTTCTTGATCGGTGATCGTCAACGCATCAATGAAGAAGCCGGTGAACGCAGCAACATCATCTATTTGAATAATCTTGATGCTGCTATAGTTGCCCGAGCTCTGGAAGGTGCCGGTGGCAGAATAGTTCCGCTTGAGGGTCAGAATGCCCTGATGGTTTACGGAAACCCTGAAACCTACAACCAGCTTAATGAGTTGATTACAAATATCGACAGAGAACAGAAGCAAATAGAGATTCGGGTTCGCCTGATCGAAGTTCAGCTTACCAATGCGAAAAAATACGGTATCGATTGGTCCAGATTGAATCATCTCACTACCATCCTTGCCGAAGATCCCACCAATTCAGATGGCACCGGACTTCCTTACAATTACAGTGATGAAACCGGTTATCTACCTCACGGTGATCCTACCAACCTTGGCGTGCTTCCGGATCAGCAATACTTCCAAAGAATCAACGGTTTTCATGACATCGGCCATTTCAGCCGTCAGCTTACCGCTCTTGATATCACCATAGATTGGCTTCTGGAAAACAACGCTGCCAAGCTGCTCACCGATACCAGAGTAACTGCTCTGAACGGTGTAGAGGCAGAGATTCACATTGGTGAAGTGGTTCCCTTCGTCGTTACAGACAACGATCGTCAGATCCAGGTCGAACGCGAACAGGTTGGTATCATGCTCCGCGTGACCCCTACCGTCAATGCTTCCGGACAGATCACTGCCAATATCGCTCCCGAAGTGAGCTCAGTGACCGATCTCGTGGGTGGCTATGTGCCGCGCACCAAAGTTCGTAAGATCTCCACCCGTGTAACAGTGCCAAACGAACAGCGTATTATCGTCGGCGGTCTGCTCAATTCCACAATCACTCAAAGAACCAATAAGCTTCCCTTCCTGGGTGATCTGCCTTTCGTTGGCAAGCTATTCCAACATCGTTATGAGATGATAGAGAATACCGATCTGATTATGGAGATCACACCCCGCTTGGTTTCTACCTCTGAAACCAGCCCTGCTCCTATCGTTGACGAACGTCTCACCCGTGCTCTGATTGAGTATGAGGATGATACAAATGAACAAGAGGAGACACAGCAATGAAGAAACTCCGTTCATTAAGCCCCTTTTTCATGCTCCTGCTGTTGCTCTTGGTTGGCTTGTCCAGCTCCTGCGACAGAAGAGAGCCCCCGTTAATCGTTCCGGAAATTCCCTCTCCGCCTCCGCCTTCTCAAGAGAGACATATCACCAGAATCGTGGCCAGTCCTGAGAGTATTTATTGCGACAACAACATTACTTTCTCTCAGATTTCAGTCACAGTCAAAGACGGTGAAGAGTTCCCTGCAACGAACCAAGTGGTCCAGTTCAAGTCAAACAAGGGTAGAATCCTCACAAATATACCCACGGATAGCACCGGCGTAGCCACCACTACCTTCTGGGATGATGGAGACAAAGGCGATGCCACAATCTGGGCAATCGTTCGTAAGTATCACGAAAGTGTTGCTGACAGTATAGTCTCTGCCGATACAACTTCTGTTGTGGTTCGTATTCTCGAGACTCCGGCGATTGGTAGTGTAGTTTTAGAAGATCTTCCTGCAGAAACCAGCGGTCCTTTTGCTATGACCGTGGGTGGGAAGATATCCTTCAAAGCTAGAGTGGTCAATGCTCTTGGACAGAACGTTCCGGATAATACCCTGGTTACCTTCACAACCAATAAAGGCAGCTATGTCGATGCCGAGAACAACATTCAAGGTGATTCCATTGTTGTGAAAACAGTAAACGGCAGAGCCTCAGTTCAGCTCTATGCTGGCACCTCAACCGGCCCAGGTTTGCTCCAGGCCAGAGTCGGCAACAAATTCCATTCACGTGCTTTTATCGTTAATCCTGGCAGACCAGCTAATATTATTCTGACAGGTAACCTCCTTATCAATGATGAGTATGTTGAATCAGACACCAGTTCAGTCGGAAGCCCTTATGACATCTATATGAGAGCCAGGCTTACCGATATGCACGGAAACTACTGCCCCAGCCAAAGAGTGAAATTCACCACAGACTTGGGTGCTTTTACCAATACAACCAATACAACCAACCAGAATACCGATATCAACGGCTGGGCCACCACGAAGTTCACTCCTGGTCTACAAGCCGGCGTAGCTTCAATCACGGCTTCCGCCAATAGCGACACCTTGGTCACAACCTCCATCTTTACAATATTCAGTGATGAAGTGCATACCATTCAATGGACTCAGGAAGAGCAGATTACCCTCGCAGTGGCTAACACCGGTGGTAACTCTTCTGCTATCCTTCGTGTGCAATTGAAGGATATCAGTGGCAACCTGGTTGACGAAGCCAAAAGAGTTAGTTTCCGTTTCTTGAATACAACCGTTCCTGAAGGAGCTAACTTAAACAACACTGTCTTTACTCCAGGTGATAGCCTCACGGTTTGGTCGAGTGGGGGAGAGGCGCAGATATCTGTGAATGCCGGTAGCAAACCCGGTGTGCTCAGCGTTAAAGCCTATTGGTACAGCGACGATGGCACTCAGACAGTGTATGCCTCAAAACCCAATATCGTTATCCAGGCAGGACCTCCCTTCTATCTTCATCCCTTCATTGATATTAACAGCGTGAATGAAGGTGCCAACATGGGTGGTGGTGTCTGGAGAGTGATTGCAGGTGCTATAGTTAAAGATGAATGGGGTAATCCTGTTGAACGTGGTACTGCTGTACGTTTCTTCGTCCACCCGGATTATACTGATCTCAATGTTCAAGTGGGTGCAGAATCCTTCGTGGGCAACGTTAGTGTAGACGGCGATTCACTACCCGGTGTGGCTTTCACCACCCTTACCTACAACGGTGAAAATATCAACGATTCTGTTAAGATTGTTGTAGAAACAATCGGTAGTAATGGTGAAGTGATCCAGGGAGAAGCTATCTTGGTGCTGCCCTTTGTGGGCCCTGCCAGATTCACCTTCTATGCAGAACCCGGTGTCTTAAACTTCGGTAATGTCCAAGCTACTAATACTCCGGTTCCTCTATCCAAGTTTGCTCACCTTTATGCTAAGCTGGAAGACGGTCAAGGCACGCCCGTAAAATGGACTAAGATTGTAATCAGCTCCGCAAATGGGCAATTTGAAAGAGTTGGTTCTCAGGCTGGTGTAGAGGATGATGTCGAGAACTGGAATGATCCTTTGGATCCTGTCTGGAAGCTCACGACTGGTCCCACAGGAGAGGCTGTTGGGCAGATCAGAGTATATGGTGTAGAAACTGGGTTGCCGGATTACACTCAGATGCTTCCCAGCTCATTGCTCGTAACTATAACAGCAACGGTGCCAAATATTGAAGGCGGCTTCGACGATGCAGACATTCAAGTCTGGCGTTACCCGCTTCCTCAACCTCCGTTCTAAAGAATAAACCGATATATGGGATGGGAGCAGATCCGCTCCCATCCCAATAATATAACAAAAGGAGCCAATATCGAAACCAAGCTGTTTCTCAGACCCGAGAAAGACTGTTTTTTAAGAATAATCTAAATGAGGAAAACCGAATGACGTATAACCCCGAGTTTGCACGACTTGGTGAGATTCTGGTGCACGAGAGATTCGTCACCGAAGACCAAGTAAAAGAAGCCCTGATCAAACAAACAAATTTTGGCCTCAAAATTGGTGAAACCCTGATCAAACTGGGACACCTTGAAGAAGCAAACCTGCTCAAAGCCTTGATGCTGCAATTGCCTTATGAGCTGGTGAATGAAAGCGAACTGGTAGATTTGGACATCAATGTTGTCTCTCTTATACCTGAAATGTTCGCCACTGAAAACCATGTGATAGCTCTTCGTAACGAGCCCGATGCCATCGTGGTTGCCACCACAGATCCCGAGAACCTCACTGTTATAGATGGGATCAAGAAACTGGTGGGTAAAAATGTTAAGCCTCTCCTGATCGGCGATACTGCCCTGAGGGATACTATAGAGAAATATTACAAAAGCATCCGTACCACCTCACAGGTGGAAGATGCTGTGGGGGGCTTTGACTTTGTGGCGGTGGACGATGAAGAGAATGAGATCACTATCTCCTCGGCTTCTCAGGATGCCGATGCCCCCATCGTCAAGCTGGTGAATCTGATCATCAACGAAGCCATCAAAGCCGGTGCCACAGACATTCACATCGAACCCCTGATCAAGAACACCCGGGTTCGTTTCCGTGTGGACGGTGCATTACGTGAGGCCATGACGCCGCCTATCGGTATGCATATGGGTGTGATATCTCTGATCAAAGTGATGTCCAAGCTCAATATTGCCGAACGCCGTCTTCCTCAGGATGGCCATATAGCCCTGAAGACTTCCATCAAGAGCGTGGACGTTCGTGTATCTATCACTCCCACAGTGCTGGGAGAAAAGGTCGTGATGCGTCTTCTGGATAAAGGTGAATTCGGTTTCAAACTCAGTACTCTGGGCTTTGAACCTGAAGACATGGCGATCTTCCACAAGATCATTCGCCGTCCCTATGGCATCATCATCGTATCCGGTCCCACCGGTAGCGGTAAATCCACCTCTCTCCACGCAGCTCTGAAAGAGATTGAAGATCCCGAGACCAATATCATCACTGTGGAAGACCCCGTCGAGTACCGTTTGGAAGGTATCACCCAGATTGAGACCAAAGAACAGATCGGCCTTACCTTTGGATCAGCCTTGCGCTCAGTTCTGCGTCAGGACCCTGATATTGTGCTGATCGGTGAAATTCGTGACGAAGAGACTGCTGATATTGCTATCAAATTCTCGCTAACAGGTCACTTGGTTTTCTCCACCCTGCACGCCAACGACGCTCCTTCCACCATCACACGTTTGATCGATATTGGTATCAAACCCTATCTGGTGGGTTCTTCACTTTCTTTGGTGATGGCTCAGCGTCTGATGCGTAAGGTTTGCAAGAACTGCAAGACTGATTACAAGCCTACTGAACAGGAAATCCGCGATGCAGGTCTTACTCCGGAAGAAGCTGCAGGTATTAATTTCAAGGTTGGCACCGGGTGTGTCCATTGTGATAACACAGGCTATTCCGGTCGTACCGGTATCTTTGAACTGCTTACGGTTGATCCCAAGGTTCGCCGCCTGATCTATGAAGGTGGAAACCAGGATCTGATCCGTGATGCCGCCCTCGAAGCAGGGATGAGAACCCTGCACGATGCAGCTCTGGTAAAGATGAAACAGGGACTTACTTCCATCAAGGAAGTGATCAAGCTCACCATCTCCGATTGATAATAAGTAAGGAATAAAGGTTAAGCCTATGCCAAATTTCTCGTATATAGTAAAGGACGCCAAGGGAGCCAGAGTAGAAGGCTTCATCAAGGCTGAAACCCTCGACGCAGC
>JAKPXC010000083.1 GCA_029567705.1 Candidatus Cloacimonadota bacterium
AAGGCTTGCTTGGACATCTGCTTCGTTGCGTTCGGCTTTGACCTTGGCAAGCCTGGATAGCTGAGCTTCGCGTACTGCGCTGTTGTCTACTTCCAAAATCTCCATGGCTGCTTCTTGCTCTGGCCGATACTTATTGACGCCAAGGATTGTATCCGCACCGCTGTCGATCTTTGCCTGTCTGCGGGCAGAGGCTTCTTCGATTCGCATCTTGGGAAGGCCTGTTTCGATAGCCTTGGCCATTCCACCCAGTTCTTCCACTTCCCGGATGTGTTCCCAAGCTCTGTGCAAAAGCTGATCAGTGAGGCTTTCCAGATAATAGGAACCGGCCCAGGGATCGATTACCTTGCACACGTAGGTCTCGTGCTGGAGATAAAGCTGGGTGTTTCGGGCGATACGGGCTGAGAAATCTGTGGGCAAAGCTATGGCTTCGTCCAGAGAGTTGGTGTGCAGGCTCTGGGTATGTCCCATGGTCGCAGCAAGAGCTTCCAGACAGGTACGTGTGATGTTATTGAAGGGATCCTGCTCTGTGAGGCTCCAGCCGGAAGTCTGAGAATGTGTCCTCAAAGCCATGGACTTGGAATTCTTGGGAGAGAAATCCTTGATGATCTTGGCCCAAAGCAAGCGTGCAGAGCGAAGCTTGGCTACTTCCATGAAGTAGTTCATACCCTCAGCCCAGAAGAAGGACAAGCGCGGAGCGAAGATATCTATGTCTATCCCGGCCTTGATCCCTGTGCGAACGTATTCCAGTCCGTCTGCCAAGGTGTAGGCCATCTCCAGATCTGCCGTGGCACCTGCTTCCTGCATGTGATAGCCGGAGATGCTGATGCTGTTGAACTTGGGCATGAATCTGGAGGTATAGCTGAAGATATCGGCGATGATACGCATGGATGCCTCAGGCGGGTAGATATAGGTATTTCGCACCATGTATTCTTTGAGGATATCGTTTTGGATGGTGCCTGCGAGTTGTTCAGGTTTTACTCCCTGCTCCTCTGCTGCCACAATGTAGAACGCCATGATGGGCAAAACTGCTCCATTCATGGTCATGGAGACGGACATCTGATCAAGAGGTATCTGATCAAAGAGGATCTTCATATCCAGGATGGAATCTACTGCCACGCCGGCTTTACCGACATCGCCTATCACTCGTTCATGGTCGGAATCATAACCCCGGTGTGTTGCCAGATCAAAGGCAATGGACAAGCCCTTCTGACCCATAGCCAGATTCCGGCGGTAGAAAGCGTTACTCTCTTCTGCCGTGGAGAAACCGGCGTACTGGCGGATAGTCCAGGGTCTCTGAACATACATGGTGGGATAGGGACCTCTCAGGAAAGGCGTGATGCCTGAAAGGTAATCCACATGTTTTAGGCTGTCTGTATCTTCTCTTCTGTAAAGAGGTTTAACTTCTATCTGCTCGTTGGTTCTCCAGTTCTCGGCTTTTAGTTCTGCCTTGGTACTATCGCAGGAGAAGCTGGGATTAATCTTGGTAAAATCAGGTTTCATTTCTTCACCTCCATCAGATTGACAAGCTCAGAGAGTGTTTCATACAGGTTTGCTCTGATATGAATGAAGACGTCGATACCTGCTTGTTTGTAGCTTTCCACTTGTTCTGCCGGATATCCTGCCAGCACCAGTGGTTTATCACTCAAGGCCTTGCAGACTTCTGGAACAACAGTGAGGTAGCTATCATCGGTTCCGCAGATACAGTAAGCTGAAGCTCCACTGGCTTGAGCAGCCTCAATTGCTTCCTGAGCAGTCTCGAAGAAGCCGGGATTTACTACATCAAGAGAACCTGCCTGGAAGAAACCGATGGCAAAGTCCTGCCTGGCTTTGTTTACGGCCAGCGAACCTACGTTCACCATACAGACAGACATGTTCTTGCCTGTCTTGGTCTCCAAAACACGGTTGCGCAAAGCTTCAATATCCATGCAAGCACGCAGCACCGGCAGAGCTCCCTCGCTGAGCTTAACAGCCTCCGTTTCTGGGTTCTGATAAAGCTCACGAAGCTTCACGGCTTTCTCCTCGGGGTTGGCATACATATTGACTCCCACAAAGACGTCCTTGCGCTTATTGACGGCATCTATACGAGCTTTACTCACTTCTGCCAGACGGCTGTGAATCGTTCCAGAAAGCAAAGCCTTGATCATCCCACCCTCGTTTTCCAGTTCTTGCATCAGCTTCCAAGCCGCTTCAGCAAGTTGACCAGTGAGGCTTTCGATGTAATAAGAACCGGCAGCTGGGTCTATCACTTTGTTAAGATGCGCTTCTTCACCCATCAGAATCTGCTGGTTGCGAGCTATCCTGCGAGAGAACTCATCCGGAGTCTTCAAGAGACTGTCGAAGGGATCAACCTCAAGAGAGTCAGCACCGCCCAAGACACCGGCAAAGGTCTCTGTGGATGTGCGCAAAACGTTGGTATAGATATCAAATGTACTCTTGTTGAAGCTGGCAGTACGGGCATGTAGCCAGATCTTCTGAGCATCTGCACTGCCACCAAACTGCTTGATCATTTCTGCCCAGAGCAATCTGAAAGCACGCAGCTTGGCGATCTCCATGAAGAGGTTTGAACCCAGGGAGAGCTTTACCTGGAAGAGAGGAGCAAGCTGTTCTATACTAAGTCCTGATGCAGTTAACCCATCCAGATAACCAATAGCTGTGGACAGAGCAAAAGCCAGCTCTTGCACTGCTGAAGCTCCTGCACTTTCGTAGCATCTTGTATCAATGCTGATCACCCGCATGCAAGGTGCATTCTCCAAGGCCCAGTTAACCGCCTTCAGCATACTATCCCAGGCAGGATGAAGCTCCATGGGTAGACTGCCTTTTCTTGCCAGTTCACCGGTAGGATCAAAGCCGATCGAGCCGGGAAGAGACTTCAGATCGATACCTTCTTCCTCAGCATAAGCCTTGAACCAATCCAAAAGAGCAAGCTGTTCCAGATCAGTCTGAATCATGAGCGGAGCTGCATGCAGATCAACTCCCTTCAGGATACGCTTAAAATCTTCTGCAGAGTTGATGCTGATGCCGTGTTTCCGGTCTGCAGTCTTCAAAGAGAGGTTAACCGCAGAAAGTCCTCTGGAAAGCTCGTCCAAGATCACTTCATTGAGCCTGACATGATCTTCCTCTTCCTGTGCCTGAGCAATCTTCCAGGATTCCCGCAGCCTTTTCTGAGGATCATTGCCCCGGAGATAAGGAGCTATACCAGGCTCAGAAAGCAAAAAGCTGAGCTTCTCCAGATCTTCTTTGCGATAGATAGGATTGAGCGTGATGCCCTCGTAGGTCTTGGTCTTCATGACCTTAGAGAAATCCGCACCTTTCAGAGTGTCTTCAACGGCTTTCAGCCACTCTTCCCATGTGGGCGGTGGGAATTCCTCAAGTAGAATTTGATCGATACTTTTATCGGTATCCACTTCAAGACTCCTTTTATCTGTTTATAATAACATTATTACTGATGGGGTTCAAGGATTGCCAAGCCTTGATTCTGGCAAGTATTTTCCTAGTTTTCCAGCAAGGCCTGCACCGGCTTCATTCCATAAGCAGAGCCTTGTTGAATAGCGTCCAGAATAGCTCCGCCCCCTGTGAAGAAGTAATATTGCGGGTTATTGGCGGCCTTGGCGAAAACTCCCGGCAGCAATTCCTTGAAGTCCTGAATAGTATCCCCACCACCAAAGAGCTTCAGGGCGGTTTTATTCTGATCAATTAGCTGATACATGGCCTTGGTACCTTCTCCAAACAAAGCGGTATACCCCATCACCGCATTCACAAAGATTGTTTTTGCATCGCCAAAAAGCTTGATGATGGAAGCATCGGCAAAAGATTCCGGAGCGGCATCAAGCACATAGTTCAGCTCTGTTCCAGGCACCAGGTCCGCCAGATGCCTGATTCTCCAACTGGAGTTATCCTCGATGGAATCCGATTCAATGATAGAGGGAAGCTCCACTATCCGGGAAGAGTACTCTCCAGCATCAGCGATAAACATCCTGGCCTGCACCAGATCATCCTCTGAAACACCCTTGATCTTGATGCCATACTTCACACAGAGATAGGCATTGTAGATCACTCCACCCAAGATCAGATGATCAGCGAGCTTGATCAGAGAGGAAAGTGGTCCGATCTTGGTGTCAAACTTGGCACCGGCCACTACCGCCAGCAAAGGACGTTCAGGCTCAAAGACTTTGCTGAGGAAACCCACTTCTTTCTGCATCAGAAGTCCTGCAGCAGAAGGTAACTGCGCTGCAATACCTACCGTCGAGCAGTGAGCCTGCCAGGAGCCAAAAGCATCGTTGATAAAGATATCTGCCAGAGATGCCAGTGAAATAGCCATCGCGTTCGAGCTCTCATCTTTGGCTTCTTCTCCCCTGAACCAGCGTGTATTGGGAAGATACACGAAGTCACAGGCTCCGGCTTTGAGATGAGTGATTGCTTCAGCAATGGGAGAAACGTTCACAATCGGCGATTTGTCTTCATAGACTGGTGCCAGACCCTTAAGCTGAAGCTTCTGTTCCAAATACTGTAAGATGGGCAGAGTGGAATCTTCATCCGAGATATTAAACTCACCTGTCTTCTTATCGTAAGGACGCCCCACATGAGACATCAGAACAGGCAATCCACCTTTCTTGTAGATGTGCAAAAGCGTTGGAATGGTTGCATCTATACGCATGGTATCTTTGATCTTACCCTTCTTCACAACGTTATGATCCATTCTCACCAATACGACCTTGCCTCTTAAATCAAAATCCAACATGTTCTTGAGCTTTGCCATTTTGTAACTCCTCTATTCTTCTTTATGATTTCTTCGATTTCTTCTGTATTCCCAAGGCGACACAGGATGGTGATCTGCCCACAATCCCTTTTTTGCAGCCTTGGCAGACACTTCCATCGCCGCCAAATCCGGATCACTGTTGTAGTCCTTATAATGCCATGCCAAGCCCGCCTTGAGCAGTTCGTGATTCAGGCAGCGTCCATCCTCCAGATAAACCCAGCCCAGAATCCTTTGATACCTGTCAAGTCCATCAGAGACCACTCTAACTTCTTTGGAGAAAACCATATCTGCTGTGAAGTTCTTTGCCACTGTGCCAAATGCTTGACCCCGTTCCGGACAATCGATACCATTCAAGCGAATGCGTTCTTCCTGATTGTTTCTGAGCAGGACAATTGTGTCTCCATCATTAACCTTTACGATTCTCCCCCTGAGGGCAGGATCTGCCGCACAAGACACGCAGAACATGACCAACGCTAGCATTAACATGCTGCTGATCAGGGTGTTGGAGTATCTTTTTCTCATCTTCTATGCAACCTCTATCAGTCTTTTTTCCTTATAGAACTATGCTTGTTTCTGTCAATAAAAGATTTGCTTATCGCTTTGGCACTCAACAAATGAAGTCAGACTCCAAATGGAATCCTATCCACAGAGCTTTTTAACATTATATCCTGCACAGCTTTAGATCACTTGTCAGTTTATAATGCGATAACTTATTGCAGGATAAGCGATTCTTTATCTGAGGTTAAGGATGGGTTAAGGATAGGTTTAGGATTCGTTTCAGGGGTGGACAAGAGAGTTCTTGACAATAAACCCAGACCTGTTGAGGATAGAGTAAGGAAATTAGAATGAATCAAAAGGAATAGACAGATTATGGAAGAGACACTGGTAACAATCGCCTCCTATGATAATGCTTTTGAGGCTGAACTGGCAAAGAATTTTTTGGCCAACAGCGGTATTGAAGCTTTTTTGCAGAACGAAAGAATGATGGGTATCTACCCCAGCATGGCTGCAGAACTCTATTACATCAAGCTGCAGGTATCCTCTGAACAGGAAGCTGAAGCAAAAAAACTCTTGGAAGAATCGGACGACGCTGCTTTCACGGAAGATATACTGGCTCAGATGAATGCACTTCTGGAGGGGCACTTCCTACTCACATCCGGAAAGCATAGCTCTCGTTACATCGAAAAGATTAAAGTCCTGCAATCTCCCAAAGCTGCATCCCTCTTGTGCAAACGCCTGGCTAATCGCCTGAGTGAATATGATATAGATGCGGTGGTTGGCCCAGCTTATGGTGGCATTGCTCTGGCATTTGAAACTGCCAGGCACTTAGGCAAGGACTTTGTGTTCAGCCAGCGTAAAGAGGAAAAAATGACTATTCGCAGTGGCTTTGATCTATCAAGGTTCAAGAAAGTAGCAATCGTGGAAGATATCGTTACGACTGGCTCCAGTGTCTTCGAAGTGATTCAGTGTCTTAAAGACCTGGGTATTGAAACAACTGTAGTCTGTTCCCTGGTAGATAGAAGCGGCGGGAAAGTGGATTTTGGAGTTCCCTTTGAAGCCCTGCTGGTACTGGATATTCCTGCTTGGGAAGCTGAAGATTGCGAACTTTGCAAGGATAGGATTCCTCTGGTTAAACCCGGTGCCAGCGACAAAGCCAAGCTGATCACCAGCCTATGAAAATCGCCCTGATCTCCTCGGGAGCACGATCTGCTCTGGCTCTGAGAGATTTTTTCAGGTTCTATGAAGCTGAAAAGGGCATTAGTTACCTGCATATAAATCCAGGCTTGCAACCCGAAACCGATAAGGTGGATAAGGCTTATGGGCTTTTTTCCTGTTATCAGGAGATTAAGCAACAGATACAGCCTTGGCCGGATTTCTGCTGTCAGGAGGATATCAAGGCAGTAGTGTACGCAGATCTGCAAGATTACCTCTCTCCAGCCGGAGAAGAACCCTGCACTCTCTATAGCACAAGCTTTCTGAACCTGCTGATTGGTTCTGAGTTCAAAGCAGGCTGGATGAAGCCGGGAAAAATGAAGCAGGTAAGACTCAGGACTGAAACAGGTAATCCTGAGGATGTGAGCTTGAATCACATTCTGAAGCGCAGTGAAGAAGAGCAGCTACTTCTCACTGAGAATAGGGACTTGGCAAATCTGATCCTGGGGCTCGATCCACAGCTTTGTTCCATCTTCTATCCTTCCGATCCCTTAGCCTCACTAAACCTGAACCTCGATGCTTTTAGTAAAACTGAGCTGAGTAAACGAATAGGTAATGAACTTTTTGCCTTGGAGCAGTTTCTGATCAGAGCTCAGGAACAAGGTTCAGACGGTCTGTGTTTACTTCTCTCCAGCCAACATCGCCGCACGGAAGCCGTTTCTCCGGCTTACTCCTTCTTTGCCGCTCAATACGATGGCTACATGTCTCACGTGGATTACGAAAGCTGGGCGAACAACGTTATCCGTTGGCAAAAGAAGCATAGTGCCAATAAATGTGAGAGAATACTTGAGATAGCTTGCGGTACTGCCAATGTTTCCAGTATATTATGTTCACGTGGTTACACTGTAGATGCTTGTGACCGCTCTGCTCCGATGCTTGAATCTGCATACAAGAAGGCTATCAAACCCCTGCTTTTTCGCAGGTCGATGACAGAAAGGCTTCCCAGAGAAGATTATGACCTGATTATCTGCCTCTTTGATTCGATCAACTATCTGCAATCAAGGACAGAGATAATCAAGCTGTTTGAGTCAGTATATACAGCTTTGGCTCCGGGCGGTATCTTTGTGTTTGATATCTCGACTCTGAACAACAGCCTAGAGAACTTTGCCGATACGTTCAGCTTAAACTCCACTGTGAACGGCTTCCTCCTGCATCAGGCAGAATATGATGAGTTCAGCCGCAAGCAGAAGTCTTACCTGTTGAACTTCTCCAAGCATCCCGCCGGATACAGTCTTGAACGAGAAAGACACATGCAAAGAGTATACCGGAGTTATGAACTGGTGGAACTGATAGATTCCAGCAGCTTCACGTTTACAGCTCTGTATTGCAGTGAACGGACCCAGAATCTGATCAATCAGAAGAATCGGGCACTGGATGAGAAGTATCCCAGGCTCTTCTACGTGCTTTCCAAAGACCGTGCCTGATATAGTTGAGAATCCTCTGGTAAGCAACGACCGGGCTTTGAACCAGAGCTTTCTGGCGGGGATTGATGAGGCCGGACGGGGTGCATTGGCAGGACCGGTAGTTGTGGCTGCGGTGATCTTGACATATACACATCCGCTAACCAAGCTTAACGACTCCAAGAAGCTCTCCGCCAAACAGCGGGAACTCCTCTATGAAGAGATTTTGGCTGATGCTCTGGCTTATGATATAGCTGTGATGGATCATGAGCTAGTGGATGAGATAAACGTTCTGAAAGCCAGCCTGCAAGGCATGAAACAGGCTCTGGATAAGCTCTCTCCGATGCCAGAAAAGGTGCTGATTGATGGTCCTTATGTACCCAATGGCATGGATGCTCTGGCTGTGGTAAAAGGCGACGGCAAACACGCTTGTATAGCAGCAGCCTCAATTCTGGCAAAGGTCACACGAGACCGGATGATGCAAAGCTTTGCGGAGCTCTATCCCCATTACGGTTTTGATCGGAATAAGGGCTATGGAAGCGCTATACACCTGAAAGCGCTATCTGTTCATGGCCCCTGCCCTATTCATCGCAAGACTTACAGTCCCGTGAGTCAGCTTAGTATCTGGCCAAACCTCTGAGATAATCCTGGATATAACTGGTAAGATTGGCTGCATCTTTGAATAGTAGCTACTTCATCCCTCTGGCTATAATCGACTTTCTGTGTAATGCAGTGTGACTCACAGATTGTTCTTGACATTTAGTAGCAGTTACAATATCTATGCCCCATGAGAAAGATCATACATGTGGATATGGATGCTTATTTTGCTGCCATCGAGATTCGGGAAAATCCCGAACTGGCAGGAAAGTGCGTGATAGTGGGAGGTCCGCCCAATAGCAGGGGGGTGGTTTCCACTTGTTCTTACGAAGCGCGTAAATACGGAATCCACTCCGGCATGGCATCCCATCAGGCTTGGAAGCTTTGCCCAGAGGCTGTCTTCGTGCATTCTTCCTTTGGACTCTATAAGGAGATAACTGAGCAGATTCGCCGGATTTTCGGTAAGTACACCGATGTCATCGAACCGATGTCTTTAGATGAGGCTTATCTGGACGTAAGTGATAATAAAATTGACGAACCTGATCCCGTGGTGATAGCAAGAAGGATTAAAGATGAAATCAAAGCAGAAACCCGCTTAACTGCCTCCGCCGGTGTTTCCTACAATAAATTTCTTGCCAAGATAGGCTCAGACCTTAATAAACCTGATGGTCTCTCGGTGATAATGCCAGATAATGCGCAGGATGTTCTCTTTAGACTTCCGGTCTCAAAGTTTCACGGTATCGGGCAGGTTACAGCTTCCAGATTGAATAAAATGGGCATCTACACCGGGAAAGACCTCTATGACACAGATCTAAAGATTCTGGCCAGGGTCTTTGGGAAGGCCGGCTATTACTTTTACCAAGTAGTCCGTGGCATAGATAATCGCGATCTGATCTGCTCTTGGGAACCCAAGTCCATCAGTTGCGAACACACTTTCAACAGTGATATTGCCGATGTGGAAGATCTGAATTCTGCCTTGGGGCAGATCAGTGAGCGTCTTGCAGAACGTATGCAGAGAAAGGGAATTACAGGAACAAGCTTGGTGCTTAAGATAAAGTATAACAACTTTCAGACCATCACCCGAGCCTGCCCCTTACCCGAATCTACCGATGATGCCGAATCGCTTTACAAATACGCTCAGCAATTGCTGGTGACACACTGGGATTCCAAGCGGTCGGTGAGGTTGCTGGGATTGGGTTTGAACAAACTTGATGGGCAAGAAGAGGTGGATCAGCTCACGATCTTCCAATACCCATTTTTTGATAGAGATTTGAGCCTACAATCAGAATCAATCCAATAATTGTGGCAGGAGCGATGCTTTCCTTTAGGATCAGCGCTATGAAAACCAGAGAAATGAAGGGCGTGACAAAGATTAGATTTGATAGGTCGGCAGTGCTTTTCGAATAACCCAGTGCCTTGAGCCAAAGAAAGAAGGTGAGCCCCATCTCAAAGATGCCCACATAGATAGCCGGAATCAGTGTGGTAAGCTGAGGTTTTAATCCCTCCCTTAGCAAGGGGGCGTGTCCAAAGATTACTATTAGTAGAATAAAGACCGATCCGATAAGGAAATTGTAATAGAGCTTGATAAGTCCATCCCTCTTGTCCCGCATGTTTATGATCCAATAGCTTGCCCAGATCAGTGAACTACCCAGTGCCAAAGCTGTTCCCAAGGGATCTTCAAACCGGAAGCTACTGATTCTACCCTTGCTGGAGATAATCAAGACTCCCAGCAGGCTCAAAACCAAGGCTATCAAATCCCGGCTGCGAAAGCGTTCTTTATTGATTGCAACCGAAAGCAATGCCAGAATTATTGCCCAAGTGTAGTTCAGTACCTGAGCTTCCTGAGCCGGCAAGCGGTCGTAGGCAACCAGCAGAACAAGGTAGTAGACCAAGGGATTGAGCAGACCCGGTATAAAAGAGAGCTTGAGATGAGTGATTATACTGATCTTTGAGCTCACTATCGGCGAGGATATAAAGAGACGCAGGAGTGTAATGATACCAAGAGCCGTGAGGCTGGCAACCATAAGCAGGCCCAGAGGAGTGAAGTTCTTCAGGCTCAGTTCAAATGCCGTTGAGACGGTAGACCATGCCAAAATGGTGAATCCGGCAAAGAGATAGGACTTGCTTGGCGATTTCATAGAACCAAAGAAAAAGCCTGCCCACAAGCGTGAACAGGCATAAGCTAAATAGTGGGGTTATTGCATACCGCGAAGTATGGTTTGATATCTCTGTTCCAGGGGTCTATTACTGGTGTTCTGAGCACCCAGAATGATGAATTGAACTGCAAACTTGCTAGTGTTATCGTAGGCATACCATTTCTCGGCATAGGTGATCAGATCGACATACTGTCCAGTCTGACTCAGCAGAGAACAGATGGTGGTATAATCATCGGAATTGTCTCTTTTCAGTAGCAAACGTTTGAGATAGTTTATCCGGCCGGGATTGTCGTTCATTCTGGCTGAAAGCAATTGAGCATTGGTGAGAGCTACTTCATTGTCGGGCTCGAACTCGAGGATTTCTCTGGTGACAATCATAGCGCTTTCCAGTTCATTCATTTCCACATGACAGGCAGCAATATTGAGGAGATTGTTTATATCTCTGGGGTTTTGATTCCTTACTCTGAGGAAGAATTGCAGAGCTTCCTGAAAGCGTTGGTTGTTATAATAGAATCCGCCCATTTCTGCTAATATGGCAGCATCATCAGGTCTGATTCTGATGATACGCTGCATCATTTGTTCGGCTTTGACATCATCATCGAAATCACGGGTATAGATATCTTTCATCTTATAAAGGGGCTCAAAACGGGTGGAATCCAGAGCTGCAGTGATTTCGAAAGTTGTGAGAGCTTCTCTGGAGTTTCCTGCTGTATGAAGGTTTTCAGCAGCACGGAAAACTCTGGTCCAGGCGGCTTCCTGACGGCGTTTGAGGTTCCTGATTTCTACATAGTCTTCATCTTCGAGATCTGTAAAGGCTTCATAGTTCTGAACGGCTTGTTTGTAATAGCCATAGGCAGCCTGGTTGAATTCAACGCTGCGATCGGCCATAGTCTCGCCTTTATGAAGGTTAATATCGCCCATGCGGGTAAGGGCTAAAACGTGATTGGGGTTGGATGTGAGTACTTCCCGATAGTAAACCTCGGCTTTCTCGATGTCTCTCTGGGCATAGTAAACATTGGCAGTTTTCAGAGCAACGTTGGCTTGAGGAGTGAGCTTTTGTCTTGGCGCTGCACAAGCAGCGAGCAATAACAATCCGGCAAGCAGCACTATCGTTATCTTCTTCATAGTATTCTCCTGAACAGAATTTCTTTTCATGGCAGGATATTTGAAGCTGATGAATCAGTCAAGACTTTTGTCTCAGTTCAACGCCTTCTGCTTTCTTCCATGTGATTTCGCTTGACTAATTCTATGCATGGATAGACTGGCGACAAAATATGATACCTTTAATCTTACCCAGAGAGGTAGAAAGGAGTTAGAATGAACGATACACCTCAATTCCTAGGACGAAACGTCTTCGATCTCGACGATTATTCCGCTGAAGAAATCCTCTATATTCTTGAAGCGGCACAAGGCATGAAAGAAATCAACCTCCGCGAGTACAAAAAGATCCCCACTCTGCGCGGAAAAACCATCTGTACCCTTTTCGTGGAGAATAGCACCCGCACCAGAATGTCTTTTGAACTGGCTGCCAGCCGACTATCTGCAGATGTGGTCAGCTTCCAGGCATCGGTTTCTGCTCTACAGAAAGGTGAAAGCCTGCAGGATACTGTGTACACCCTGGACGCCATGGGCATAGACCTATACTGCATCCGTCACAGCAGTCCCGGCAGCCCTCAATTGGTACATAAGTACTCCGGAAAGCCTGTTATCAATGGCGGAGATGGACGTCATGCCCATCCCACTCAAGCCCTGCTCGACATCTTCTCCATCTGGGAAAAACTGGGCAGCCTGGAAGGGTTGAAAGTAACCATTGTGGGCGATATCCTCAATAGCCGCGTGGTACGCTCCAACCTCATCGGAATGAAGAAGCTGGGCGCTTCTGTCACAGTCTGTGGTCCCAGCACCCTTATGCCAGGCTCCATGGAAGATATCTATGGCTGCAGGGTGGAATACGATCTCAAGACCGCTCTGCAGGATGCAGACGTGGTTATGGGCTTGAGAATGCAATTGGAAAGACAAACCGAAGGGCTCTTCCCCAGCTTGGAAGAATACTCTAAGCACTATGTGCTCTCCAAAGAGACAATCAAATGGGCCAAACAGGATGCTCTTATCATGCACCCCGGTCCCATGAACCGCGGGATCGAGATTCTGCCGGAGATTGCCGATGGCAGGCAGAGCATCATTGTGGAACAGGTCGCCAATGGCGTAGCTGTCCGGATGGCGCTGATGTTCCTGATTCTGGGCGGAAAGGCATAAAGGGAGGAAAACTTGAAGACACTCATAAAGAACGGAACCGTATACATCGAAGGTAAGCTGATCAAGCAAGATATCCTGATCACCGACGAGATAATCACCCGGGTTGACGACGTGATAAAAGTGAAAGCGGATAACGAGATAGATGCAGAAGGACTGCATGTCTTCCCCGGTTTTGTGGATTTGCACTGCCACCTCAGAGATCCAGGACAAACCTACAAGGAAGATATCATCAGTGGCACTAAAAGCGCTGCCAAAGGCGGCTTCACTACTATCTGCGCCATGCCAAACACCGACCCTGTGGTAGATAACATCGCAGCCGTGGAATATGTGCAAAGACGTGCCAAAGACCTTGGCTTCTGCAAAGTTCATGTGATCGGTGCCATCACCAAAAAGCTTGAAGGTGCAGAAATCTCCGAGATGGCGAACATGAAGGAAGGCGGAATCATTGCAGTCTCTGATGATGGTAAATGTGTTCAGAATGCTAAGCTGATGCTTTCCTGCATGAAGTATGCCACAAACTTTGATATACCTCTCATCATTCACGCCGAAGATTACAATCTTGCCGGCAAGGGACAAATCCATAGCGGAAAGATATGTTCCCAGCTAGGATTTTCCGGTATTCCGACTTTGGCAGAAGAAGTCATCATCGCCCGGGACATAATGCTGGCAGAAAACAGCAAAGCCCGCCTGCACATTGCCCATATCAGCACCGCCAAATCCCTGGAACTAGTGCGCCAGGCCAAGCTCAACGGTATGAAGATCACTTGTGAAGTCACTCCCCATCACCTCACACTCAATGAAGAAGCCTGCCTGGGCTTTGACACCAACACCAAGATGAAACCGCCGCTGCGTTCCGAGAAGGACAGAAAAGCCTTGGTTGCTGCCCTCAGAGACGGCCTGATAGATTGCATAGCCACAGACCATGCTCCCCACGCAGATTTTGAGAAGGAGCGGGAGTTTGATCATGCTCCCTTCGGCATCACAGGATTTGAATCTGCTTTCGCAGTGCTGTACGACAGGCTTGTAACCAAAGGCCATCTCAGCCTGGAACGCCTGGTGGAAGCCATGAGCATCGCTCCTGCCACACTCATGAATCTGGGCGACAAGCGTATTTCTGCAGGTAATCCCGCAGATTTGACCATTGTAGATATAAATGACTTGACAGAACTAAGTCCTGAAACTACCTTATCCAAAGCTAAGAATAATCCTTGGATGGGAAAGAAGCTAAAAGGAAAAGTGGTAAAGACCCTGTGCCGCGGGAGAATTACCTGGGAAGCGTGATATGCGAAACCCTATACACAGGACAGTTAGGCTCGAGAGCATAGATCGGATCAGATCCGACTATGCTATAATCAGCTTTAGATCCGAAGAAATGGCCGGGCTATCATTGCCCGGCAACTTCTTCGAAGTAAGAGCTATGCAGGGTCTTGCTGCCCTGCCCAGACTCTTTAAACCCATCAGCCTCTACAATATTGAAGGCTCTTCCATCAAACTCATGATAAAATCCTTCGGCATTGAAACCAGAAAGCTTATTCATATGCGTCCCGGTGATTCTCTGGAAGTGATCGGCCCTCTCGGGAATTCCTTTGAGATACCGGAGCGTGGGATGATTGCGCTGATTAGCGGTGGCATTGGTTATCCACCTCTTTTCTACCTGCGGAAGAAGATTCCCTCCACCTGTTTCAGCACCTGGATTCACGGAGGCAAACACACGGAAGACATCTTCCCCTGCGATGACGCCTGGACAGAAGACGGCAGCGCCGGAAACAAAGGATTAGCCACGCAAGGCTTGGTGAACTTAATCCAAAACGAACGTATAGACATGGTCTGCGCCTGCGGTCCCACTCCCATGCTCAAAGCTGTTGCCGAGATCTGCAGAAGATATGATATAGCCCTCCAGGTATCAATGGAAGCTTATATGGCCTGCGGAGTTGGCGTCTGCCATGGCTGCTCAATACCCATTGGGAAAATGAGCAATTGGGTTTACAAAAGAGTCTGTAAAGACGGCGCTGTGTTTCCCGGAGATCAAGTCCGTTGGGAGCTGATATGAACAGATTATCCACCCAACTCGGTAAGCTCAATCTGCAGAATCCCGTCACAGTAGCCTCCGGGACATTTGGCACAGAATACTCCGCCTTCTATGACCTGAATATTTTGGGAGCTTATGTAAGCAAGACTATCACTCCAGAGCCCAAGATAGGCAATCCCCCTCCCCGGCTCTATGAAACCCAGGCCGGGATGCTCAATTCCATCGGTCTTCAGAATCCGGGATTGAATGCCTTTATCAACGAAAACCTGCCGGAACTTAAAGCTCAGTTAAGTGTTCCGATCATTGTAAGTATCTCGGCAGAAAGCACCAATCTCTTTGCTATGATGATCCGGCACCTGGAAGCGACCAGGATGGTGGATGCTTATGAGCTCAATGTTTCCTGCCCCAATGTGGAAAACGAAGGCATAGCCTTCGGCCAGGATCCATATGTAGTGATGAGGCTTATCAGTGAGCTTCGCCCCCTCACAGACAAGGAATTGATAGTAAAGCTAAGTCCCAACGTCACAGACATAGCCAAGATTGCCAAAGCAGCGGAATCCGGAGGAGCGGATAGTATCGCTCTGATTAATACCCTCTTTGGTATGGCTCTGGATTACCAAACAGGAAAATCTTTCATTGCCAAAGGCATTTGCGGTTATAGCGGCCCAGCTATCAAACCCATAGCTTTGGCCAATACCTGGAAGGTTTCCCAAGCAGTAAAGATACCCATCTTGGCCATGGGCGGGATAATCACCTGGCAGGATGCCCTGGAATTCTTTTATGCCGGAGCTTCAGCCATAGCGCTGGGCACAGCAAATTTCTACAACCCCAAAGCTGTTCCGGATTGTCTGGAAGGTCTGAATGACTTTCTGGAAAAGCACGATCTTGATCTCTGCGATCTGATCGGCAAAGCCCTGATTCCCGCTTAAAACTTGCTAAGTATCTCCTGAAGCAGACTGTCCATAGAGCTTGGTTGGTCTTTTATCTCAGGCTCCAGTTTGTAGCTCTGCACAAAACGCCCAGGATTCTTCTCCATTAGTTCAATCCGGTCTGAAAGCCGGAGAGCTTCTCGGATATCATGTGTCACCAGAATAATGGTAAGCTTTAGCCGTGATTGTATCTCTTGCAGCCAATCCTGCATCTGCATCCGGGTGAGGGCATCCAGAGAAGCAAAGGGCTCATCCAGCAGCAGAAGCCGAGAACCTATCATATAGGTTCTGAGCAGTGCCACTCTTTGTTTAAGCCCCCCTGATAGCTGATAAGGCAGCAGGTCTGCATGTTTTTCCAGCCCAAAGACCGGTAGTAAATCTTCAATCTTGGCTTTCGCCTGTTTCAGGTCATGATGCTTGATTTTGGCAGGGAGCAAGGCGTTTTGCCTGGTGCTCAGCCAGGGAAAGAGTAGATCCTCCTGCGGCATATAGCCCAAGAGGCCACTTCTCCCGGTGATCTCCTCCCCGGCCAAGATAATAGAACCACTATCAGGAGCAGTGATCCCGGCAAAGAGTTCCAGCAGTGTGCTTTTCCCACACCCGCTGGAGCCGATGATGGAGACAAACTCTCCTTCTGATATCTCAAAAGCGAGATCAGCAAGCACTTTCACCCACTGTTTGTGGAAAAGAAAGCTCTTGCTGATCCCAATAGCTTCAAGAAGTGCCATTATTGAGGCAGGTAGTCGTTTGTGAATGCTTTTTCAGAAATCACTGAAGTGTCTATGATGCGGTTGTCGAAAGCCCAATCAATGAATCTTCTCCAGACTTCATTCTTCTGATATCCCCACTTGGAAGCATCGCTCTTATACTCTGCAGCCAGATAGCCTTGAGAATTCCTCACCAGTTCAGCATCAAGCTCCGGGACATGCTTCAGAAGCACATCCGCAGCTTTTACCGGCTCGGTAATGCAGTATTCATAGCCTTTGGAAACAGCAGCCATGAAGTTCCTCACCATTTCCGGATCTGTTTGCAGAAGTGTTTCGTTACAGATAATCACAGGAGTATAATAGTCAAACACCGGGTTTAAATCCTTGAGCGGGATATAATTCAGTTCCACGCTCTTGTTACGGGCTTCGACACCTGTCCAAGCATCGAATATCCACTCAATATCGGCATCTTTACCGATTGTAGTGAAGAAATCATAGACCCCGGAAACCACTTGCAACTTACTGAAATCTGCTCCACTATCTTCCATCACGGTCTTAAGAATCGCCAGTTCCGAAGGAGAATCCCAACTGCCGTAACGCTTACCCTCAAACTGCGCAGGACTTGTGATTCCTGCACTTTTCAGGGAAGCAAAGCCCGAGGTATTGTGTTGAATAACGGCAGCAAGGGAAACCAGAGGAATACCCTGTGCCCTGGCTAGAACCACATTTTCCTGGTAACTGATACCGAACTGGCTGTTTCCGGAGGCTACTACCTGATCTGTGGTGTTCTGACCGGGCTGTACAATCTCCACGTCCAAGCCCAGCTCTTTGAAATATCCCAGTTCTTTGGCCACATAAAGCCCTGTGTGGTTGGTATTGGGAGTCCAATCCAAGGTTACTGTTACTTTCTTGAGTGTCTCTGCCGGTGCTTCTTTCTTCTGGCAAGCCACCAACATCATGAGAACAATTGCCAATGCTGTTGAGATCAATACGATCCGTTTCACTTTCTATCTCCTTTATCATCCCCTGGGGTGATATATTTTATGTGTGTTTATCAGATACCTCATATCCAGATGTGTATAGATCTGAGTAGTATCCAAGCTGGCATGCCCCAAAAGAGCTTGCACAATCCTGAGGTTCACTCCTGCCTCCAGCAGATGCGTCGCAAACGAATGCCTGAAGGTATGCGGAGTAATCTGCTGTTTGATTCCGGCTTTCAGGCAAGCAGCACGTAAGATTTTCCAAAAGCCCATTCGGCTCATTTGCTCGCCTCGGCTATTGGGAAAGAGTATATCCGTGTTTCCGAATTTGATGATAGCCGGTCTGGTCTGCCTCAGATAGCGTTCCAATAGCTCCGCCACAGCATCCGGGAAGGGTACGAATCTTTGCTTGCTGCCTTTCCCCTGCACCAAAATAACCATTTCAGCCAAGTTCAGATCATGAGTTCTGAGCCCCAAGAGCTCCGAGATTCTCAACCCGCAGGCATAGAGCAATTCCAGCATGACTTTATTGCGTTGCTCCAAGAGGCTGTTCTGTGGCAAACTATCCAGAAATGCCAGCATCTGTTCCACAGAGAGAAAATCCGGTAGATGCTTCTCTATCTTAATGCTGGGAACCTTCTCAAAATCCAGCTTTCCCGGCTTTCCCATCTCTTCCAGATAGCTGTAGAACTGCTTGATTGCCACTCTGCGCCGTGCCAGGCTGGCATTGACCAAGCCGGTCTGCTGCAGACTGATGAAGTAATCCAGCAAGTCGTTATGATCGATCTTATCCACATCCTTCTGCAGGTAGCCCAAAAAATCCCTCAAATCACTGGAGTAACTATCCAGGCTGTTCTGAGCCAGCCCTTTCTCCACCTTAAGGTAAAAGCCAAAATCGCGGATCAGATTCTCAAAGCTATCAGTCACTGCTCTGGTAATTGGGAGTTTCTTTGGTGATGCGGATATCGTGGGGGTGCGATTCCTTCAACCCGGCCGGAGTGATCTCGATGAACTCGGCATTGCTACGAAGTTCTTTCAGATTGGCTGCTCCGCAATAACCCATCCCACTGCGGATACCTCCCACAAGCTGGAACAAATAGTCCTTCAGAGGGCCTTTGTATGGAACCATGCCTTCAATTCCCTCTGCCACCAGCTTGTTTTCGTCACTGGACTCCTGGAAATACCGGTCCTTGCTTCCTCTCTTCATAGCTCCAATGGAACCCATACCACGATAGGTCTTAAACCTTCTGCCATTGTATATGATGTATTCTCCCGGGCTTTCATCGGTACCGGCAAAGAGGGAACCAATCATCACCGCACTTGCCCCTCCGGCCAGAGCTTTCACGATATCGCCGGAGAACTTGATGCCGCCATCAGCGATTATGGGAATGGAGTGTTTGGCCGCCATTTCTGCACAATCCATTATAGCAGTAAGCTGAGGAACCCCAATGCCTGCCACCACTCTGGTAGTACAAATAGAGCCGGGGCCTATCCCAACCTTTATCAGATCTGCTCCGCCATCTATCAGGTACTGAGCAGCTTTGGCAGTGGCGATATTGCCTGCCATAAGGTCTGTGGAAAGATGTTTCTTAATTGTCTTGATGGCGTTCAGGATATTGATTTGATGACCATGAGCAGTGTCTATAGTGAGGAGGTCTGCCCCACTGCGCACCAATTCCTGAGCCCGTTCCAGAAAGTCTCCCGTCACACCGACAGCAGCGCCCACCAAAAGACGTTTCTTTTTATCCTGCACAGCGTTGGGGTATTGGATATCTTTCATAATGTCTTTGACGGTCAACATTCCTGCCAGGCTGCCATCCTTATTGACCAGCAAGAGCTTCTCTATTCTATGCTTCTGTAACAATTCGCAGGCTTTTTTATTGGATACCCCTGGAGCTGCAGTGATAAGTTTCTCTCTGGGTGTCATAAGCTCGCGGACTTTCTTCTTCAGATTGGTTTCAAAGCGGATATCACGCTTGGTGAGTATCCCCACTAGGACTTTGTCTTCCACCACAGGAAAACCTCCCACTTTGTGCTCTGCTTTTAGTTTTAGAACATATTCCAAACTGTCATCGGGAGAAATGGTGTATGGACTGGTGATCACTCCGCTTTCGGCACGTTTAACAAGATGAACTTCGTTGGCCTGTTCCTCGATACTGAGATTTTTATGGATTACCCCGATCCCGCCTTCCCGCGCCATTGCAATAGCCAAGGCGTGTTCAGTGACTGTATCCATTGCGGCACTCATCACGGGGACATTCAGCTCTATGGTTGGACTGATTCGGGTGTGCAGATCGACCAGTGAGGGCAAAACGGGTGAGTACTGCGGAACCAGCAGCACGTCATCGAAGGTGTAGGACTTACGAATCTTCTTATTCATACGAAACTCCTTTTGCAGGGTCAGTTTTAACGAGGCAAGCTCGTTGTCAAGTCACTTATTGCTTCCAATGGACTTGCCGAGTCTTCGTCGACTCTTGCAGGACTCTTCCCGAGCAAAGTGTTCGGGAAGAGTCCTGCAAGACACGGCGAAGAGTCCACGATAAATTGGGAGTGCCCGGAAAGTGGAAGCGACATCATGTCGCTTTTTAGCGATTGGTGGGCATTAGTATACTGAATAAACTGTGCTTCTTCGCGCCCGTTGGCTGTCAAGTCACTCCACAACTCCTCCATGAACGGGTTTGAGTGCTCCAATCATCTCCGTCTTTGCAATAAACGAAAGAATTCCCAGCATATACGCCAGATTATAGCGAGGGTGCAAAGAACTAATAGAGAACCCGATTTATCGGGTTTCTGGAGTTTGGACATTAACTACTGGTTTACGGACATAGCAGTTCCCAAGTTTAGGTTGATATTTATGGTTTTCTGCAGTTCTTGATCACTCATTAGTTCTTTACGCATGAGGTTTACCAGGTCGTTGCACGACGGTCTTAC
>JAKPXC010000094.1 GCA_029567705.1 Candidatus Cloacimonadota bacterium
AACCGTGCGTTTGCCATAGCCCTGTTCTTCGATCCAGAGCGAGATTGCTTCTTTGGCGGCGGTGCTTTCCTAGCCGTCGAAGCTGGCAGAATTCACCATGATGCCAGGCTCGGTGTAGGCTGCCTGCATCTCTTCCAGAATCAAGTTCTTCCCAGGAGTCTGAATCACTATCTTCATGGGAATATCGTACTTCCTGGCAAAGTCAAAGTCCCGCTGGTCGTGAGCCGGAACCGCCATCACGGCACCTGTGCCGTAATCCATCAGCACGTAGTTTGTGATCCAGATCTGGACTTTATCGCCATTGACCGGATTGATGCAGTATCTGCCGCTGAAGATGCCTTCTTTGGTGGTCTCTGCGGCACTGCGGCTGATCTTGTCTTCATTGATCACTTTGTGGCAGAAGGCCTGCATGGGGCTGTCCGGAGCTTCGCTTTCCAGCCACTTGATCACCAGAGGATGCTCGGGAGGCAGAGCCATGAAGGTTACTCCAAAGAGGGTATCCGGACGGGTGGTGAAGACGGGGATGACCTGGTTTGAGCCTTCCAGCAGGAAGTGTATTTTGGTGCCGGTGCTCTTGCCGATCCAGTTCTTCTGCATGGTCATAACCCGTTCCGGCCATTCGATCACACCGCTGAAATCAAGCAACTCCTCTGCATAATCCGTAATGCGGAAATACCACTGTTCCAGCTCTTTCTGGATCACTGAGCTACCACAACGCCAACAAGCGCCGTCTTCCACCTGCTCATTGGCCAGCACTGTCTGACAATCGTCACACCAGTTCTGAAACGACTTCTTGCGGTAAACCAGCCCTTTCTCGTAGAGGCGTTTGAAGATATACTGACCCCAGTGATAATACTCGGGACGGCAGGTGCTTTGTTCTCTATCCCAATCAAAGCCGAAGCCCATGATGTTAAATTGTTTGCGCATGATTGCAATGTTGTCTTCAGTGGTGAAGCGGGGGTGGGAATTGTGTTGGATGGCAAAATTCTCCGCCGGCATCCCGAAGGCATCGTAGCCCATGGGCTGCATCACGTTGTATCCTTCCATGAGCTTTAGTCGGGAGATGGCATCGCCGATAGAGTAGTTTGAGGCATGGCCACAGTGCAGAGCTCCCGAGGGATAGGGGAACATGGACAGCACGTAGTACTTCGGCTTGGCGGATGTCTCTGTGGCATTAGCAAGGCGCTTCTCTTTCCACACTTCCTGCCATTTGCGTTCGACGTCTTTGAAAGGATATTCCATTATTCTTCTCCAATAGCCCAGCCCTTTGGCTAAGGCTCAAGATTTCATTAACTTGCACAAATTCAGCATCTGGACTATTTGTCAAGAGGCAAATCTCCTTTCCTTCGTACTGTATCAAATCTTCCACAGTGTCAAGAGACGCTTGATTGAACGCTTTCAGGTAGAAGCTATTGTGGGAATGAGAGATAGAACAGGCATCACAGGCTGGCTGGTGAACAGGAAGCCTTCTTTGCAGCGGCTTGTATGCGCAAATCAATCCTTTGATATAGAATAACCCCAAACTTGCTCTTGACAGGTAACAACCAGCACTGTATTTAATCCCGCAATATTTTGCTCTAGTGAGTATGCAATACTAAGAGATACAGGAGCCTGTTATGAAAAGAAGCCTGCTTGTTTTGTCTTTTCTGATGCTTTGGATGAGCCTTGTTTACGGGGCTTTGGTTATCAATTCGGATATCACCACGGATACCACTCTCTTGATGTCCAACAATCCTCATCAAATACGGGGTAACATCAGGGTATTGAATGGTGCCACTCTCACAATTGAGCCTGGAGTAAATATCTTCTTTGAAAATGGTTCCAGCCTCACAATCGAAGGTTCTGTTTCTGCCATGGGCACAGCGGTTCAACCGATAGTGTTCAGTTCCCTCGATTTTGCCAATTACTATACCAGACTCATCTTCAGCTCTGCCGAGAACAGCACCCTGAACCATTGCTCAATGGGACGCTCTGAGGATTGGACAGGTCTCTTGCGTATAGAGAACTCCTCCAATATCAACATCGTGAATAGCAGTCTGGGCTCAAACGTGAATTCTCACGGTGTCTATATCAGCAACTCATCCGTAAACATCAGCGGCCTGGATATCAACAGCGTGGCCGGCAGCGGGATATACATCACAGGAAACAGCAGTGTCGTGAGTATCGTTGATTTGTTTGTGGATGGCTGCGCAAGTGGAGTGAGAATACCCAATGGCGCTTATCCCACATTAACCTGGAGCGATATCACAATTCATCACAGCAATTCATATCCCATCATCGCCAATTGTGCCAATCTGGCAGGACTGACAAGTCTCAGCACAGCTTGGGAGGGACAGGAAATGCTGCTGTTATGGGATACTGCCATCTACTCCAGCTACACATTACCCTATCACAGCATCCCCTATTGTGTGGAATCCTCTCTTTCCATATATAATGGAGCCACTCTCACATTGGAGCCGGGAAGCGGTTTGCGTTTCAACAACCATGGTGCTCTGTACGTCGGCAACAACTCGTCTTTGGTAGCCGATGGCAGCGATATCCTACCCATCAGTTTTGCTCCGGCTTCAACCTATACTTGGAGAGGAATAAACTTCGCCAATGGCAGCACTGCAAACCTGGATTATTGCCAGTTCAGCGGTTGCGGAGTTCCAGAGTATGGGAGCCCAGAACCCACCATCAATGTCAATGGTGCAGCCAGCATCAGCATTTCAAATACGGTTATCCCGGGAGGAACCAGCTATGGCATCTATTGGGATGGGAGCAATGAAGCCGTTTTGAACCTCAATAATGTAAGCATCCAGGATTGTTCCTATACCGGGCTCTATATCCGCAATAGCTATTTGAGCTTGGAATACTCCAATCTTAGCATCAGCGATTGTGGAAGACCCATTTCCATGCCGGCGAACCTATTAGACTTTCTGGATAATGCTCCGCTCCTAACAGATAACAACGACAACCGCATTTTTCTTCACAATGATGGTTATATCCGTAGAAACACGACTGTACGGGATTGGGATTATCCCTATGTCTGCGAAAACGTCGATCTCAATACAAACTACATAAATCTCACCATCGAAGCAGGATGCGAGTTTCAGATGGGATACTCAATGGGCTTTAGTGTGAATGGCACTATCTCTGCAATAGGCACAGAAGCAAACCCCATTATCTTCACCAGATTGCCAGGTGCCACTCAAAACTGGCGTGGTTTCTATCTGAACGCCGGAACCTCCTATGCCCACTTCGATCATTGCATCCTGAACTATTGTGCCAGCAGCAACCAATACAACCATGTGCAGGATGCCTTCACACTTTACAGAGCAAATACCGTTCTGATCGAGAATACCCAGATCAACAATGCCTATTGCCGTGCTATATACATGGATAGTACAGACAGCGATCAGGATGATCTCGTGATAAACAATCTTAGCATAGACGGCTGCGGTATGGATGCCATCTATCAAAACGCTTCTAGCTACAATCTCACCATCAATGGCCTAGCGGTGAACGCTTGCAACGCCTATCCGCTAAGTGTTTCCGCAAATTGGGCTCATCAAATCTCGGGTATCACGCTCACAAACAACGCTCATAATGTTATTCGCTTTGTAAATGGTGGATACCTTGCCAGCCAAACTCTCACCAATCACGGCTATCCTTATCAAGTGAGCGGGGCAAACCTCTATGTGAACTACACGCAGGTTACCTTCCAACCCGGCACCATCTTCTATTTTGAGCGTTATCGCTGTTTGGAAGTATCCGGCACCCTCACAGCAATTGGTAGTCCGGAAGCACCCATAATCTTTGACCGGGTGCCATCCAGCACCTATTTCTGGGATCGCGTTTATCTATACAACAACAGCAGTGCCAGCTTTGCATCCTGTCAGTTTAATAACGGTGGCGAACGCAATCAATATGGATACGACAATGGCTGGATAGAGGATGCAGGTGCCACTTTGCTGAGCCTGCAGAACTGCCAGATCACAAACTGTGATGCTCAAGCGCTACGTCTGGCAGATCTGAGCAGTACAGACAACGTTCAGATCAACAATGTGCAGATCAATGGCTGCAGAACTGATGGCCTTTGGTGCAACGATGATGACTTCATCTTTGCTGTGAGCAACCTCAGCATCTCCAATTGCCTGCGCAATCCCCTCTCCATTCTGCCCGCCAAGGTCGGCTCCTTCACAAACCTCACTCTCACGGGAAATACCAATAATGATATCCGTCTCTTCCACTACAACGGAGTTTATGGAGCGGTGCACTTTACCAATCACGGCTACAACTATCGCTGCGAAGAAGGCATCACAGGCAATCCCGGCTCCAGCATCAGCTTTGATCCCGGCTGCGTGTTTTGGATTGGAGACAATAAAACTCTGGCCTTCAATGGAGCTGTTTCAGCCCTTGGCACCGAGGACAATCCCATCATCTTCACCCGCTATCCCTCCTCCACTAATTACTGGAGAGGTTTTGTCCTCTACAACTCCAGTTGGGATGCCGATTTTGCCCATTGCCAGATTCTTTATGCCGGGGCTCAGGACGATTATGGCTCCAGGCGAGCCTTGCATGTAGCCGGCGCATCAAACGTTTCCATCTCCAATAGCCTGATCCAATACAGCTATGGCGACGGGATAACCTGCACGGATATGCAAACCAGTGATATCATGACTATTGCCAACCTTACAATGGCGGATCTGGGCTGGAGCGGGTATGTGGCCAATAACGCACCCTATTTCTCCCTCACAGTGAATGGGCTGAGTATCTCAAACATCGGCGGTGCTCCCATATCCTGCAGTGCAGACCTGCTGGACAGCTTCACGGGAGTTAGCATCTCAAGTGCAGCAAATCCCTACATACTGATCAGTTCAGCCTATCAAACTCACTCTGCCACCTGGCCCAATTTTGGCCTGCCATACAAGCTCAATAATTGGTTAATGGTCAATGACTGGGTGACGCTCAACCTCCCGGCAGGCACTGAGGTTATATTTGCCGACTATGCTCTATACAGTACTGAAACATATCTCCAAGTGAATGGAGCACTGAACACACTGGGTACTCTGGAAGAGCCGGTGACTTTCCGCGGGATGAATGCCTCCCTTCCCAGCACTTGGATTGGTCTCAGGATCTACAATCCGGATGCCGTCTGCAACTTATCTTACCTTACGGTTCTTAATGCCGGATTGGACCAGAACCATACTCCTCCGGATGAGTTTTGTGCTGTTCACATCAGCAACGGCACAGTGAACTTCCTGAACTGCCGGATTGCACTGAGCAATCATAACCTCTTGAAGTTGGATGGAAATCCTGCCATCGTACTGCAAGAGCTTCAAATGGACAATGCATGCAACGGGATTATCCAAAATGGCGGAAGCCTGAGCCTTCATAATTGCAATATCTTAGGACTCAGTGGTACAGGGCTCATGTATAATGGCGGAACCTTGGCCTTTGGTAACAGTCCCACCATCTGGAACCGGATTTATAGCAATGCAATGAATCTCCGCAACAATACTGCGGACACCATCAACGCTCCTTACACATATTGGGGCTACACCGATCCGGATGATATCGAAGCCACCATCTGGGACGATGAAGAAGGCAGCGGGATAGTCAATTTCGAGCCCTGGTACGATCTGGCTTGCGAGAATCTTTACTACTATACTGTAGCCGCTCCGGAGAATCCTGTGCTGGAGATGGTTTCTGCCACGCTTCTGCAACTGAGCTGGTCTCCCGTGAGCGGAGCAAGTTACTACCGGGTGCTGGTCTCCACAGATCCCTATGCAGAAGATTGGGACGTTCTGGCCGATCATGTGGAGGGCTGCCTGCACGAGATCAGCCTTGATCCGGATGATCTTTTCCGCTTCTACAAGGTGCTGGCTGTGAGGTAGGATTTAAAAACCACAAAGGATTTTTAAAACAGAGGAAAGGAGTTAAAGAGGTAAGGAGTTAGAAGTTAGGAGTTAGGAGTTAGAAGTTAGGAAGCCAGAACTTAAGAAAACCCCGCGGAGCGGGGTGATGTAACTTAGCCCATAGTGAGAGTGAAGCCTGAACTATGGGTAAACCATGTTTAGTGCCCTTTTGCCTTTCCTAAAGTTTATCCCCCAGCCGGAGTCACTCCGGCTGGGGGATAAACTATTTTTGTATTGTTTATGTTGTATCTCCTACCCATGGTTCGCTCCGCTCACCATGGGCTTTGATACATCACCCGGCAAAGCCGGGTTTAGGCGATGATGACATTGTCAACAGCCGGGAGAGACCTCCGGTCTCTGTGGTAAATCGGAATTTATCGAGGCCCTAAAACCTGACGTAGTGAGGAGTTTAGGGTGATCTACCACCCCATAAACGGGCTGCGCTACTGCCTTCCCTATCTCTCGCCGACTCTTCACCGTGTCTTGCAGGACTCTTCCCGAGCAAAGTGTTCGGGAAGAGTCGGCCAAGACTCGGTGAAGAGTCGGGGACAAATGAGCGGAGAGAGGGAGCTTCACAGGTCTGCAACAATGGACACAATGGACGAAATGGACGAAATGGACAAGATCTCCGCTCTTCTCTGTAGTAATCAATAATGATGGAGTGATGGAGTGGTGAAGTGCGTATTCGTCAAAAACTCTCCCTTTACTCCTTGTTCAATAATCACTTATCCTCTTTTACTCCTTTACTTTGTTTTAACCATCCCTCTGCTTTTCTCCGCTTTTCTCCGTGTCCTCTGTGGTTTAGAAAGAGTGGTGAAGTAGTGGAAATGGTGAAGTGGTGTCCTCTGTGGTTTAAAACCTTTCTCATCTACTCGTTGTGAAAAAGATTCTCTTTGCGCTTGACAGATAGACGCAGCTAAAAAATGATGCAACTTCAAGATAATTCCAAAGGAGATAAGATGTACGCCATCGTGGAAATTAAAGGATTTCAGTTCAGGGCTGAAAAAAACGCAGTGCTTCGCGTTCCCTTGCTGAATACGGCGGAAGCTGGTCAAGCTCTCGAGTTTGACAGGGTCTTGCTCGTCCGCAAAGACGATCAGATCATGGTTGGCACCCCCGTAGTCGAAGGCGCAAAAGTTATGGCCAATGTGGTCGAACACGGTAAAGGTAAAAAGCTGGTGATTTTCCATTCCAAGAAGAGGAAAGGTTACCGGGTGAAAAAAGGTTACCGCGAACAATATACAAATATTATAGTGACTGATATTCAGGCATAAGAGAGGATTAGAATGGCACACAAGAAAGCTGGTGGTAGCAGTCGTAACGGACGGGATAGCAATCCCAAATACCGCGGCGTGAAAAAACACGGCTCCGAAGTCGTCATCGCCGGAAATATCATCGTACGTCAGAAAGGCACCCGGATTCATGCTGCAGATAACGTTGGCATGGGCCGTGATTTCACACTGTTCAGCCTGATCGACGGGCGCGTCAAGTTCGTCACCAAGCAGGGCGGAAAGAAATACGTCTCTGTAGTTCCCTTCGAAGATTAAGTTCCCATAACCGGAACACATTATAAAGAACCCGTCCGTGAATAGCGGATGGGTTTTTTGCGCTGTAGACGTATTTTATGCAGTAAAGCCCGAATCGCAGAGTATGCTATAGAGTCTTAGCGGGTATTATCCTAATTGGATCAAATGTTGCATTAGGTCAAGCAACATGACTCGTAAGATAGTAAATGGTTAATCCAGGAGTAGTTATGAAAAGTGATTACATGGCTCAATTGGCGATGAACGATAACGGTTTTATCTTCGATCCCAATTCCGGCTACAGTTATACGAGCAACGAAACGGGTTTGCTCGTACTCAGAGCTTTGCAACAAGGCAAAAGCGAGGATGAGATCATCCGGGAACTGGTAGAGCTCTATGAAGTTACTCAAGATCAGGTACGCAGCGATCTGGATCATTATTTCCTAATGCTGGAAGCATATAAACTGGTGAAGACGGATGAATAATCCCGATCTCTCCGGCCTCGATATCACCATAGCTGTCACCGGGCTGAAAACCGGGGATAATCCTCAGCCGGGCGTTCCCGTTATCCGTAGCATCCGTGCCGCCGGCTTCACGGGCAAGATCATTGGCTTGGTTTATGACTCCATGGAGTCCGGTATCTATGTGGATGGCCTGGTGGATGAAGTTTACCAAATGCCCTATCCTTCTGCGGGTGCCGAAGCCTTCATGAGCCGTATGCACTACATCACGGAGAAGAGCCACATAGACGTTATCATCCCCACTCTGGATGCGGAAGTGATCCTCTACATCCGCTTGCAGGAAGAGCTGCAAGCTTTGGGAATCAAGACTTTTCTGCCCACAGAATCCTGCTTCCTCCTGCGTGATAAAACCAAGCTCGCCAGCTTTTTCCCTCCCAAAGGTATTGCGGTGCCGGAGACAGATCTGGTGAGTGATGTAACCCAGGTGATCTCCAGCCGGGAGCAATTCCCGCTGATGATCAAAGGACGGTATTACGAAGCTTTCAAGGCTAATACTGTGGATGAGGGTATCAAGTATTTCTACGATATCCAGTCACGCTGGGGACTTCCCATTATACTGCAGAAACTGGTTCCCGGCGATGAATACAACATCGTGATCGTGGGTTCCGGAGATGGCGGCATTCTGGGTATGGTGGCCCAGAAGAAATTGGTGATCACAGATAAAGGGAAAGGCTTTGGTGGAGTGGTAGTCAAGAATGCCGAATTGGAAGAATTTGCCCGCAAGGTGATTGGCATCCTAAAGTGGCAGGGACCCTGCGAACTTGAGGTGATGCGCGGTTACGACGGAGTTTATTATCTGATTGAGATCAATCCCCGCTTCCCCGCCTGGGTCAGATTGGCCGAAGGAGCAGGGCAAAACCAGCCTGCAGCAGTGGTTCGCAGAGCACTGGGTCTGGAGCAGGAACCGCTTCCCGAACCCAAGAGCGGTACAATGTTTATCCGCCATGCAGAAGATGTGATTGCGGATATCTCCACCATGGGCGAAGTCTCTGCCCGCAGTGAATTGATAAGAAGGTAGAAATGAAAAAGACATATATTGCCCCCAATATCGAGCGCAACAGCGCCGGGAACATGAATAAATATGGTGCCAAGAGTGTGGTTCGCTACCAGGATAACCTCGAAGGTCTGCAGATCAGGAGCTTGGTGGAATCCTTTGGCTCTCCTCTGATCGTTCTTTCAGAAACACAGATTCGCAAGCGCTTTCGCCGCTTGCAGGAAAGCATGCACAAGCAGTATCCCCGAGTGCAGCAAGCCTGGAGCTATAAGACCAATTATCTGGGAGCTGTCTGCAATATCTTCCATCAGGAAGGCTCTCTGGCCGAAGTGGTATCCGGCATGGAATACCAGATGGCGCGCCGGCTGGGCATTCCGGGCAAGGATATTATCTTCAACGGTCCCGGGAAGCGTGCCGAAGAACTGCGTGTGGCTATTGAGGAAGGTGCCAGAATCCATATAGACCATCTGGACGAACTCTATCTGGTGGAGAAGCTGGCGCATGAGCTGGATGTGGTGCCTGGTGTGGCTATCCGGGTCAATATGGATACGGGTATCTATCCTCAGTGGAGCAGATTTGGCTTTAACTATGAAAATGGTGAAGCATACCGGGCGGTGCAGAGGCTGGTCAGCGGCAAGACTATGCGCTTGGTAGGCTTGCATGCGCATATCGGCACCTTTATCATTGATGCTCATGCTTATTATTATGCTGCCAAGGCTCTGCTTGATCTGGCTCAGAAAGTGAAAGACAAGCTGGATGTGGTGGTGGAATACATCGATCTGGGCGGGGGTTTTGCCTCTCAGAATACTCTGCACGAGCAGTATACTCCCGGGGAGTTCTCTTCTCCCGGTTTTGACCAGTATGCCGAATCCATCGGTGTGGCCTTCAATGAGTCTGAATTTGTTAGCCATCATCAGCCCACTCTGATTCTGGAAACAGGCAGGGCTTTGATCGATGAGGCAGGATTTCTGATCAGTTCAGTTTTGGGCAAGAAGAATCTGCCAACCGGTGAACGGGCGATCATCCTGGATGCCGGGGTCAATACCACTATCACGGCTTGGTGGTACAAGCTGAAAGTCAGCCCCACCCGCAGCTTTCCCGGAGCTTATCAGAATACGATCTTCTATGGACCGCTCTGCATGAATATAGACCTGATCCGTTCCGCTGTTCCTTTCCCGGATCTGTATGTGGGGGAACAGGTTCTGATCAGTCCTGTGGGTGCTTACAACAACACCCAATGGATGCAGTTTATCGAGTTCCGTCCCCGAGTGATCCTGATCTCTGAAACAGGGAAGGCGGAAGTGATCCGCGAGAAAGAGGATTTGAGCGACGTCATCTCCAGGGAATATATTCCGGAGCATCTGAGACATATCTGATGAATCCACTCTTTGGCCGGGGTCTCAAAGCCTTTCTGAGAGCTATTCCGCATAGCTATTCCACTGCTATGTTCTCCGATAGCAGAGTGATAGGCCTGGTTCTGCTGGGTGTGACCATGGTTTCGCCCTATGTGGGGCTGGCGGGGCTCTTCTCTCTGCTGATAGCGCTTCTCTTTTCCCGGCTTCTGGGTTTTGAGGGCTGGGATTCCGATAGCGGGGTTTTGAGCTTCAACAGCCTGCTGATCGGGCTCACCATAGGTTATTACTATCCATACAATGGTTTGGAGACAGTGAGTCTGCACTTTGTGGGCTTGCTTGCTCTGGCTTCGTTTTCCACTTTTCTGATCTACATCGGGGTGAACTATCTCACTCAGAGTTGGCTCAAGATGCCCTCTATGAGCCTGTCCTTTTGCCTCTCTGCCACGCTTTTCTGGTATTATCTGGCACGTACCGGTTACTTTACCGGGCTGAACTTTCAGAAGCCGCTTCTCTGGCAGCATAGTCTGGAACTGAACTGGTTTTGGAAGGATTACTTCCTAAGCTTGGGCAGTATTGTCTTTGTGCCGGATCTCCTGGCAGGGATGCTGGTGGCGCTGGTCTTGCTGCTGATCACCAGGATAGGTTTTATGCTCTCGCTGGTGGGTTGGAGCATCTGCTTCTTTCTGCTGCAATACGTGAATCTGGGCAGTACCTATGGGATGTTTTTCCCGGGCTTCAATCTTATCCTGATCAGTCTGGCAGTGGGTTCCGTCTTTCTGATTCCCGGCAAGAGCTCCTATCTGCTGGCTATTCTGGCCACGGTGCTGGGTTTTGTGGTAGCTCTGGCTCTTTCTGGCAGGTACTACTATTCAGATTCCATGGCAGGGCGTCCCAGCTTCTTGTTTCTGCCTATCTTCGCCCTACCGGTTAATATCGTGGTGATGCTCACTATCTTTGCCCTCAGGCTTCGGGTGCATCAGCGCTCTCCCATAATCAACGACTATGGTATTCTGCACCCGGAGAAGGCTTTGGATGCGTATATCTCCAGATACAGACGCTTCTCCAGTGCAGGAGTGCCCCAGCTTCATCTGCCCATCAGCGGAGAGTGGATTGTCACTCAGGCGCATAATGGCAAGCATACTCACAAGCAGGATTGGGCTTACGCCTGGGACTTTGAGATTGAAGATCGGAAAGGTAAGAAGTATTCGGAGAACGAAACTGAGCTGAAGGATTATTACTGCTTCGGCAAGCAGGTCTTCGCTGCAGCGGCAGGCTATGTGGTGAAAGTGGTAAACAGCATTCCGGATAATCCCGTGGGTGGCATAAACACTCAGGATAACTGGGGTAACTACGTGTCTATCTCGCATGGTTACGGCATCTATACCCTCTACGCTCACCTGAGGGAAGGCTCCATCAAGCTTGCGGAAGGTGACTACATCAAGCAGGGAGAGAAGCTGGGCCAGGTGGGAAATTCCGGACGCTCCCCCGTCCCTCACCTGCACTTTCATGCTCAAATGGGAGTGGATGCAGGCTCTAAGACTCTCTTTAGCCACATTATCAACTACAAGATACTGCAGGAGGATGGCACTTACAGCTTTGTCTCCAGTGGTACTCCTGCTGAAGACGAACGAATCGCCGCCTTTGTTCCCGAGAAGGATCTGGCTCCCATCCTGCAGCTCAGTTACGGACAGGTTCAACGCTTCCTTATCACCAAAGGCAGCCGCACTTATGAAGAGAGCTGGAAGGTTGATCTGGACTTGCTTGGCACCCATAGCATAATCTCTGATAACGGCACCAAAGCCGAGTTCTCCATCTTCAACGGTATTTATAATTCTCTTTCCGTGAGCGGTAAACGCTCCACAGCTCTGGCAGCCTTCACTTTGGTAGTTTCCCGCTTACCCTGGGTGGAGAAGCAGCAGATGAGCTGGCAGGACGAACCCAGCCTTTCCATCGTGCTGAGTCCCATCTGGAAGAACCTGGCACTCTTTCTTATCCCCTTCTTCAAGCCCATCCGGGTAAAAAGCCGGGCAGAACTGCTTCCCCAAGGTGATAAGATGCTTCTCAAAGCAGAGACACGCCTCAGCGCTTTTGGCCTGGGTGTGCAGAACTACAATGGTGAACTGCTCCTGGACAAGAAGCAAGGCATACTATCCTTCAATCTGTCTAAAGCGGGGAAGACCCTGATCAGCGCAGAACACAAAGACAATCCCAAGGAGGAATAAGCTTATGATAAAACGCATACTACTGAGCCTGGCGCTCTTCATGCTCCTGAGCCTGTTGGTGGCTCAAAACTCTATCACGGATTCCTATAACCTGGAAGCTTCCGGCAACTACACCGAAGCTCTGCGGATAATGCAAGGCTTGGCGGAGCAGGAACCTGGCGAAGCTTTCTACCAAGTGAGAATAGCTTGGCTGCAGTATCTTCTGGGACAGTATCAGAACGCACAGGGTTCTTACCGGGCATCCCTGCAGATTCTGGACAATCTGGACGCCTGGACGGGAATAATCAATTGCAACCTGGCTCTGGCAAACTGGACAGAAGCGCGCAGAATTGCGGGGGACTTGCTTACCATTCACGCTCAGAACCCAACTATTTTAGGAAAAGCTGCCTACGCTTCCTACATGATGCAGGATTACCAGGCTTCTGCAGCGATCTTTGGCCGTATAACTGAGCTTTATCCCTGGGATATGGAAAACCGGGGCTATCTGCTTAATAACCTCTATCTGGCCGGCAGAATTGAGGAAGCCAGAGAACAGTATAATCTGCTCAAGAAATACTATCCTGCCTCTGCCATGCTCACGGAATACCGTAATATCTTTGAATAGAAGCCTTTGAGAAAGTATCTCCCGCTCCTCCTGCTCCTCTGTTTTGGACGCCTCATGGCTCAGGGAGGACCTCAGAATGCATTTCTTAATGACCTACGCCGGCAAGTGGCTCAGAATCCCATAAACAGCGAGGCCCGGCTGAATCTGGCCTACACTCTGATGCTTTCAGAACTGCCGGATGAAGCACTGACGCACTACCGTCTGGTACTGGCTCAGGACAGTCTGAACCAAGCCGCAGCAGCGGGAATCCTGTGGTCGTTGAATACCGGCAGGCACTGGGACGAGAGCCTGAAGGAAGCAAAACGTTTGGTGAAGACCTTTCCGGCTTGCGCTCCGCTGTACTCCTACAGAGGCTTTGCACAAAGCCAGAAAGGACGGATGCACCACGCCAGGCACAGTTATAATAAGGCTGTAGTACTGGCTCAGGACAACCTGGTTAAGGGTTATGCCTTTCAAGGCTTAGCTTGGTCCCATCACTTTCTGGGAGATTATCCTGCCTCAATGAAATCCCTCCGGCAGGCCCAGCTTTTGGGCTGCCCTGATTCTCTGGCTGCCGAGGCTTTCAACCGTACCGAGCTTAAGCTCAGTATTGGTTCTGCCTGGGATTTTGACCAGACTCTGAGTTACAATGCTTCGCTGGGTGCTTCTTGGCGGAGGCTTGACCTCTCAGCTATGGCCGAAGAAGTACGTCTGGAGCAAGAGTCCTACCGTCAGGCTTATCAGATAGGCCTGGGTTACAAGATTAACCCGCTGGCGATAAATCTGCGTTATTCCTACCTTGAGGGAGAAGAACAGAGAGCCTATCCGGCCAAAAGCTACGGGCTGGGCCTGGAAAGCAGCATCTACGTCGGAGCTTTCAGGATCAAACCAGCAATTCGCCAAGATCTGGGGAATTACGTCCGCTTCAACACCTATCAGAGCAGCGTCGGGCTTCAGCTCAGCACCGATGCCCTCAGCCTGGGAGCCTGGTTGAGCTATCTCTATCAGGACAACGAATCCGTCGGCAGTGACAGAAAAGATTACATCAGCCAGTTCTCCTTCCATTACCAGCTTTCTCGTTTCCTGAATCTTGGGCTCTATTACAACCAAGGAGATCAAAGCTGGTGGATGAGTCCCGGAGGAATCTTGAACGACAGTTTCTATGCGGTGGAGAAATCCCTGGCGATATCTTCCAAGCTGAATCTCAGCCGCATCATGGCGCTTAATATATACTACCAAAAGGGATGGATGGATGAGGAAAGCAAAGACCTTCTCAGCCTCAGTTTATCTGCTGCTCTGTAGCCTTCTGGCTATCCTGGCTCTAACTTCCTGCAACCTGCGGGAAGACATCCTGCTGCCCCCCAATCTCGATCCTAAAGAGTATGTGATGGGCAATACCATCAGAGTTTATTCCGATTACCTGGTCAAATCCGCAGGTGATGACAGCTATCTCTACATCCCCAAAGAAAGCATCTCGGACAGCCTGCTCTGGTATGGAGATACCATTGTGTTCCAGAAGACAGAATCCTTCCTGGAGCGGGATAGCCTGGCCCTGGTGGAAGGCAGCCTGGCTGTTACAGATACCTACGAGTTTACCATTATGAGAGCCGGACAGGAGATCGTCTTTGAGGATATACCCTCCTTTGCCACGCTTTACACCGGGCTTTCGGCTAGATCCGAATTATCCGATATCCATCTCCTAAGCTTGGGCTACAAGCTCAAAGCCCGGGCAGTTCAGGTTTATCCATACGGCACAGGTAGAGCTTTCTTTGATCTTGTCGGCAATGGTGATATCTCTCTGATCAATTTCAACCACGGCACCAGTCTTCAGATCAGCTCTGATGTGAGAGACGTGGAGGCGTTGCTGGTGAACGGCTCAGATTATATTCAAGCTTGGATTCCTGCGGAGTTTATTGCGGAACAGGGAGAGCTGAGCCTAAGCCTGATAGATGGCTTGCAAGGCTCGCAAGTCTCTGCCGTGCAGGCTGTATTTCCAGGCTTTGCCGTAAAGTCCAAAGTTCTGAAGCTTAGCACGGAGAATTCAGTGATCTCGGATTCCGTGCCCATCCTGCATTACTATTTGGGGAGCCAAAACCGCTTTGATGCTCAGTGGATCAAGCTAAATGGCAGTCGTCTCTCCAGTTGGGAAAGCGGAGAAGATACCTGGATACAAAGTGATGGACTCCTCACTACCTTTATGAACGGAGCGGGATACTACTTTCTAGCCAGCCCTCTGGAAGCCCAGAACTCGCTTGATCTGCCCCTGGACGGCAGCCTTGGCCAGATCTATCTTCCCGGCCTCTGGCTCGATCTCAGCCTGGCACCCAGTCCCGGCTACAGCCTGCATCTGGAGCTTCCCAAGCTCAATCAGGGCCTGCCCCAGAACTATTTCTCCGGCAATCCCTTCACTCTTTCCGGAGCCTACCAGAGTTTCGAGGTAACCCTCCAGAAAGGCAGAGAGCAGGTGGAAACCCTGCCGGAGGGGAAGTGGTTTGAATTCGGTTTTCTCATGGAGAACGCCAGAACGGCCTCCACACGCCTGAGCCGTATTTACCAAAGCAGCACTGCCGATCATCTGGATTACAAGAGCTTTGCCGCCAGCTACGACGCCAGCCATTTTACCATCACAGGAGACTATCTCTACTGTGGGATCAACTCCTCCGGCACATATATATTGGGGAATACCAGCGAGAATACTGCCGGGCTGGAAATTCCCTGCTTGAAGCCAGAACTCAAGCTGCAAACCAGCCGTACCTATCTCAGTTGGTCGGATACCAGCTTACCGTGCAGCTCTCTCAGCCTGGCCTTTAATGCTTCAATCACCGAGGCTCATCCCTGGTTGAATGGCTTTCCTTACAGCTTTGAAGGTTCCCCCCTGCTCAAGCTCAGCGCCAGCAGTGGAACGACACAGGTGGATGCCATCCCCGAGAACCTCTTCATCTCGTACGCTGTATCACGACGCTTGAGTTCAGTGATCAATTTCTATCCCCGGATCGATTATCCGCAGTTCTACCGCTACCAAGCCTCCAATAGCTTTGCTCACAATACTTTTGTGTATTCCGATGGCAGAATGCAGATCTCTCCAGCCACTCCCGGTTATCTGATCGATGCCTCCTACTTGAGCCGTAGAGGTTCCGGACAGCTTGCCCTCTTTGGCAGGATGGTTTGGGATGATTACGATTGGGAGCTCTATCTTGATTCACGCAGGCCGGTGCGTAGAGGAACCCTTCTGGGCTACTCCTCATCTCCGGCTTTCACAGATACTTTTGGAGTGCTGGACGGACAGTACTCGCTGAGCTATCTCAGCCCGGTCTATAGCTTCCGGGTGTTGAACAATCCTGCTTTCTACTCTGAGGCACAACCCTATATCAGGTTGCGGCAGAGCACTCGTCGCAGCAGTATTCTCTTTTCCGAGATCAATGGAGACTACTACCGTATCTACAGCTATCCCCAGGCTTCTGTGGCAGATGGCTGGAACTTTGCCATCTCTGATGGGCATGCTGCCTTTATCCTGCCGCATGATGGTGAATTTGCCGCAGTGACAGACAATGCCCCTCACACCGAGATTGATGCGGTGGTTTCCGGCACCGGGGATTTGCATGCATCGCTCTATCAGGCACAGTTTGTGCTGCCTGGAGCCTTTGTGGGCTCAGTAATCCCTCTGGGCTCTCACTTTACACTGCGGAGACTATCCACCATTCCTCCAGGGATTACGGCAACTTCCGCTTATCAATTGCAGATTCGCGGCCCTCAGCAAAATGTCCTGAATCCTAATTTCTTCAGCTATCCGGAGCAGCCCCGCTTCCCCTATCTCTACCTGCCTATCCCGGATTTCAGCCCTGGGACGATCCCCAATCTATATTACCGGAATGCCGCAGGAACAGTGCAGCAATTGAACTTTGTGCCAAGTTTCAGTGAGAATCCCACAACCGAATTCTCTATCGTGGGTAATTGCGTAGTCTGTTTTGTGAACAACTCGGGGATATTCTTCTTTAGTGACGAGTAACAAGTGACACAGTAACGAGGGCTGCGCTGCTTCGCTCCCTGGGTTGAGATAACGGAGGAGGCTCCTTTTTTCTCAACAAAGAGGAAAGGAGTAAAAGAGAGAGTCTATCCTCATAGATAAGATATGTGTATCCATATTGTCCATTACGTCCATACTGTCCATGTCGTCCACCTTTAAGAGACCATTACACGAGAAGTACAAGAGAAGCAGCGCAGCTCTTGTCACCCGTCACTTCCCAATACGTCGCCGACTCTTCACCGTGTCTTGGCCGACTCTTCCCGAACACTTTGCTCGGGAAGAGTCCTGCAAGACTCGGCGATGAGTCCGGGAGAAATGAGGAACAAGAATGAAAAAGGGCGGATCTTCATCCGCCCCCTTGAAGTTGATTGTCCAGAGTTTATTCTACTTGAGTAAAGGTAATGGTTCCCATATTCCGGCTCGTACCAGAGGCGGGGAAGCGCAGGGTCAGGAGCTCGGATTGGAATACTAATCCTTCTTCGTAGGCACTGCCTCGAACGTTTGAGATATTGGTGCTGGGCGGTCCTTGCATGGTGAAGTTCCCTTCAGCATCGACCTCAGCAGAGAAGTGTGAGCCTTCGCCCTGTTGTCCTTCTTTCATAAAGGAGATCCAGATATTGGCAAAATAGGTGCCGTCACTCTTCCTGGCTTTACCGGTGATAGTGCCTCCGGGGCGCATAATAACCGTGCCAAAATCCCAGATGTTACCGGGTTGCGGTACGGTGAATGGTATATGAGCAGAGTAATTTACCCCTCTTGTATTCAGCGAGAATATCACGTTGAAGGAAGTGCTGTTGTTATAGTTGTGAGCGTTCGTGCGGAACTCACCATTGCTGTCGAGTGAGAGCCATTCATTGAAGCCCATCTCGTCTTCCGAAGGATTTACCTGGCTGATCTGGCCATAGCCTGTGAAGGGGGTTCCAGCCGTATCTACCAGTTTTCCCATAATGACGAAGCTATTATCCTGAATAACAAGATTATCCACTGCCAGGCTGGCACCTCCGGCGGGCGTGTTGATGGGGGATGTCTGGGAAGAGGCATTGGTTCCGGCAAAAGCTTGCAGCTTGGCTTGGGCATTGGCTTTCACGGTGATGCTGAATTCTCCCTCGTCATTGGTGTAGCTGACTGTGTATCCGGTATAACCAACCCCTGTGGCTACCACTTGCGCTCCTGGGATTGGTTCTCCCCGGTCGGCAGTCATCACTTTACCTGTGAGAGTGGCCTGATCGTCTATCACCACAGGATGATCAAAATTCCAATAACTGAAGTGGTTCACGCTGCCCACATAGGTGTTTCCCACTTTGGTGGCAAAGCCTTCTTCCCGCCAAAGCCCATCCTCATCATCGTAATACCACAGAGGCATGGTATCTGGGGCATTGGCTTGCAGGCTGTAAGGAATGGGAGCGGTGATGCCAACGGATTTACCGGAGGCAAGAGCGAGCTCAGTGGAAGGGTTTGCTGCATCGTAGAAACCGGCGGAAAGAAATCCGTAGGATTCAAACATGGTGGATTGTCCATTCTCCTGAATGCCGGAGAACTGGCCGGGGAAGGCGTTAATAGCCTCGGGATTGGTGGGATCGAAATAGCGCAGCTCAGCTTTCACGGTTCCAGTAAAGCTTCCACCCCCGGGGAGAACAAAGGCATTTTCCGGGATTTCCAGTTGCGCATCGCTATCAATCACAAAGCTCTGACTAGCTGAGAAAGTAGCGCTGAAAGCCGTGAAGAGCGTGGCAGAAGTGTAACTGGTTCTGCCTTTTTCGATGGACACGATCTTCTGAGTGGAAAGATAGCCTTCTTTGCTGAAATTCACTTGCACCCGGTTCCCAGGATCCAAATTACTGAGCACAAAGAGGCCATTATCATCCGTGGTAGTTGTGAGGCTGCCCACACTGACAGTCACTCCGGATAATACTGCCCGGCCGGGAGCATAGACTGTTCCGGAAATCAGCCCAAAATCCTGGCCCGGAGTGGTGGGCTTATCATCATCACAGGCCGTGAAGGCAAAGAGAAGAACCAAAACCAGAATCAAGCCCATACAGGCTTGGGTGCAACGTAAGACTTTCATTTTATCCTCCTTGTGGAAATCTGGTCTTAACATTTATTACTCGTTTCTGATATAGTTACCAAGTTATTATAAACCGATATGGCTGGAAGTCAAGAAGGAAAAGAGGGGAGGGAGAGCCCCCCTTGTCACTCGTCACTCGTCACTTGTTACTAACACAAAGACCGGCCCGAAGACCGGTCTCTGTGAACTTAATGTAAGGGTTTACTTTAGCAGGAGAACCTTTTGGGTCCAGGTCTCCCGGTCAATGGAAACGCGGATCAGGAAAACACCGCTGCTGAGGCTCTGTCCACTACCAGCCGTGCCGTTCCAGACATAGCTGTGATAACCAACCCCCTGTCTTCCACGGTCAATAGTCCGGATAAGCTGTCCGCGCAGATTGTAGATATCTATACGGACGGGAGCGCTTTCCGTGAGACCATAACGGATAGTGGTGCTGGGGTTGAAGGGGTTGGGATAAATGCTATCCAAGCCTTTTGCCAACGGGGGAGGTGTATCTCCACCACCATCGGGATTGAACAGCACAATGGCCGGACCAAAGAAGCTGTTGGAACCATCAAAATCCAAGCTTTCCAACCAGTAGTAGTAAGTTCCGGGCTCAAAGAGTTCTCTGTCGATATAGACATAGCTCTGAGTCTGCGAGGTATTTGAACCTTCGATAAAGGTATCCAGCATGGTGGCTGCTTCCAGTGCTTCTTCCGTACCTCGATAGATCCTATATCCCGAGAGATTGGTCTCAGATTGGGTGATCCACTGCAACTGCACACTGTTCCCCAAGCTATACATAGCTGTGAAGCTGGAGAGCTCCACCGGGAGGGTTTGGTCTGGATCAAGGCCAATAATGAAGCTTTCTGAAGCTTTAGCATTCTGTTTGAATGTATAGTTGATCTTGATCCATCTGGGATCGGTAGCCAGAGAACTACTGGATGGCGAGGCTATGGATGTCCCGTAATAGACCTTGGGAACTTTTGTTCCCCAAGTATAACCGTAATCATCATCTGAAGTCCAATAGAACTGCAGGGTTTTGACGCGATTCGCATCTGAAGCATCGTTGATATTGCCTGTAACAGTCCACTGTCGCTTAATGTACCGCATATTTGTCTGCCCAGTATTAGTACTGGCGGAGTAACCAAGGATGTTAAAGTTCGTAGGGGGAAAACTGAGGAATTTCACTTCAGGGGAGGTTAATCCATCGATATCTGCCGTGCCGGTCACTGATCCATCCAAAACCTCGAGAGTTCCCCTTACTGTGGGACTTGCAGTAATGGTGAGGCCATATGAGTTTTGTACTGAAAGATCATATACTGAGCTAGGGAAGTTACTGCCTGTATCTTGTGTATTTGCACCATTGAAGACAATCGAAGAACCGTCATTCACAGTTGATGATCCGGAAGTCCACACAGCTGTTCCGGTGATCTCCAAATCACCAGTCAATGTGAATGATCCTTTGTTTTGGAAGGATGCTCCTTGTTCGATATGCATATTACCTGTGAGGGTGAGAGTTCCGCTATTGATAAAATCGTAATCTCCATCACCATTTTCCACACTCAGGGTCTTTCCGCTACTGACAGTGAGTGTTCCTGTTGATGCAAGGACTTCTGTTTGGTCAACCGAAACATCAACATCTAGATTAACGCTGGTGTTAATCTGGATACCCATGGAGTTTGAGAAATCCGGGAAAATTAATGGAGTTACACTGTATGATCCATCTATTGTCGGAGAAGTTCTCCAAATATCGGGATCCGACCAATCTCCAATGCTGGTGCTCCGATAATAATACAGAGAAGGAGCTGAGCCTTGAAAGACTGGATAAAAGCCACTCTGCCAATACCAAACACTAGCGAAATCCCAATTCTGGTAGGTTGATTGAACCGTTGTCATATTAGAGGTTGACGTTGATCCGGTGGTATTCACCGGGCCTCCTGCGCTAGTTATAGTAACAGAATTGTCATAATAACTGTATTGAACAGAGCCACTGCCCTGATAACCTCCCAGACCGGGAGGAAGCTTACCAACGACTCTTCCGGTAAGACCACCAATACCCCCTTCCCAGGCTGTGGAAGAAATGCCTTGGGTTAGAGTTCCCGTTGCAGAATAACAGCGGATGATAGCACCATCTATTGTACATCCTGCCACACCACCCACGCGGTCTCCCCCAGAAACACTACCCAGGGCATAGCAATCAAAGGTTACGCCTGTTTCATTACAGCCCACCACCCCTCCATACTTGATGTTATAGGGATTACCATTATCACCTGGATTGATTGTTACATTGTTTGGATGTGTGGCACTAACGGTTACGTTTGCCCAGCAGTATTGTATTACAGGAACCTGCTGTTTGCGGTTACTGTTGTTGGCTCCCACCAATCCTCCGGTAGCGCCGAACCCAGAAACAGTAGCAGAGCCACCATCTGGCTTGGCATGGCATCTGGTAATCAAAGACTTTTTGGTTGCACCCGAGGGTATCAGCACCTTTCCCACCAAGCTACCTGTAGCTCTGCGTCCGGTAACATTGGGATTGGTTAAAACGACATTCTTGATTTCGACGTTGAAACTGCTTCCGGGTTGAACAAAGCCAAAGAGGCCCACGTTGTTTTCACCATCTGTGGGATAGACATTATTGGCAGTGGCAGAGGAACCGCGGTTGATATACAGATTTGAAACTATCTTGTTATCGCCGTTATAGACACCACTAAATGGGGCAGATGGTGATTCTGTTCCTATAGGCTGCCAACCTTTCGAGGTTTCCCACATCTGTACCCAATAACTAGTATTGGTTGGCGCTGTGCCTGCAGTTGTTGCTTGTTTACAGTAGTAGGCATAATACTTTGTATCAGCAGCTTGGTATCTGCGAACATCACCCACTGCGTATGTACTATCGGCAGAGTAGTCTCGAATATTGGCTGGGTTTGTGACCCATAAGCTGATATTTGCTGTCTGCGTGAAGTATTTGTCAAGATTACTTCGTACACTCCATAACCCCCAGATAGAGGAGACTTGGTATGGACTTCCAGAAGTGCCGCTGCCACCAGCAAACTGCGCAAATACTCCTACGCTAAAACCCAGGATCAGGCAGGTTACCATCACCAATTTAAAATAACTATTACTCATAAGCATCCTCCTTCGGCGCTAAGGTAAGGTTAAAAAAAACGGAATCGGTCTACCAACGAGGGGGACCTTGAAACACTGTTATATAGCTCAAATGAAAGTAATCTCACTCCACATGGCAAAATATAGCGAGGCCTAAATGCCTGTCAATCAAAAAAACGCCTTTAGCCAGTTAATTTTTGCTGTCCATGAGAATATATTCCTCACTGGAGGGAGTGTAAAATCGAGAAAGCCTTTGTTGCTGGGGGATTCCGGCAGCAGCGAAGCTCTGGTTACCCGTCACGGGGGTCACCGGTTACTGCTGTCAACCTAGCAAGCCCTCCCTTACTCAGCTCTCCCTAATAAGCTGCCGAGTCTTCACCGTGTCTTGCAGGACTCTTCCCGAGCAAAGTGTTCGGGAAGAGTCGGCCAAGACTCGGCGAGGAGTCGGCGAGGCATAGGCATTTTATGAACACCGGACACAAAGCTCTTGACAGCTTTAGCCAGACTTTCAGACTATGGCATTATGAGGAAATACCTTTACTGCGCACTGCTTGCTCTGATACTCTTGGGACTTTCATCCTGCGAGATCTTCGGA
>JAKPXC010000113.1 GCA_029567705.1 Candidatus Cloacimonadota bacterium
TCGCTATGATCTGGCGTATATGCAGGGATTTCGTGCTTCTTATGCCAGTTCGGAGAATGACAACCCAGCCCAAGGTGCAGAGCTCTAGTCACTAATCACAAATCACTAATTACTAACGCAACTTGTCACCAAAGAAAAACCCCGGTTTCCCGGGGTTTACATTCATATACAGCAGCAAAATGCTGCATCATAGCTGTTTACTTGACTATGATCATTTTCTTGGTTTGGTTCATGGAGGGACTGCTCAGCTTGTAGAAGTAAATTCCGCTTCCACAGGCGTTGCCGCGGGCGTCTCTGCCATCCCAATTGATGGTATGGCTTCCCTGACCTTTGCGATATGTCTTCACAACCTGGCCGAGTATGTTGTAGATCGTAACAGTGGCTGTTTCATTTTCCTTTACGGACAATCCTATGGAAGTCTGTGTGCGGAAGGGATTGGGGTAAGCATTGCCAAGGCTTGTGACACTGGGAAGGTTGGGAGTATCTCCTCCGGTAACCAATACCGGATTGGGTCCGTAGAGCACACTATGGCTCATATCCACAGCTTCCAGCCAGTAGTAATAGGTGCTGTTGATGCTTACTTCACTGTCTGTGAGGCTGTAGGTTTGCTGAGTGGAGCTGTTTGTGGCTTCGATCATCACGGGAGTGATGAGTGCAGCAGCAGCATAATCGGCAGTCTCAGAGCGATAAACGCGATAGCCCAGCATGTTGGTCTCAGATTCTGTGATCCAGCTAAGCTTCACGAAGTTCCCTGCGGTCAGGATAGCACTAAATGAACTCAGTTCCACCGGCAGAGTGGGATCGACGGGGCCGAAGATCATGGGAACTTCCGGGATATCCTTGCCACCGGCGGGTATCACGAAGGTGATTGTTCCGCCCAGGTTCTCAACCACCATCCAAGCGGCGCTGGTGTAGCTGTACCAAGCTCCCCAGGGCTGAGTAGTGGTAAAGGATATCGTCCAGGGTCCGGCACCCAGAAGCTGCATCACGGTGCTGTATTCGGGAACAAATCCCGCATTGGGAACTTCTGGAACTGTGCCGGCGGGAACGTTGTTGGCATTGCCTCCGGTCACATTGACTGTACCGATAGTGATTGGCACTTCAATGCCTTCGGTATAATCGAAGCTCTGAGTAATACTGAGGTCGTCCACATACACGTAGTAAGCATAATCTCCATAGTAATGGAAGCCCAGATAGACCGTCTGACCCACATAAGCACTGAGGTCTATGGTAGTCTCCTGGAAGTTGTTCCAGTCCAAGTCAATTTCTGTCCAGGAATAATGATCCGGGTTGGTGGTGGTACCGATACCCCACTCCAGAGTCTCAACACCGGAGGTATACATCTTGTGCCAGAAGGAGAGATGGGTGTAGGGAGCGGTGACTGTAATCGGTGCGGTGAAGAGATACTGGTTGTAATCTGTACTCTCGTTGTAGGAACTGAATCTCAGGGATTTAGTGCCTTCGGGGCTATGATTGTAGCTAGGATTACCGTTGATGGTGATGTCGTTTCCGGTTTGAACTATCTTGGTCCAGCCGACCGGTAAAGAGCTGAGGGCTTCGAAATCCATCAGATAGGGGAAGTCGTTGATGGTGCTGTCAAAGCCGGAACCACTGAGCGGGATCAGATGTTCTGCTTTGCTCAGGGTATCCACCACTTTCAGAGTGGCGGTTTTAAGGCCTTCACTGGTGGGACTGAACTTTACTGTGAAACTCAGGCTCTCGAGGGTTCCGAGAGGAACAATCTCAGGATTTGCCAGGAAGGCAAACTGATTTTCGGGATTGTCAATGATCTCAATCTCACTGAGGTTCAAAGTGCCGCTTCCATTGTTGCTAATGGTAAAGATCTGGGTTACAGTGGTATTGAGGTTTACTTGGCCCCAGTCCTTACTGTCGGGCGTGATGGCAAAGATAGGAGAAGTAGGCACAGGCTCGATGGTAACATTATCGATAAAGAGATCATTATCACCATTGCTTGTGACAGTCGATTCACCATATAATGCCAGCTTGATAGCACCTGTGTAGGCTGGAAGAGCAATTGTGACGGTCTCACCTGTAGTGGAGATATTGTTGTAGACATAGGGAGATCCGGCATTATCCCAAAGCCTCAGAGTATTAGCGGAAGTCCAGGTGGCGCCGTTATCATAGGAGATGATCACAGCAAATCTGTCGTCGATCTGGGTTCCGGTCGGAGCGGTAGTAGCTGCAAAAGCTGTAAGAGCCAGGTCAAACTTGAGCTGCATATCGGGTGTGACATTGATCGGAGGGGTTACCAGCCAGTATTTGGCAGAAGTCCCATATATGTTCACTCTTGCTGCACCGGTGCTGCCTACATTGGCAAAGCCATCGGCGACCCATCCACTTGTGGTGCTGGACAGAACTGAGGGATCAGCCAGCAAACCGCTCCACCGTGTCCAATAAGCGGGTGGGAAAGCAGTAAAATCCTGGGTAAAGGGAGGGTTCAACGAGATATCCAAGCCGGTACCACTGAGTGATACATCATGATCGGCCTTGGCATCACCGGTGAATCTGAGGTAGGCATTGTAAGTGATAGCCGTTAAAGGATTGAAAGCTACTTTCACGATCACGCTTTGTCCGCCGGGAATTGCCCAGGGAAGTGGGTTGTTATTCATATCGAGTATGAATCTGGCTGCATCTGCACCACCCAGTTCGGCGCTGGTGATGTTCAGAATGCTTCCTCCGTTGTTGCTGATCGTCAGGTTTGTATAAGCGGAAGTGGTATTCTTCTCCACTTGTCCAAAATCTACTGTGTCGGGATTGACAGCAAAAACTGGAGCAAAAGCATTATATCCACTCATATCAAGCTGGATATTGGGGCGGTTGCTGTTCACGGTCCCGGAGGAGGTGGGAATTGTGGTGTCCTGTCTGATATACTGGTTTCTATTGGTAGCCGTGGAGTAGTGCCACTGCGGTCCGGAGGTTCCGCTGCCGCCATAGTTACACTCTACCAGAACCAGAAGATTGGATCCGGTGTAGTTATAGGGAGTGGTTAATGTGATAGTCTTCCACGCCCCGGCTGTAGTTCCACTGAAAGTTCCCTCATAGACGGGACTCAAGCTGGTTGTTAAAGTAGCCCAGTTCTGTGCCGGTGTCAGAACGCTGGCAGTGGTTGTAGAGATGTAAACTTTGAATGGGATAGAAGCAGAGTTCGTGTTTTGGGCTTTGTAGGAGATGCTGTTGATCAATCCTGTTCCCCCAATCTCCGCATCTGTGTAGATTGCCGCGCTACGATGATAGCCGTAGTAAGAGGCAATGGGTTCGTAGCTAGAACTGGTTCCGGTGCCGATCGTGATCAGATCAGCCCAGAGTCCGGTAAACATTCCCAGTATCATAACCAGGAACAAAGCGATTTGTAGGGTTCGCTTCATGAGTCTTCTCCTTGAGAGTTTTTTTGTTATAGAAAGCTGTAAACTTGGGTAGTGACGGTCGTTAGTTTCAATCTTGACCATCGCTAACTGCCAAACATATTTCATTTAGGCTTTTTGGCGGACTATAAAGTCCTTCTAATAGACGATTTTGGGAACATAGCACCGATAGAAGCCTTTTAGGTCAAGGCTTTTGTGGCTTTAGCATCCGAAAAACGTCCTGAAATAAGGGCTTTCGAGCTGTGCCATTTTGGGAAACTCCATAATTGACAACATGATGAGTAGTCGGATGGGGAGCTTGTTGGGGCATGCAGCATTGCTGTTCTGCACAGAATGTTCTTGACACTTCAGAATAGTTTATTGATTGTGAAATGAGGAGATTGTGGATGAAACATTTTGTTTTCGTGCTTTTGATGTCGCTCTTGGGAACAGTGTTATTGGGACAGAACACGCCGGTGGAGTCAAGTTCTTTAATGCTAGATGATCAGGAGATTGAGCTCGATTTGAGCTTAGGTGCTGGGGTTGGTATAAATACCCAGTCTGAAAACCACTGGGGAGGTGGGGTCTCTTCCGGGATTGGGGTGGTATATAACTATCTCCTTGCTCCTCGGGTACGCGTACGCGGTGGGGTCAGCGGACAGCTTTTCAGCTCAACACCTAAGGTTGATCATCCTTATCCCTATATTATGGACATGGATATGAATCTCCTCACTTTCTCATCCCGTCTTTCAGTGGGTGGGGATTGGTCTTTCCTGCCTCAGATGGACAATGGTAATTTCATCTATGTTGGTGCTTCGGTATATATTGACGCAGTGCATCATGCCCGAGCCCATAATACTCTTCACTACGTGAATAAGGATGAAGACGAGTTTGTAACGCTAACTAAGGACTTTCACGATCCGATACCCGGGTTCCAAACCAGTTTGGGTACCTGCGGACCTTTGGGACATTTTGAGATTCGCTATTGGGAGGACGTCCGTAGCTTCTCCATATCACGATATGATATAAGCAAACAGCGGCGTAGTTTTGTGGGTGTGTCGGGTTCCATAAAAATCAGTAATCTGAGTTACTAGCCGTATCTCCAGTCTCTATCAATATCGGGTCAGGTTCAGCGCTCACTGATCTGATGGTCGTTTAAAGGGGTATCCATCACCATCGGGGCGGTGAGGGATTTGTCATCATCGGACTTCCAATTCCTTTTCCATGCCTTGAGGTAAATCTTCTGTCCCCCAAAGACAGGGTAAATCTCCGAAATGGAGTAAGAGAAGACATTGTGCTCATAATACCCGTCCCAGATCATGTGGCTTTGATGAGTATCCAGATTCATCAGCATCAGGTCTGCCATGCCATTAACATCTCTGGAAAAGATGATGTAGGGGCTCTCTTGAGAAAAGGTGTAGCTGTAGCAACCCGGAACGGTGATAGTCTGGCCGGTTTGACGATCGTAAACCTTTAAATCTGACCAACTGCGGATATATTGGTCTCCTGTCCAAGAATATTGTGTATGTGGTTCTTTCATGATGTGCAGAGCAAAATAGCGGTGATTCGGGCTAATCTGAGCGTTAATCAAATCTGGAGTGGGGCTATAGGTCCTAGTGAATATCATTGTGGAATCTGCTTCCGCATCTAGTCTGCACAGCGCAGTAACATACTGGTAGTTGTTTACATAATGGCTATAGTAGTAATACTCGTCTATATCTCCGATGTATGTGGCATACATGGCGGTAGTCGGTTCGGGCAAAACTATCCATTCGCCGGTTTGAATGTTCATACGGGCAATGTGCTTATCCCGGATGGCTATGAGGTAGTTTCCGCAACTGGATAAAGCGGGTGCGCTGTAGTCTGCCCCGTCTTCAGGGCTGACCCTGGTGCAATTTTGCCCATTGAAGCCTATTCTGTAGATGCTATGATCTCCTCCAAAGTAAAGCATCTGCCTGGCCCGATCTATCCCCAGAAACTGATAATCCGTTACTGATACTGTCCCCAAAAAAAACTGGGAGGGATTGCCGCCTGGCACACTTTTATAGAGATGAGAGCCTAGGTGGATAACCATGTCTTCAGATACATCAAACGGTCTTCCCCAGGTTGAGAAAGACATGCTTTCATCTTCACTCTGGAAATGGCTGCCATCAGCATAAATGCTGCAACTCACCTTTACTGGTGGTATATGATTGTCTTGACACTTATCGGCACCAAGCAGAAAAACCGCTGCCAGAAACAGAACTGGGTAAATCCAGCGCATATCTTCCTCCTAAATTATAGCTTTGAGCAAAGTGTTGTTTCATGCCCAATGATGTCAAGTAAGTTTTTTTGATCTCTATTAGTTTCCAATATCTCGTGCGGACAGTACTTGAGCACCTTGTGAGGATCATCACTTGCAAAATGCTTTCAGCCGTCTATCATATCTGTAGATAATCCAGAGTAAGGAGATCGTATGCAAAACTGGAAAACAGCCGTTGGTTTTGGTGCAGGTATTTGCTCGCTGACCACTCTGATGATACCCATCTTGAGTCTCGTCATGGCCGGGTTGGCGCTGGTATTTTTCTTCTTGTCCTCCGGCGATACAAATAAGGGTATGCGCTGGGCTATCCTTGGTATGGCTCTCTTGGCTCTAATCGGAGACCTGATCTACTTCCTGGTGGTGTAGTGGGAAATAGCACAGCTTGAATTGATGGAACGGGCAGGAGTAATAAGGAAACTAGGAGTATATGTAGTTCCTGGATAACGGTTTCTCTCGGATTAGCTAAAACGGGCAAAGTATGACTTGATATTTATGACCTTATGGGGCATTAAGTAAAGTCACTGATCACTTCTGCTGTCCATCTGAAAACTAATTGAAGTTTTCACTGACGCATTACACTACTCCCTTAGAATTTGATTCCCAGTCCCAGTGCTGGAGATGGAATAGCCTCGATTTTGCCGTTCTGATTGGAAGCAAACTCCACGCCCATCTCCGGTAAGATAATCACAGGACCCAGCGAGATCAGCATATTGCCCATGAATCCGCCGTGCGAGATATGGAATGGACCCTCTTCCTCATCATTCTCGACCATGGTAAACCTGCTATAGTTGATTCTGGCTCCCAAGCTTGCAGTAAAGTATCTGCTCAGCACCCCGGAGTTGATCACAGAACCCTCCAGCCCGATCGACCGTAAGTACGTTTCCTCACCATCGAGATTTTCGGTTCCGTTGCTGGAGGTCATCGTAAAGGCTGGCAATACGGACACATACCGGTTGTAATCCTGAAAGATCAGGTGTTTGACACCCAGCTTGAATCCATAGCTGAGCAATGCCGCATGGATCTTTCCCTGTAGCTCGAGATCGGGATTTACCCCATAGTATACCGCCATGCCAGTTACTGGAGATGCTACTATGGGGGGATCATCGACTTCCTCTACTTCGGGATCTTCTACCATCCAATATGCATCCACCCCCAAGCCAGCATAAGCTGAGATTTGCATGTCTCCTTCCGGCAGTGGAACTGCTGTGTTCTGATGCGTAATATCCATCACAGCACAAGCCGATAAGCTAAGCAGTCCAATGATTGTGGCTAAACTCCTGATCACTTTCATAAATACTCCTTCATCAAAGGATAACCGCAGCCCCTAAATGTCAAGCTCTTTTCCGCCCTTATGCAAAGCTCTTTTGTAAATTTTGCATCTGTAACTAAGCTATTAACAATCAGATCGGTTAATCAATCTGAAGAATTCCGGAAAAAGATATTGACAAGAATCGTGCTACTGTTTTAGTTGACTACAACACCATAACAATGGCCGACGCCAAAGTTAAGAAGAGGTTGAAATGAAGATGTTTACAGAAGATGCCCCGATCTACATTCAGCTCCGCAAGCATGTGGAGGAGCTGATCCTGAATCAGGGCCTGAAGGAAGAAGACGGTATCCCGTCCCTAAGGACGATGGCCAAGGATTACAGTCTGAATCCTATCACTATCTCAAATGCGCTCAGCGCTCTGGTCGAGGAAGGTATCCTCTACAAGAAAAGGGGGCTGGGATTTTATGTAAGCGAGGGAGCGCGCCGCCGGATCATTGAATCCCGTCGGGAAGCTTTTGCCGCCGAGATACTGGTGCCCACCCTGAAGAGAGCCAAACAACTGGAATTCTCCAAACCGGATTTGAACAAACTAATAGAAGATATTTATGGAGGTAATCGTGACTAATTATTCCACAGAACAGCCTTGCAGTTATTCCTTGAGTAACGTCAGCAAGCATTATGGCAAATTTCTTGCTTTGGATAACGTCTCTTTGGAGCTGGGTGCCGGTAAGATCATCGGACTCCTGGGGAAAAACGGAGCAGGTAAATCCACTCTGATGCGTTCCATGCTGGGTTTCCTATCATTTGACGGCTCGATCAGTCTGTGTGGCCGCCCCATTTCTCACCGGGATAAATGGATCTTTGAGGAAGCAGCTTTCATCCCGGATGTTTCCGGATTGGACGATCGCCTCACTGTGAAACAGACTATTGAATATGTGCGCGGAGTCAATCCCCGCTGGAACGATAATACTGCCACTGAGCTTCTGGCTATCTCCAACCTGCCGATGAACAAGAAGGTCGGCAAACTCTCCAAAGGCATGAAGACCAAGCTTTACCTCCTGATAACGCTCTCTTTGGATGTGCAGTTCCTGCTGCTGGATGAGCCTACTTTGGGCTTGGACATTGCTTTCCGCAAGGAATTCTTCGATAAAATCCTGGGAGATTTCTTTGATGAGAACAAGAGTATCCTGATCTCCACTCATCAGGTGGAAGAGGTGGAAGATATCCTGCAGGAAATCATTATCATCGATAAAGGCAAGATCATCCTGCATGAAGAAGTGGAAAGCTTGAAGAGCCGCTTCCAAGTGGTGATGCTGCCTAGTGACAGAGTCTCTGAATTGCAGGCATATAAACCCAAAGTGTTGGGTCATAGCCTGGGCTTTGTAAGCGCTGTGCTGGATAGTTCTGTGCAGATAGAGGGGGCCACTTATGCCCGGCCCAGACTGGCAGATATCTTTTTGGCTGTGGTGGGAGGTACCGAATGAAACAGTTTAAAGCACTTATTCTAAAAGAATGGCGCACTCATTGGGGAGTGATGCTTACTCCAGCTTGGCTCACTGCTGGAGTGCTTCTAATAACGCTGGTTGGCTTCATCATTGCCTGGGCGAATGGTTTGCCCATGAATGGAGGGAATGCCGAGCAGTATATGAAAATGGCTGGTGAATACCGGTCTCTGATCCTCTGGGCTGCCAATGTGTTTGGTGCTACGATGCTGGGTTTTGCAGCGTTCCTGGTGATGATCAGCTTGCCAGATCTCCTGCTCAATAGTGGTTTTAAGCGCAAGTGCGAAATCTTTCATCTGTCCCAACCGGTCGGAATGTCCAAGATTCTCTTTAGTAAGTATCTCTTCATGGTTCTGGGAACCTATATTCAGATTATTCTGATAGCTCTGGTTTTTGGCACTCTTGCTTCCCTCTATGTGAATAGATTCGTGGGAGGAGACTTCAGCTATGTGTACAATGGCTTGGCCTTGGGCTTGATCGGCAGATTCTTGCCATTGGTTTTTCTGGGCTCACTGGCTTGGTTCTTTGCAGCCTTGAATAGAAAGAACTATCTCCTGATGGCGGTGGCGATATTTATCGGTATCGAGATCGCTGTACGGCTGATTAACTTCCAAACCGGTAGTCACATCCCATCAATTAACGCTTACATCTTCAAACTCTCCGGAATGGGAATCAACATGTCTTCCAATCCCTTGCCAGGACTCACAGGGAGTAACACAACTGCGATGGTTTCAGTAGCCTGGCGTAATATCTTTGATTCCTACACCTGGCAAAGAATCCTGTGGGCAGTAGTCCTTTACTTTGGCGGTTCCTGGTTCTATCAAAGACGTGAAATATCCTAAATAATCATACTGATCTCCTGACAACTAGCTGTCCCGGGTCACCAAGACCCGGGATTTTCATTGACACAGAGTCACGTGATACAAATTTGGCAGAAAACCAACAATCGAGGAAGTATGCGTAAGAAATGGTTCATCTGGATAGGCGTGGCGCTGGTTGTACTGGTATTGATCGTGCTTGGTTTCAAGCAGTGCAGCAAGGCGCAGAAGGCCATGCTCAGCACCATGAAGGGTGGGGGAGAGAGCTACACGGTGGTTCGCGGTGATATCGTAAACAAGGTCGAGATCACCGGAGAAATCCAGCCACAGACGGTGGTATCTCTCAAATCAAGAGTATCCGGCAAGATAGTGCGCTTTTATGTGAATGAAAATGAATACGTTCGCAGTGGACAGATCATTGCCGATATAGAACCGGATTACAATCAGGCCAATACTCTCTTCAGCACCAGGGCTCAATTGCAGCAGGCAGAGATAAGGCTGCGCAATGCCCGTCAGGATGTGGATGATAAACGCCAGCTTCTGGCTCAGGAATACATCTCCAGAGAAGCATTCCGTACTGCTGAAGACGAACTTCAGGCGGCAGAAATTGCTCATCAGCAAGCCTCTTCCCAATATGAGATGATCCGGGATCTGGATACCGGAGGCAGGGTTACCCATGTTTATGCCACTTCCTCAGGCGTCTGTATCGAGCGTAAGATCAACGAAGGTGAAATGGTGCAATCCAGCATCACCAGCTATGGCGAAGGTACTGTGATTATGAAGATTGCAGATCTTTCCCACATGATTGTTCAATCCAATATCAATGAGGTGGACATCAGTAAGTTCAGCCTGGGTCAGGCTGCAGAGATTAATCTTGATGCCTTGCCTTATGAGAATTTTGTGGGCAGCATCACCAAGATCTCTCCTCAGGCGGTTACTGAAAACAACGCCAAGGTTTTCCCGATCGAGATCAGCATCAATGCCACCGGAGAAAAGGTTCGTCCGGGTATGACGGCAAACGTCAGTATCCTGGGGGAAACCCGCGAGAATGTACTGGTGGTTCCCATCCGGGCGATATTCAGTAATGACAACAATGAAGATATAGTCTATCTGCTTCCTGCCGCTGCGGATTCCACTGCCAAACCCACAGCCGGGAAGAAAGCCGCCAAGGGCTTCCCCTCTGCTCCTCAAGGAGTGGCAACACCGGTTCGTCTGGGCTCAAACGATATGCAGCAGGTAGAGATCATCGAAGGCTTGAAAGAAGGGGATAAAATCCTGCTGAACGATCCCAACGTTCAGTCGAATCCCTTTCAGATGATGATGTAAGCTAGTTTAGGAGATCACATGATTGAGATAAAAGAACTCTCACGCCACTTTGGTGCGATCAAAGCTGTGGACAAGATCAGCTTCACCATCGCTCCGGGTGAGATCGTGGGCTTTCTGGGACCCAACGGAGCAGGTAAGACCACTACCATGCGTATGATGGTAGGTTACCTGCAGCCCAGTTCCGGAAGCATATTGATTGATGGGGAAAGTATTTTCGCAGACCCGATCAAAACCAGCCAGAGGATTGGCTATTTACCGGAGACCAATCCGCTTTACAACGAGCAGACGGTCTATGACTTTTTGGCTTATGTGAGCGCTTTGCGCAAGCTGAACAAGCCTATGTTCAAAGAACGCCTGGCTTATGTGGTGGAGAATTGCGGTCTCAAAGAAGTTCTGCATCAGAAGATAGGCACTCTTTCCAAGGGTTACCGGCAAAGAACCGGCTTGGCTCAGGCCATCCTGCATGATCCGGAAGTACTGATCCTGGATGAGCCCACCAGCGGCCTGGATCCCAATCAGATTATCGAGATCAGAGAGCTTATCCGCAGCCTGGGTAAGGAGAAGACCCTTATTCTTTCCAGCCATATCATGCAGGAAGTTCAAGCTCTTTGCGATAGAATTGTGATCATCTCCGGAGGGAGGATTGTGGCCAACGACAGCCAGGAAAGCCTGCTCACACGCTTCAGTCCCCGGCAGGAGATTCGCCTGCGCTTCGAGGCAAGGGATCCCGATCTGAACCTGTTGTGGCAGGAATTTCCGGAGCTTGAGCTCATTTCAGAAGAGAGGGATAACCAGGAAGTGATCCTCTCCCTGAGTGCAGATGCGGAAGCCGACCTACAAAGGGCTTTGGCTCAGTTCTGTGCCCGGATGAACTGGCTGGTGCTGGAAATCCACAGCCAGAAAAGCAATCTGGAAGACGTCTTTGTGAATCTTACCAAGTCCTATTCAACCGATATGGCAAGTGAAGCACCGGAAGAAACCCCTGTCAGCGCTCCTTCAGAGAGTAATCTCTTGGCGGAAGCCGTTGAAAGCACAGAGAAGGAGGAAGCATGAGAGACATCCTGATTATTGCCCGCAAGGAGATCAATACAGCCCTCCGTTCCGTGAGTTACTACACGATCTTCTTCATCTTCCTGCTCATCTCAGGATTCTTCTTTTCCAATACCATCTTCAAGTTTGGACTTGCAGATATGCGGGTGAGCTTTGGCATCCTGCATGTGCTTTTCCTCTTTTACATTCCCGCCATCACGATGAACAGCATTGCCGGAGAAACCTCCACCGGCACCTTTGAACTGCTGGCAACCATGCCCATCCGGCTCAGCAGCATAATCTGGGGCAAGTTTGTCGCAGCCCTGGCCATGCTAAAAAGCGTGATCCTCTGCACCCTGGTCTATGTGGTTATTGTGGCGGTTCTGGGACGTGGCCTGGATGCAGGAGCAGTTGTCACCGGTTACTTGGGTTTGATCCTGGCGGGATGTGCCTACATAGCCATCGGGATTTTCGCTTCATCACTGCCTTCAAACCAGATACTGGCTTTCATTATTGCGGTGCTGATCTCCGGGTTCTTCTTCGGAATTCGCTATCTGATCGGTATGTTACCCATGGGTGTGATGCAGATATTCCAGTATTTAAGCTTCGATTACCATCTCCAAAATGCCTTCAAAGGCGTGATTGATCTGAGGGATATCCTCTTCTTCGGAGTGATAAGCCTCGTCTTTATGCTCTTGGCAGAGTTTATTCTGCGCACCCGTAATCTGATGCAGGAGAGATAATCATGGCGGAAAAGAAACTTACAGGCAGCTTACTTAGCATACTAGTGATCAAGATAGCCATCATGGTGGTGGTCTTGGTGATCGCAGCATATCTTTCCCTACGGTTGGATTTCTCACGCGGCAAGATCTACAGCCTGGCGCAAGTGAGTAAGGAATCGGTTCGCAAGCTGGAAGACAGAATGGTCGTGAAGGTCTATGCTTCGGAAGAGCTTCCTCCGTCCCTGATAAGCATGGACCGCTATCTCAAGGACATCCTCGCAGAATATAAAATCCGGGGCAAGGGGAAATTCAGCTATCAGTATGTGAAAGCCAATTCTCCGGAGCACCTCAGGGACATGGCGCAGCAGAACAACTTGCAGTATATGGTCTTCCAGTCCTTTGAAAACGATCAGATGGTACAGAAGGAAGTTATCTACGGTCTCACCATTGAATATCAGGGAAAAACGGAAGTCGTGAGCTTGCAGCCGAATATGGAAAGCAAGCTGGAGTATACTCTCACCACCCGCTTCCGTAAGCTTTGCGGCGTGGAACTGCCTCGGGTGGTGGTTTACCGGGATTCAAGCTATCAATACTTCCCCACCGATATTCTGGAGATCGGGCTGGATCAAAACTATCGGCTCAGCTCCACAGACCTGGCTCTGCCTCTCAGCGATACACCTATCATGCTTTTTACGGGTGTGCTGGATTCACTTCACACCGAGCAGCTTTATAACCTGGATCAATACATCATGAAAGGCGGAAAAGTGGTCTTCCTGCAAGACCGCGTAACCACAGACGGTCAGGGCGTATATGCCTTTGAATCCAATCTCTTTACCATGCTGGCCTCCTATGGAATCGGTCTGGGCAGAGAGCTGGTCTTGGATATTAATTCCGATCTCCGCCGTTTAGGCGGTTCCGTGGATGTTCCCTATCCCTTCTACCCTGTGGTAAGAGGTGGAAACGAGAACATTATCACCCGCAATATCGATGGAATAGCCCTCTATCTGGCTTCAGAAGTGAGCAATCTGGACACGCTGGGTCTTAAGTATACACCAATCCTCAAAACTTCAGCTTATTCCAATAAACTGAGGGGACCGAACTTCCCTATCGAGCAAGTGCTCCAAACCGTTCCCAGATACGAAATCTACAATCATCCTCCCATCACTGTGGGTGCCATCTTCAAGGGAGATTTGCCCAGCTACTTTGCCGGTGATCCGGTTTACAGCCAAAGACCGGGTTTTGTGCCCAAAAGCAAAGATTCAGAGCTGATTGTCTATGGAGATCGTGAGCTTATCATGGATCCCGATAATCCCAGATATGGGGATCGGAACTTCATCGTCTTCAACGCCATCGACTATCTGCGCGGAGATGAATCCATGATCAATATCCGTTCCAGAAGCATCCGCACCAGCCTCCTGGATGTGCGCGAATACATGGAGCGGACAAACATGCTCTGGGGAGATCAGGTTAAAACCGAAAAGAGGATCAAAAATACAGTCCGGGCGATCAGCATGATTGTGCCGCCTCTGTTGCTCATGGGGCTGATATTTGTGACAGTAGGCATCCAGAATAGAAGAAGAAAGGGAATTGTGCTATGAAGAAGAAGATAATCTTTCTCGCACTCGTATTGGTGATTCTTTTGGCTGTAGTGCTCTTTCTCCGCCGGGAGGGATCAACAGAGCGCAACTTCAAGGTCTTTAGTGCTGATTCCACCCAAATAGGCCAGATCAGAGTATTGAGTCCGGAAGACACCATTACTATCGTAAACACCGAAAAGGGCTGGATGATCAAGGAACCAGTGGAATGGGCTACCAATCAAGAACAACTGGAAGCCTTCTTCAAGGATGTGATTAATTCCACCAGCTCCAAAACTATTATGACCGATAACCCTGATGCCATAGAGCGTTACGGCTTAGTACGCGGTCAAGCCCTGGAAGTAATGGTTTGGGATACCAAAAATAAACTCCGTGATCACGTCTATTTCAACAACTTCGGCCAAAGCTTCGATTACTTCCGTTACGAAGGTTCAAAGGATATCTATCAGCTTCGGACCCTGGTGAGCAAGATGTATGCCGGAAATCTGCAATACTGGCGTTCTCCTGTGCTCTTGAGAATCTTTGAGGACGTTCTGAACAGCATTGAAGTTACATATTCTGAGAACAGCTACAAACTGGAGCATAGGGGTGACAAGTGGATTTACCGGGACGCAAACAATCTCTTCCAGATTCACCATGAAAACCGCCCCTTGCTGAGAGCTTTAAACATCCTGAACAAACTGGATACCATGGTCTTTTTTGATGGCGATAACAGCCGGTTTATGGAAGCTTTCCGCAATCCTGAGTGCACCGTGGTTCTGAACCTGACCGATGGCAGCAAACGCAAGCTTACTTTTGCCGATCTGGGTGAAGATGGCCATGCCCTGATGCTGGACGATGATCCCAAAACCCTCTATGCCATTGCCAATGATACTATGCTGCGTTTTACTCTGCACAAAGACTATTTCCGTCAGCTTCCTTACGGCTCCACACCTCCTCCTCCGGTGACAGAATAGGTTTATTACTATGACTATCAAAGAGATCAAGCTGCTCGATCCGGCCAGCTTCGAGGAGATCACCCGGCTGTGGCTGGAAACCGGTATCACCAATCCTGCCCGTAAGGATGATCTTGATTCTGTGCAGCATAACCTGGATCACACAGGTATGATCCTGCTGGCTCTCGATGGCAGCGAAGCGGTTGGCACAGTCTGGCTCTGTCACGATTACCGCCGGCTCTATATTCACCACATGGCAGTGAGTCCGGCCCGACAGAATCAATGCATCGGACGCTTGTTGCTCGCCCGCTCTCTCGAGATTGCCGCGGAACTAGGTTATCAAGCCAAGCTGGAAGTTCATAAGGACAATTCTGCCGCTCGTCATCTGTATAGTAGTATGGGCTTTACAGCTTTGGATGGCTATACGGTGATGATAAAGAGGACGTGATTGGTCAGTGAACAGTGAACAGTGATCAGTGATCAGAGGGTTAGTGATTAGATCTGCGCTGCTTCGCTCCCGCACTCCACAACTCCACCACTCCACCACTTCATAAACCACAGAGGACACGGAGAAAAGCAAAGAAAAGCAGAGTTTTTTTGTTATTAAAACAGAGTGAAGAAGTAAAAGAGAGTCTGTTACCGTAGTTTGGGGTCATGTCCATATCGTCCATCTTGTCCATTCTGTCCATCCTTAGAAAGCCTGTATCACAAGCAGGTCACGAAGCTCTGTTCACTGATCACTCACTCGTCCCCGACTCTTCACCGTGTCTTGCAGGACTCTTCCCGAACACTTTGCTCGGGAAGAGTCCTGCAAGAGTCGACGAAGACTCGGCAACCCATTGGGAAGAAATTGGCAGTATAGAAAAAAGGCCGGTCCTAAAACCGGCCTTTGTATATCACTTCCTGATCGATCAGGTTTCGATTACTTCCACATTGGCTCTGGGAATTCTAAAGCGGGTTCCATCTTCGAACTCTGCTTCCAGAATACGCACCAGGGTCTCCGATTCCACTTTAGTCAGCTCTTCCGGCAAGCCTGTAACCTTGGCTATCTTACCAAAATTGGGCTGACGGATGATGCGGATCAGGGCACCGGGTTCCAGCACCGGCAGCTTGGCTTCAGGCACCACCAGCTCTTCTGCCTCAAAGGAAAGCGGGATGATGATTTCCGGACGGATCACGCCGGCACGGATCTGGGTTCTGCCGTGCACGGAGGCTTTCTTACCGTTGAAGCGTTTGAGCAGTTCAAAGGTCTTATCCGCCATCTTGATCTTGCCGAATCCTTCGGTGCAGACGATGGTGACGCCGATCTTTTCGTGTCCCGTGATGGCCACGCCGATGTCATAACCCAAGAGTTTTTTAAGGTCTTGATCATCGATACCACCTGTGATAATGGCACGAACGCCAAATTGACGGGCTGCTTCGATTACCGGAAGGCCTATGAAGCTTCCTGCCACGACGATCTTATTACGGCAGCTTTCATCGATCTGAGTGGCAGAGATCTCTTCCATGGGGTTTTTGGCTACCATGAAGATTTCTCCGGTTGTTTCGTCGGCAATGCCAAAGATTCCTTGGATATAAGCGCTCTTGTTTTCGATGATCACGCCTTCATTTTCGACCACATCACTCACGATGCCATCGATGAAGGCCTTCACCTGCACTGGGATTCTGGGTTCACGCAGGAGTACCTGTCCGGTGACGGCAGAGATGCTTTCCACCTCGCCTTCGACGGGGGAGCGTACTTCACTCTTCAGGATTCCTAAGCCAAAGAGGCCTTTGGTTTCGGCCAACACAGTGTCCTTGGTGATCTGCTGGCCGGGTTTTATCTTTATGTAAGCTTCAAGTTGAGCGGGTGTTACACCCAGTTTATTGGCCAGATTGAGGGGTACGACCTTTCCGGGAAGAAGGGTCTCGGCAACCACGTCTTCACCCTTGACTTTGTCTCCCTTTTTGACCAAAACCTGTCCTTTGAGGGGCAGGATGCGTTCTTTACGCAGGATAATGCTATCGGTGACTGTGAGTCCGGCAGAATATGAACTTCCCATGGTTCCTCCTATTCCAGTATAGATTTCGGATATGCGTCGAGCTCACGCATCCATTTCTTCAAGAGCGGAATACGCGCCGCATCGGTGGGCAGGGTAAAAGGCTGTCTGCCACGTGTATCCAGAACAATACCCACCACTCCGCCATGCAGATCGCAGGTGAGTTCTTTGTTCTTATCCTTATCCAAAATCAAGCCGCCGCGGGTCTGCAGAGTTGCCTTGGCCACCTCGCCTTCGGCCAGAGGTATCAGGCGCATTTCGCCATAGGGTATCTCTTCCTCAAACTTGCGTCCATCAGGGAGCTCCAGCTTGGCATAGAGAGCAGGTTTGCCGAGCTTGCCTTTACCAACGGGTGCCACGCAGGTGCCCATATAGATCATACAGTCTTTCTTAAAGACTTCGGTGGCAGCCTTTTCACTGATCTCGGAAAGTACACCCAGGTGTGGCATCATAAAGATGCTATCCACGGCCAGACGGGTGATTCCCTCAGGCAGGAAGGCATCGATCATCATCATAACGCTCTGGTTGCGGCGCGGAGCGTGGGAGAGCACGCCACCGCTGCCCACCAGCAGATCCAGGGTCATCAGGTTTACAATGGTGTTTCCTGAGGTGGATTGGCTGAAGGCTTCGGAGATATCACGCTGTCTCTGGGTTCCTTTGAGCGTCACGGCAAATTCTTTGTGCTGTTCAAAAGCCAGGCGCAGAGCTTCTTTGGCGATGGCCTGTTCCAGCACAAGTTCTTCCAGCAGGCTGGGAATCGTGGTGGGACGGATCATTTTGTTCTTGATCATGTTGCGCAGTTCATTCTCATTGATGTCAAAAGGTACCCAACGCAGGATGTTTTCCAAGCCGCTGGAAGCCAAGACGTTCGAGATACTGTAGCTCATACCCAGGTTTGCACTCACGGTGCGGTTGAAGACGAAATCCTCGGTGAATACGGAGAAGACGTCTGTGGTGGCTCCACCGATATCAACACCGACCACTTCGATGTTTTCAGCCTTGGCTATGGCTTGCATAATGTTTCCCACAGCAGCTGGAGTGGGCATGATCGGCACACTTTCGAGATCCGGACCAATAGTCCATTCCATCAGCTTGTTGTATCCGGGAGCCTGCTGCATTACGTGTTCCATGAAGATGTCGTGGATTTTATCACGTGCAGGTCCGAGATTCTCTTGCTCCAGTTTGGGACGGATGTTATCTGTAATGATCAGGTTTACCTTTCCCCCCAGAGTGTTCTTGATGTCTTCCTGAGCTTGGACGTTTCCAGCGTAGATCACGGGGAGATTGTAGCCCGAACCCAGGCGGGGACGTGGATCGGCACCGGCAACAAGTTCTGCCATTTCGACCACGTGCTTGATGGTTCCGCCATCTTCGCCGCCGGCCATCAGGATCATATCCGGACGAAGCTGGCGAATGCGCTCGATCTTCTCGTGGTTCATACGTTTGTCGTTACTGGATATCAAGTCCATCACGATAGCTCCGGCACCCAGTGCAGCACGTTCTGCACTCTCACCGGTCATGGAAGCCACCACGCCTGTGACCATCATCTGCAGGCCACCGCCGGCACTGGAAGTGCTAACGTAGGCATCGACACCAATATCTCCCTGGCGGGGAATCACGAACTTACCATCCACCATCAACTTGATATTGGGATTATTGTACTTCAGGCGAGCCAGTTCTTCCAGCTCTTGAGTGGCGTTTTCCACACCTTTGGTAACGTCATTGAGAGGAGCCTCAACCGTTGTGGGAGCTTCACCACGGATAGTCTGGCGGAATTCTCCGTCCACCCATTCGATCAGAATGGCTTTAGTGGTGGTGCTGCCACAGTCGGTAGCAACTATGCGCGTGAGGCGTTTTTCATCATATTGCATATAATCCTCCGCTTATTCAGCTTTATTCTTTGTGTTCTTCTTAAATAGTTTAGCGAAGAACTCTTTTCTCTGAGCTCTTCTGCGCTTGCGAACCAGCCTGGCTTTCTCACGGCGTTCGCGGTTCAATTCCTCGTCCAGTTCATCCATTCGTGAGATCAGCTTCTTCAGATACTCCTCGTTCTCTATCATCAGGGCAAAGCGCTGATACTTCTGAGAATCAAAGAGGATCTCCGCAAAAGGCAATACGAAGTAGAGGAACTGGCTGCCAATCCCATGCAGGGGACGGACGGATTCCAGAAAGAGGATCCCGGCAGGGGCCAGATGGCGTTCCACGATGAAACGTGCCACCTTATCCACCATATCATAGGCCTCTTCCTGAGAGATCTGTACTTTTATTTCCTGGTATTCTTTATTCATAAATCTCTATGCTCGGGCAGCCGTCATTACGGCTACTTGTTTGGCACCATTATCCAAGAGGAGCTTGCTGATCTCATTCACTGTGGAACCGGTGGTAAAGACGTCATCCACCAGGATTATCTTCTTATCCCGAATACTTTTGGGGTTTCTTACCCGGAAGGCACCGGAGAGATTCTTTGAGCGCTCTGTTCTGCCCAGGCGGGTCTGGCTGGATGTGTAATGGGGACGGGTTACGGCGTTGGAACAGGGGATTCCCAGGCGAGAGGCCAGCTTACGTGCCAAGTGTTCGGATTGGTTGTAGCCACGTTCCCGCTTACGAACCCGGTGCAAGGGAACCGGTATCACAGCGTCGTAATCCTCAAAGCTCTTGTGTGTGCTGCAGTATTCCTGCATGCCTTCAGCCAGGATGTCTCCGGCACCCAGAAGTTCTTCATACTTCAGAGCGTGTACCAGTTGCTTCACCACATCGCCATACTGGTAGGCGGAACGGCAGAGCTTGAAGGAATAGTGAAAATCCGCACAGGCTTCACAATAGCTGCCTTTTACGGGACTGCCACACTTGCGGCAATGCTCTCCCTCGGGACGGCTGATCTGGCTGCGGCAATCCGGACAAAGCCGATCTTCAGCCTGCTCCAAGCGCTTACGGCATACCAGGCAGGTGGGAGGATAGAGAAGATCAAGCAAGGCTTTCAAAATAGCGCTCTACCGCTTCTATGATCTGGAGTCCATCAGTGTTGCGTACGGCAGGACTGCAGGCGCGTTCCGGATGGGGCATCATGCCCAGGATACGACGATTGGCGCTGCAAATCCCTGCGATGTTATCTATGGCTCCGTTGGGGTTATATTCTTCTGAGACTATGCCTTCGGCATTACAATAACGGAAAAGGATCCGGTCTTCATCCTGCAGAGCTTTCAAACCATCGGGATCTATGAAGTAATTGCCCTCTTTGTGGGCAATGGGGATATCCAAGGCGGTTCCGGGCTTCAAACCAAAGGTGAAGGGACTATTGGCAGATTCCACCCTGATGTGCTGGTGTTTACAAACGAACTGCAGATGGGCGTTCATCAGCAGAGCTCCAGGGAGCAGCCCCAGCTCTGTAAGAATCTGAAAGCCATTGCAGATGCCCAGAATCATGCCGCCGGAAGCAGCGTAGCTTATAAGCTCGGCGCTGATGGGTGAAGTGTGCGCCAGGGCTCCGCAACGTAAGTAGTCTCCATAGGAAAAGCCTCCGGGGAGGATAAGGAGGTCCGGAGAGCCCAGATCGTGATCCTTGTGCCAGATGGCTTTGACAGAATGCCCCCGTAGAGCAAAAACCTCGCGGGCATCGGCATCACAATTTGAACCGGGATAAGTGATTACGCTGATTTTCAAGCTTAGTTCTCCACCTGTTCCAGGCTAAAATCATAAGTCTCGGTATTGGGATTGGCCAAGAGCTTATCGCAGATGCCATCGATCTCGGCTTGGGCCTTTTCCGGATCGGTTTCGTTTAAAACCAGTTCTATATACTTGCTGACGCGTGTATCAATAACATCTTGGTAGCCAAGCTGATGCAGTGATTGGGTGACAGCCTTGCCCTGGGGGTCCAGAACACTGGCTTTGAGTCTAACGAAGATTTTTGCTTTAAGCATTATGAATCCTTCACCTGAAATTTATCTGTATCGCCAAGTTCTTTGGAGAGCGGGTTTTAGTCAATGCTTTTTTTTGTGCCGGAATAGGGAGTGAGGAAGACCAAGCCATTTAATTTACTATTGAAGGTTTAGCTTGACTAAAACAACTAAACAGGGAAACTGGAAGACATAAGAAAAAGCCTCAAACCATCGGGAGGAATACATGAAGTCCGAAGCTAACGAAACAAGATCGCAGGGCTTACTTGGGCACGCCAGAAGCAGTCGGATCAGCCTGCCAAGAGCAGGTGTCCTGATTTTCTTGTTACTTGTATCTCTGAGCTTAGTGGGGGTGGAAGTATCCATCCAGGATAAAGTGATCGCTTATAATAGTCTTCTGGAGCGGATCCAAGACTCAGGTTTCCTTACTCAGGAAAAAGCCAGGGCTGTGGCGGCCGCCTTGGAGATTCCCCCCAAAGGGGAGTTTGAAACCACGGCTGAATTCCAAAGACGACAAGCCCAGGCTCAACGGGAATCCGAGACTATAGCAGCCGACTATGATTCCCGGATCGCTACTTACAGAGCCAATTTGGCCAGTCGCCGGGCTGCCATCGAGCAGAACATTGCCGCTTTACTGGAAAGCAGCCTGGAACGTTATACTAGTCCTAATCCCAGTTTTGGTACCTACGACGCTGATAACCAGAGGCTTCCGGTTTCCTGTGCTGCCGCTTCTCTGCAAGATTACGTGGTGGTGAGTGCACCCATCGCGGAAGCTATCAAGCAAAATCCTCGCTCTTCCAGCCTCCGGGCGGAGCGGATATTGGATCGTGACATGAATTGGATCTATCGTAACTGGGAATTGGTCAGCCCCAGCGGAGTCTATCCTATTGGTGCCAGAACTGCGGCTCCCGTTCCGGCCTTGCCTGATGACTACCGTCCTCCCCGGGTGATTGCCGAACTCAGTCCCAGACTGGTGGAAAGCTCGGGAAATAATATCCTCGATGCCGGAGAAACCGGATATCTGGAACTGAGCTTGAACAACCAGGGAGAAGGTCCAGCCCAGAATCTGGAGCTCCGTATTTCCGGAGAAGGTGTTCCCGGTCTGAGCTGGGATAATACAGTTTATGTGGGCGAGCTGGCAGCGGGTCAAAGCCTAACCAAACGCATCAATATCCGCGCTACGGAGCTGGTTACCGACCGGACAAACCGGTTCACCCTCAGCTTTAATGAAGCTCATGGCTTCTTCCCTGATCCCCTCAATATCTCCTTCAGCACTGCCGCCCTGAAAGCCCCCAATCTAATTTTGGCGGATTATGGAGTGGATTCCCGCGATGGGATGATCCGGCAGGGCGAAAGTATAGTCCTGCGTCTGAGAGTGCAAAACATCGGCGATGGCGTGGCCCGGGGAGTGAATCTGGAGCCGGTGCTCGGTACTGGAGTAATCCGCCTGGGAGGAAGCGGCAGCTTGAGTGTGGGAGATCTGAACCGCGGAGAGTACCGGGATCTGGATCTGGAATTGATTGCCAATCGTAACGCTACCGCTTTCCCAGTTTCAATCCGGCTGAGTGAGCAGAGGGCTCAATATTCTCCGGCGCTGATCCCGCTGGAACTAAGCCTGCAAACTCCACAGCGTACCGCCCGGGATATTGAGATTGCCGGTCGTCAGGCCAATCTGGCGGAGATCGAGATTGCCGGAGGTCTGAGTGTGGACATTGAAGAAAATATCCCCCGGGGCAGTGCCCGACCCAATGCCTACGGCGTGATCCTGGGTATCCAGAACTACCGTTCCATCCAGGCAGTGCCCTATGCCGAACGGGATGCCAACATCATGCGGGAGTACTTCATCAATACCCTTGGCATCCCGGAGGGTAATATCCTCCGCAGTATCAACGAACAGGTTACCAAGAGCGATCTGGAAGGTCTCTTTGGTCCCGGAGGCAGGCTGGCGCGCCGAATAGGAAATTCCCGGCCTGAGATCTTTGTCTATTTCTCCGGACACGGTGCTCCCTCCATCTCCGAACAGAAAGCCTATCTGGTACCCTGGGAAGCTGAAATCAACAATATCGAAAACAGTTGTTATCCGCTCAGCCGCCTCTATGAGAACCTGAACAATCTGCCTCACAGCTCTCTGACGGTGATGCTCGATGCTTGTTTCTCCGGTTCCACCCGGGATTCCGGTACTCTCTTTTCCGATGCACGCTTGCCGCGACTGCATGTGGAGCTTACTCCTCCCGAACAATCCATCAATCTCTTCAGCGCGGCCCGGGGAAATCAGGTCTCCTGGGTGCACGAAGAGAAGAAACACGGACTCTTCAGCTACTACCTTATGAAAGGCATGCAGGGCGAAGCCGATGCTAACCGCGATCGGCAAATCACTGTGGGAGAGCTAAAGAACTATCTGGAGCGGGAAGTGCCAGGAGCAGCCGGTCGTATGGAGCGGGAACAGAATCCCCAGATTGCTTCACCTGATCTGAACCGGGTGCTGATCCAGTTGGGGAGTTGAGGGGGATTATATTATGCATTTCGTAAAGAGTAATTGCTTAGTTCTGCCGATTCTGCTCACATATCTAGTTGTTGTTACGAGTTGTGCTCAAAATGGTATAACTTCAGGGTCTTCAAGAACACAAGCAGCTACTAGAAATCGTTCATCTGATACGAAATATAATCACGAAAGCTCTCCAGTTGTCAATCCCGGGCCAGTGCCTACAGAGGTTCTGGATCTTGAAACGCCGTTCCCGGATAGACATTTTATAGAGATGGACTACAGACAAGTAAATGGAGTGTATGAACTGAACATGGTTGCTCCAGAAGGCGGATTCTGGGACATTCTGGTTTTCCATCGTTTAGAAGGAGGGGAATGGCGGAGAATTAATCTACTGGGGGGATATTTACGAAAAGTTCAAGGTGGTAGAAGAATCTTTGTTACATGGGATCCTTTCATTGAAAACGGTGATTCTGAAACTGGTATTCTTGCGGCTTATGCTATAGACATGAAAGGTTTTATCTACATTGAAGGGGGATCATTCAACCGCAGGTCTATAGCAGTGACCATTTCCTCTTTTTATCTCCAAGAGTATGAAGTAAGTCAAGCAGAGTATCAGTCTATAATGGGCAGCAACCCTTCTCACTTTTATGGAAATCCCAATTATCCTGTGGAAAAGGTATCTTGGTTTAACGCCATAGAATACTGTAATCGCAGGAGCATACGGGAGGGTCTGACTCCCTGTTACTACTATAGTAGCTATGGCGCTAATCCAAATTCTTGGCCTTCTGGATGGGAATGGGATGCTAGTGCTAGCAATTATCCACAGGTAAGTTGCTCATGGACAGCCGATGGCTATCGCCTCCCTACTGAAGCAGAGTGGGAGTACGCAGCCCGGGGAGGTAAGCATACTCATAACTACAACTATAGTGGAAGTAATTCAATTGGTAATGTAGCTTGGTACTTTAATAACTCCAATAATTCTACTCACAATGTTGGCACCAAGCAAGCGAATGAGCTTGGTCTTTATGATATGAGCGGTAACGTTTGGGAATGGTGCTGGGATGTTACGGGTGATTATCCGAGTAATGCTCAGTTGAATCCTCATGGGGCTGATAACGGGATTGTTCGAATACACCGCGGTGGAGCTTGGGATAGTCCTGACATTCACTGTTCAGTGTCGAAGCGAGATGACTGTGAGGCTACCGTTAGGGGAAATGTTTTAGGTTTT
>JAKPXC010000123.1 GCA_029567705.1 Candidatus Cloacimonadota bacterium
GCGCTACATATTACAACTTCATCAAGTTCAAGCTCTGGGTGGCAGACACCAATACAGAATACTCCTACCCTGATCTGGCAGTGTATTTCCACGAGAGATACATATCCACCTATATAGGCGGTGGAACAGCCAATATCGTTATGGCTGAGTATAACACTCCAATAGATGATTCAATTGTATCATTGACTGGTAACACCACCGCACCGGTTCCCCTAGACTACGATGATGCACATCTATCAATAGAAGCACTGGGGGCTGTATTCTATGGCTTTCCAATTAATGACTATTACCCCAACGTAGTCACAACCTCCGGAGACCTTCGCGTACTCTTCATTGATGCTCCGCCCATTGGAGTAGCCTTCAATGCCACAGCTCCGGAAGTAGTCAGTCAATACCATTGGTACATAGATCCCGGAACGGTGGGCTTCACGGCAGACGAGGAGCATCCTGTTGTTATAAGAATAGATACGACCGGCTTATCCGGATTCGTGGATTACAGCCAGCTAACGGTCTATAAACGTTCCATTCACGGCTCTCCCAGTTTTGAGGCCTGCAATGCCGTTTGGAACGATCCGTATCTGGATGTTTCCGTCACTTCCTTCAGCGAGTTTATCCTGGGTGGTCCGCTCGAATCCACCCTGCCTATAGAGCTTTCATCTTTCACAGCCATGATAACAGTGGGAAACCAGGTATCCCTCAATTGGATTACCCAAAGTGAGACCGGGGTTCTGGGCTACAGAATTTATCGTGCCACAGAACCTGATCTCTCGGCTGCAGAACAGATCTCTCCTCTGATCTCAGCCAGCAACACCTCCACCCAGCAATGCTATGTCTTTACAGACACAGAATTGAGCCAGGAGGGAACCTACTATTATTGGCTGGAAAATGCAGATCTGGATGGGGCCAACCAGTTCCATGGCCCCATCTCGCTGTACTATAGCATAAATGGAGGAGGTCAGGATCCTTCCCCCGTGCTTTTCGATGGCCTCGGCAAGATTTACCCCAATCCCTTCAATCCCACCACCTGCATAAACTACGGCCTCTGCCAGAAAGGAGAGATTGGGATTTCGATTTACAACCTAAGGGGACAGTTGGTTCGCAGCCTGCTACATGAAACCAAAGAAGCAGGGCTATACAAAGCTATCTGGGATGGCAAAGCCGATGATGGCAGGCCCTGCGGATCCGGGATATATCTGGTGAGAATGCAGCAGAATTCCACCTGCTCCCAACAAAAGATAATGCTCCTAAAATGATCATATAAAGGAGTTAAGCTCTGCCAACGTACAGGCATGAGCAATCGCATCACACCCGTTGTTCCGAAACTCAGGCTGGTGACCTTAGCTTAAAAAGCCAGATCGCCAGCCTGAAACTTATCTATTGCTTGGATAGCAGGAGAGTGAGTCTTACCTCAGCACTCAGCTGAAGTATCTCAGCCAGATGAAGAGAGAAGATATGAGCATCGAATTCAGGGTGAAGATTGCTCCGATCTTGGTGAAGTCTTTGAAGCTGATGGGAAAACCGTTCCGCTGAGCTATCCCCGCTGCCACGATATTGGCGGAAGCACCGATCAGAGTGCCGTTACCGCCCAGACAGGTTCCCAGCGCCAAAGACCACCACAGCGGGTGCATCGCACTGGCCGGTAAGCTATTGGTCTTGAAGACCACGCCTATATGCTCCAGCATCGGGATCATGGCAGCAACGAAGGGGACGTTATCGATGATGGCACTGAAGAGCCCTGAGAGCCAGAGTATGGCAAAGGAAGTGGCTTTCGGTTCGCTGTTGGTCAGCTCCAGCACCTTTTGAGCCAGGCTGCTGATAAAGCCTGTCTCCACCAGGGATTCCACGATCATAAACAAGCCCATGAAGAAGAAAATGGTAGTCCAATCTATATCCTGTGTGAGCACTTTATCCACTTTCTTGCGGTTGTTCATCAGCATCATGGCCAGTCCTGCCGTCATCGCCACTGTAGCCGTGCCGATATTTATCACGCTTTGCAGGGCCAAAGCCGTGAGCATCAGCACCAGAATCACCAGGCCAAAGATCAGCTTACGCTTATTCTTGATCAATCCGGTTTCCTTGAATTCCATCAATTTCACCCGATTCTGGTTTGTCACCCGCATGGCTCGTCTATAAAGCAGCCAGATCAGGCCTAAAGAGGAGAAAGTGATGATCAGCACCGGAGGAGTGAGATTCAGAATGAAATCCATAAAGGTATAGCTGGTGGCGCTGCCGATCAGGATATTGGGAGGGTCACCGATCATGGTGGCAGCCCCGCCCATATTGGAGGCGATCACCATGGTTATTATAAAGGGAATCGGCGTAATCTTAAGCTCATGCGCAATCAAAAGCACGATGGGCACCAGAATCATGATGGAGGTCACACTGCCCATAAAGGCAGAGATAAAAGCTGTGGCCAGAAACATATACATCATTATCCTGAGCGGGTAGCCCTTGGCGAGTTTGGCAGTTTTAATGGCGATATACATGAAGATTCCGGTGTCTTTGAGCACGCTGATCACCATCATCATTCCAATCAGGAAGAAGATCACATTCCAGTCGATAGCCCTGAAAGCTACTTCCTGATGAACGATTCCGGTAAGCACGATGAGGAAGCCACCCACCATGGCGGCCAGCATTTTATTGATCCATTCGGTGATAATGAGTATGTATGTGGCGGCAAAAATTACCAGGGCAATGAGCATTAAGGACATTTCTATCTCACGCTCTTATCACTTTTTTAAAGATATCCATGGCACTGATGATGCCATAAAGATGATTGTTTTTCACCACAGCGAAGAACCTCTTGTTTTTCTGGATCATCTCGTGGGAAGCTTCGATAATGGAAGCATCCGGACTGAGGGTATCCTGATCCCGGCGCATGATATCTGCCACCTGCAGCAGATCTTCCTGTTCAAAAAGGTTCTCCAGAGGCTCGTAACTGCTCAGGAAATTAAGGTTATCCAGCATCATCAGATAATCCGGCACGCCGACCTTGAGCAGGCAGAGGATATCCACCTCGCCCAGATAGCGTCCGCGTTCATCCACCACCGGCATAAAGGCCTGATTATGCTCGTTCATCAGGCTGGCCAGCTCACGCAGGTTCTGCTCCGGCATGATTGTGATAGGCTTGGTCTCCATGATATCGGAGATAGTGAGATTTTCCTTGATGGTAATGCCAAAGCGTTTGATGGCAGCGATCAGGCTGTGACCATCCTTCTGCTGACGCAGGATCTTCATGGATTCCTCGTCCTTCGAAAGCTTCAGGAGAGCTGCAACGATGTTTAAATATAGGCGGGAAGCGGCTTTCTCCGTGATGAAGAGAACTATCACGTAAACCGGGGTTCCTTCGTAATCCAGAGGATGCTCCAGGAAACAGATGGAGATCAGAGTGTCGTCAAAACCATCCATGCGCACATGAGGCATGGCTATGCCGGTGGGATAGGCCGTGGAGGACTCTGCATCTCGGGCAAGGATCATATCCACCAATCGGGTTCCACAGGTGGGCAGGGGATAATGATTGCAGATCCGGGAGACCATATCATGGTATATTTCTTCCCGGCTGCGAATCCGGCTTTCAAAAAAGATGGTTTTGGCATCCAGGAAATTTGATAGTAACATCGCTTCCTCTTGTAACTTAGTTTCTGAGAAGGTACTTAATTACGCAGGCGAATATGGTCAAGGTATTTCCTGTTTGGGGTACCGCTGCCACTTCACAACTTCACCTTTTTTACCACAGAGGACACGGAGAACAGCGGATGGATTCTATTGGGCTGCCAATCTCCGAACTGGCAGAAAAGCCTCTCAAGGTTAATGGTTAGTAGTTAATAGAGCTGCTTTGCTCCCTGAGCTGAGGAGACAATAAATACTCTTTTTTTGATTAACAAAGAGTAAAGAAGTAAAAGAGAGTCTGTTACTGGGTTTGGGTTTGGGGTCGTGTCCATACCGTCCATTGTGTCCATTTCGTCCATCCTTGTCCCCAATGCGTCGCCGAGTCTTCACCGACTCTTGCAGGACTCTTCCCGAACACTTTGCTCGGGAAGAGTCGGCCAGCACACGGCGAAGAGTCCGGGAGAAGTCAGTGAACAGTGATCAGAGAACAGGAAGTGACAAGTGACAAGTAACGAGTGGCAAGAGCTGCGCTGCTTCGCACCTCTCTCTATTACTCTTTGCGAAATGGGCTTTTAAAGATGGACGGAATGGACTCTATGGACGAAATGGACACCATGGACAAGAGCTCCGCTCTTCTCTGCGGTTAAGAATCCTCATTTCTTCTTTACTCCTTGTTTTCAAATCACTTACTCTCTTTTACTCTTTCCCTCTGTTTTAATAAAAAAAGAAGCCTTTTTCTGCCAAATCGGAGTTTGGCAGCCAAATTTCTATCTCTCCTTTCTTCTTTCCTCCTTGTTAAAAAACCACTTATCTCTATTTCGGCAAAGAACTCCGTTCCTCACTCCCTTATCCCTGGAAAATATCATCTTCGTAACATCCTACACAATAGCTAAATACGTCGCTGAGGAAAAGATTCCACAGAAAACTGTCCAATTCCAGGCAAAACTGTCCACGTATAAAAGGTGAGGGCACTTTTTCCGAAACCCGGGAAATGGAGTTCTCTGCCTAAACCATAAAAAGGAGAAACCAATGAAAGCAGTATTCAAAAACATGCTGATGGGCTATAGCGGCAGTTGTGATGGCATAATCTACTACTACAGTCCCAAACACCGGGTGATTATCGCCCGGCGGCGCAGTACACGGCGCAGTTCCAGTCAGGACCGTCTGGCGGCCGTAGCCAGGCAGCTACGGGCTCTGCAGATATCGGAAGCTTACAAAGAGGATTTGAGACGTTATGCCGCGCAGTATAAGCTGGAGCGCAATGATTATAGCCTGAATACCTGGACAAATGTGATGAACAAGCTGTTCTGGGCTCTGGCACGGGAGTATAGCCTGGATCTGCGCTATCTGAGCCGGGAGGATATCTTCCGGGAGGATTATCCCGTGAAGACCGTGAAAGAAGCCGTTGAAGCGGGTCTTTTACCCCGAGTGAAAGGGTTTGAAGCCCTGCTGAGCGGGATTTAGGGGGAGGCATTGGGTTGGAGACGTCCCGTCGCCAAAGAGGCCGGAGGATTCTCTGCCTTTGGAGTTCAATCCGGCTATCTAATCTTCACTCATACAACAGACTATGCAGCCGGATTGGATTTCAAGCAGTGGGTGCGTCAGCATGGCGAAAAAGCTCTGCTTCGCTTGCTGCAGGTTGAAGTCCAAGAGGGCGTCAGGTTCGGATGTGAAGCTAGAGGCAACGAAGCCCTCTTGAACTCCAACGGTAACAGCGTAGCTCATCGTCTCTCGTTACTCGTCACTCCTCCCTAAACTTCTGATTGACAGCATACAGCCTTGAGAGATAATGATTCCCGGTGTATTGTAGCCGTGTTTCCAGCCTTCTGCTTCGGAGTACCGGACACAGAGGGGCAAAGAGAGCGGCAAGGCACCGCAACACTTTGATAAACAGAGTATATAAGGATAGAATCAATATGGAAAAAAGAGAGTTTGACCTCTTTGAACTGGTGAGAATCCTTCTGAAGAACCGGGTTTTCATCCTCGTCTTTGTGGGAATCGTGGCCATTGGGGCGGTGATTTACAGCCTTCTTACGCCACAGGTCTGGAGTTCCCAGGCCAGCTTTTATGCCGTGGGCGAAAGCAGCAGTTCCATTCCCCTGGATCTGGGTGGACTTTCCGGGCTGGCTTCCGGCTTGTTAAGCACCGGTGGCGGAACGGATTCCAAGAACTTCATCACGGTGATGAATTCCCGCACTTTTGCCGAGGATGTAATCCATAAGTTTGATCTGATCAGATATTTCAAGCTCACTCAGCCCGATAGCCTGGCTCGTATGGACTGGGCTTTGAAAAATCTGCGGGAAGACATGGTGAGTTTGGGTTATGACGATCAGACCGGGTTGATCCGGGTGACGGTGGAATCCAAAAGCAAGAGTCTATCCCGAAAGATTGCAGAGTATTACGTTGAAAAGCTGGAGATCTACAACCGCGAACAGAAGCTTACCAAAGGGAAGATGAACCGGGAGTTTCTGGAATCCCGCGTGCAGGAAACCAAAGCCGAGCTGGATTCTCTAATTCTGGCGGTGAGGGATTTCCAGGCGCGCAACAGCGCTGTGGATCTGGAAGCGCAAAGCACTGCCCTGATAGATAGTTATTCCCGGGTTATCAGTGAAAAGATGAGCCTGGATATCGAGTATGAACTGGCCCGGCAGAACTATGCCTCCGGCTCTCCGGTGCTGAACCAGATAGAGACCCGGCGCAATGAAATCTCCCGCCAAATCCGGGAATTGGAAAGCAGTAATTCCAGCCTCAAGCCCCGTTATCTGATCGATATCTCCGCTCTTCCGGATCTGAGCTCCCAATATGCCCAGCTCAAGCTCAATCTGGAGATCAAATCCAAGGTCTTTGAATTTCTCTATCCGCAGTATGAAGCGGCACGTCTGGATGAACTGAAGGACATGCCCACTCTGGAAATTCTGGATAGTCCGCGTGAAGCGGGAATCCGGGTGCGTCCACGCCGGGCGATTATCTGCATTATTGCCACGTTTCTGGGTTTTCTCGCAGCGGTGTTGATCGTGCTGGCCAAGACTTTGGTGGATAGTAGCCGGGAGCGCTTTAAGCAGCTCATGACCGGCTCTGATAAGTAAAAAAATAGAGGAATAAATGCAAGAATTTGACCGTCTGGTGGAGATTATTGAACGGCTGAGGGATCCCGTTTCGGGTTGTCCCTGGGATATCAAGCAGACTCCCCAGTCCTTGGTGCCAAACCTGATTGAAGAAGCTTATGAAGTGGTGGAAGCCATTGAAGATAATGATGATATAGCTCTCTCGGAAGAGCTGGGTGATCTGATGCTGCACATCATCTTTCAGGTTCAGATTGCCCGGGAAGAGGGACGCTTTGACCTGGCAGAAGTGCTGGAGAAGATCAACACCAAGCTCACTCGCCGGCATCCGCATGTTTTTGGCGATCTGGAGCTGGATTCCGCCGATGCGGTGAAGATGAATTGGGAGCGGATCAAAAAGAAGGAGAAAACGGAGCGTAAATCTGTGCTGGAAGGCATTCCCCGGGCGCTTCCCGCCTTGATCTATGCTCAGAGAACTCAGGAAAAGGCTGCCTCCGTGGGCTTTGACTGGCCGGATCATCAGCCAGTGATGGAGAAGCTGGACGAGGAAAAGCTGGAGCTGGAAGAAGCTCTGGAATCCGGAGATGGCGCCCGCATCAGCGAAGAACTGGGCGATATGCTCTTCACTTTGGTGAATCTGGCACGCAAGCTGCACATCGATGCCGAGGCAGCGTTGAAGGATTGTAACCGCAAGTTCATCAAGCGTTTTAACTATATTGAAGACCACTATAGGGAAAGAAACGAGGATATCAATGAAGCCAGCCTCGAAGAACTCGACCGAATCTGGGATAAAGCCAAAAAAGACTAATCGCTTTCAAAGCTTGAGGATCTATCTGGTCTTCAGCACGGTGGTGATCTTTGCCATCTTTGCTATACTGACTCAGGTGCTGATCCAAAACGCCAGGCGGGAACAGGAATTTCTCCCCCGGGTCTTTGCGCAGTATATTGCTTATACAGAGAGTTATATGCGTAGCTCGGAGCGTTATGCCGAGCTGCTTACCGAGGTCTTCGGACGTTATCTGCAGACTCTTTCGCATGATGACTTTGCCGGAGATATGTGGGATTATATCAGCCTGGAATTCACTCAAAAGATACCTCTGGCTGTGGTGATCACGGACAAGGACAGCCTGCCTTATATCTGGAAGGGAGTGGGGGTTTCTCCTGATAGCAGCTATGCGGATCTGAGTGCCGAATCCCGTCTGCTCCTGCAGGCCAGGATGGATCGGATGACCCGGCTTCCGCTGGTGGATCAGGGAGTTCTGACTGGCTATGCGTATTACAGCAAGCCTACCTCCTTTGAAGATTTTATCCGCAAGATAGATCAGGCCGTGGTGGTGACGGATAAGCGAAAGAAACCGCTCTTTTGGCACAATCTGAAGGTAGAGGAACAGGGGGATTTTGAGAAGCAATCTCCGGAAAACCGCGAGATCATTCTGGATGCTATGCAAGGCATGCGTGAGATGCCGCTCAGCAATGAAGCGGACAGCCTGGGTTACATCTATTTCACGGCTCCGCGCTCTCTGAATTATATCCGGGGCTTTATCTACCTGGAGCTGGTGGTGGCCGTGCTCTTGGGGCTTCTGGGCAGTTACGGACTCTTTCTGGTGCGTCGAACGGAGAAGGATACGCTCTGGATCGGGCTGGCCAAAGAGACGGCGCATCAGTTTGGCACGCCCATCACTTCTCTTTTGGGCTGGATAGACTATCTGAAGGATAAAGACAGTTACAACAAGGAAGACACTCACAAGGTTATAGAGTATATGCGCACGGATCTGGAACGCCTGGCGGGGGTGGCTTCCCGTTTTGGCAAGGTGGGTTCCCGCAATGCGCTCAAGCCCTGCGATCTGCATTCTCTTCTGCAGGAGATTGTGGATTACTTTAGCCACAGGATGCCGCATCTGGGCTCCAAGATCGAGATTCACCTGATCAGCAAGATTGAGGGCCTTTCCATCAATATGGATCCGGAGCTCATCAAATGGACTCTGGAAAACCTGATAAAGAACTGTGTGGATGCCATGACGGGCAAGGGAGGCAGCATCATTATCACCGCTTCCCGCAAGGATCCCTGGGTTTATATACATATCCGGGATGAAGGAAAGGGTATTCCCCGCTCTCAATGGAAGAAAATCTTTGAGCCTGGAGTGACAAGCAAAACCCGGGGCTGGGGTCTGGGACTGAGCCTTGCCAAACGGATCGTGGAAGACTATCACCACGGTCATATCAGGGTGCTGGAAAGCAGCCAGGGAGAGGGCAGCACCTTTGAGATCAAACTCCATACTCTCCTGAGGAAGGATGTCTTATGAAGTACGTTTTATCACGTGAACAGATGCAGGCCGTGGATAAGAGGACGATCGAAGAGCTCGGTCTGCCTTCCCGGATATTGATGGAAAATGCCGGCAAAGCTTGTGCCGATTGGTTTGTAAAGCAGTTCGATCCCCATCCCCTGACGGATGTGGTGATCTTCTGCGGCACCGGCAACAATGGCGGAGATGGCCTGGTGATGGCACGTCACCTGATGCGGGCTTTGATCGAGCCCACCATAGTACTGGTGGGGGATCAGAACCGCTCCGAGGAAAACAAGGTTAATCTGGAACTCTGTGAACGGCTCGATATGGATATTCTGACAGTCAACAGCCAGGTGGACTTTGACAATATCATGGAGCATATCTCCGCGGCGAACTATCTGGTCGATGCCCTGTATGGCACGGGTTTCCGGGGAGAAATGGACGACCTGCACAATAGCGTGGTAAGCTTTATGAATTTCCACGATGCGGAGCTGATCTCCATCGATATTCCCAGCGGGGTGGATGCCAATAACGGAACGGCTGAGATGACTGTGGATGCGGCTCATGTTCTGGCAATACAGTGTCCTGTTTACGGTAATGTCCTGGGAGCGGAAAGCGCTAATTGCAAGTCTTTAAACATATTGCCTATCGGTATACCGAACCTCTATATAGACAAAGCTGATCCCATTGTTTGGATGGAAAAGGAGGACATGGAGCTCCCTGAGCGCTTCCCACAATCCAATAAAGGGGATTATGGCCGAGTGGCAGTCATTGCAGGTTCTCCGGGGCTTTCCGGAGCAGCCACTCTGGCTTCCAAAGCCGCCATCCGGGCAGGAGCGGGTTATGTGGTGCTCTTCTCTCACCCGGAACTCAAAGGACTCTATGAGACCGTGTGTCCGGAGCTGCTGAGCCGTCCCTTTGATCCTGAAAACAACAAGCTTGATCTGGGAGAGCTGGATCGCTTTCTGGCCGATGCGGATTCCGTGCTGGTGGGTCCAGGCCTGGGGCTTTCACCCCGCACAACTCTGATCGTGGAGCATGTGCTGAAGAACACTGATCTGCCCATTATCTTTGATGGCGATGCCCTCACTACTCTGGCCGGCAAGCCTGCTCTGAAGAATCTCTTTGCAGAGCGTAACGTTCTGCTCACCCCGCATTGGGGAGAGTTCTCCCGCCTGGCCAACGTCAGTATCGAGAAACTCAGTCAAGACCCCGTCGGCATCCTGCGCCAGTATTGCAAAAAGAACCACGTGACAGTGCTGCTCAAGTCCTACTTTAGTCTGATAGCCAACGAAGAAGAGATTTACCTCACCAAAGAAGGCAATGAATCCCTCTCCAAAGCCGGAAGCGGAGACGTCCTGGCCGGCATAATTTCCTCTTTTGCAGCACAGGGTATGGAGCTTTTTGACGCAGCAGTTTCTGCTTCCATCCTGCTGGGAACCACCGCGAAAGAGCTCTGTAAAGTGCGGGATAAACGCACCGTGTTGCCTTCGGACATCATCGATAACCTGCTGGTCTTTGAACCCCAGCCCAAACTATAGGAGATAGCTATGCCTTATTTGACAGACTTGGACACGCCCATTTTCTGGGCGGAAGGACATCCCGGCTCTCTGGATCGCGAAAGCTGGAATCTGGAGATCGTGGGGGCCTGTGACAGGCCTCAGAGCTTCACCTGGACTCAGCTTATGCTGCTTCCAAAAGCCACTGCCGATGCCCGTCTCACTAGCGTGACACGTTGGTCTGTGCGCGGAGAATGGGGAGGCGTGAGCCTGAAAACGCTGCTCCGGGAAGTTGGTGTGCACGACAGCGTTCGCTGGATACGCTTCTGGTCTGTTGGCCTGATCTACGACACTTCCATCCCCAGAGAAATAGCAGAAAAAGAACGTTCCCTCATGGCCTGGGAATTCAACGGCCATCTTCTGGATGAGGATTACGGCGGTCCCATCCGTGCCTTCATCCCCTATCTATGGGGATACAAATCCGCCAAGAGCGTTGTTAAAATAGAACTTATGACACACTACATTCCCGGATACTGGGAGAAGCGGGGCTACACCGACAGCGGAGAGATCGAGGCAGGGCCCTGCCGCGATATCAATGACGGTGGCGCCATCAAACGCATCCCTGCCGGGGAAGTGATAGAATTCAAGTGATGGAGTTTAGATGCTAATAAACGGCACGCAGTACCGCAGTGTCTGGTGGGAGGACGACTGCCTCTGTATGATCGATCAAAACAAGCTGCCCTTCGAATTCTCGATTGTGCGGCTGGAAACCTTTCAGCAAGTGGCGGAAGCCATTCGCCACATGACAGTGCGCGGAGCTCCGGCCATTGGTGCAGCAGGTGCCTATGGACTGGCAATGGCTGCCCGGGTGGCTCCGGATGGCAGCTTCCGCAGCTTTATCCGCGAGGCCAAAGAGTTTCTGGCCTCCACCCGTCCCACCGCCATAGACCTTTACAATGCCCTGGAATTCGTCTATGATGAAGTACTGAAGTTCATCCCAAACTACGACCATGCCCGCCAGGTAGCCCTGCTTTCAGCAGAGGATTTTGTCCGGGATAGCGCTGCCGAGTGCCTCGCTCTGGGAGAACACGGTGCCGATCTGATAGAGGACGGTGATCGCATTCTCACTCACTGCAATGCCGGTGCTCTGGCGACAGTGGATTGGGGCACAGCACTTTCCCCGATCCGCCTTGCTCATCGCCAGGGCAAGAAAATCTTTGTCTATGTGGACGAGACCCGTCCCCGCTTCCAAGGTGCCCGGCTCACGGCTTTCGAGCTGGAGCAGGAAGGCATACCTCACGCCATCATCACAGATGCTGCTGCGGGATATTTCTTCTGGAAACGTGAGATAGACCTCGTGATAGTGGGAGCCGATAGAATCTGCCTCAATGGCGATATTGCCAATAAGATAGGCACCTATGAGAAAGCTGTGCTCGCCAAAGAACACAAGGTCCCCTTCTGGGTGGCGGCTCCGCTTTCCACCTTCGATCTGAATTGCCCGAGCGGCGAAAAGATTCCCATTGAATACCGGGACGAAACCGAGATCAAACAATACAACGGCCAAGCCCTTAGCAATCCGGGGAGTTCTGCCCTCAACCCCGGCTTTGACATCACCCCGGCGGATTACATCACCGGGATCATCACTCCAAAGGGCGTATTCCTGCCCAAAGAAGCCTCTCAGAAGGTGCAAATATGAAAGCAGACCTCCTCATTAAAGGCGGCACTATCCTCACGCTAAACGACCGTATGGAAGTGCTGGAAGATCACTGTCTGGTGATCCGTTCCG
>JAKPXC010000132.1 GCA_029567705.1 Candidatus Cloacimonadota bacterium
ATGTATTATAGCCCATGGTGAGCGCAGCGAACCATGGGTAGGCGATACGGTATAAAGAATGGAATAAAATAGCCGATCCCCCAGCCCGAGCGCAAAGCGCTCGGGCTGGGGGATCGGCTTAGAAGAGAGGGAAGACTGTGAATGGATCGTTTACCCATAGTTCCAGCTGTGCCTTCACTATGGGCTGAGTTACTTCACCCCGCTGCGCGGGGTTATCTTGGATTCTGCATTGGGCATTTAATGACGACAACGGAATTCTGGGATGAATCACCGGGTCCGTTTTTTCATTGACAGTATCGGCTGTATCTGCAATTGTAGCGTAAATACTGAAACCGAGGACTCTGCCATGTATAGAGAAGCGTATCATTTTCCGTTGCAGCGTTTTATTGATCCAGAGCATTTCGCTGCCCTGAAAGAATACACCAAGGATATCCAGACTCCAGTATTACTGGTTGATCTGGAGAAGATCCGCAAGAGTTACCTTGATCTCTCCCGTTGTTTTCCCATGGCGCAGATCTATTTTGCCGTGAAAGCCAATCCCATGAACGAAGTCATCAGCATGCTGCATGAGGAAGGCTCATGTTTTGATATCGCTTCCCGTTACGAGCTGGAGCAGATGCTTAGATTGGGGGTCGAGCCGGATCGTCTGAGCTATGGCAACACAATAAAAAAGCGCTCCGATATAGCCTATTTCTACGAACATGGCGTGAGAATGTTTGTGACCGATAGTGAGAATGACCTTAAGAATTTGGCGGAGCTGGCTCCCGGCTCCCGTATCCTTTTCCGTATCCTCACTGAAGGCACAGGGGCAGACTGGCCTCTTTCCCGCAAGTTTGGCTCACACTCGGATGTGATCTACAACCTTATCATGCAAGCAGAGGAAAGTGGTTTACAGCCCTATGGTATATCTTTCCACGTGGGTTCTCAGCAGAGAGACATAGGTCAGTGGGATGATGCCATTGCGCGCTGCAAGTATCTCTTTGATGCGGCTTGGGAAGAAGGGATAGAGCTCAAGATGATCAATCTGGGGGGAGGTTTCCCTGCCAGTTATGTGGATCCCACCTATGAAGTGCATGAGTATGCGGAAGAAATCCTGCGCTTTATCCAGGAAGACTTTGGCGATAATATGCCGCAATTGATCCTAGAGCCCGGTAGATCACTGGTGGCAGATTCAGGAATCATCGTTTCGGAGATCGTCAATATCAGCAAGAAATCCAAGAGTAATCTATACCTCTGGGTCTATCTGGATGTTGGTAAGTTTGGCGGTTTGATCGAGACGATAGATGAATCGATCAAGTTCCCTATTTATTTCGATAGGCAAGGTTTGGCGGAAGAAGTGATATTGGCGGGGCCAACCTGCGACTCTATGGACATTATGTACGAGCATTTCCGCTATCACATGCCGGAGACCAGCCAACCGGGAGATAAGGTCTTCATCTTTACCACTGGAGCTTATACCCAGAGTTACAGCTCGGTGAGTTTTAATGGCTTTCCGCCTCTGAGAGCGGAGCTTCTGCCTCCCAATATCAGATTGTAAGGATTTGAAATATGTTACATTTACCCATCGATATTCTTCAGAACTTCATGGTGGAAGTATTCACCAGAATTGGAGTTCCGCATGATGATGCCAGGATTTGTTCAGAAATCCTGATTGCTTCAGATCTGAAAGGAATTGAATCCCATGGCATCGGCAGATTGAAGATGTACTACGACAGGATCAAGCTGGGTATCCAGCAACCGGTTACCCGGATCGATGTGGTCAGATCCCGTTATGCCACTGCCGTTTGGGACGGTAATCATGGCATGGGTCACGTTGTGGCGCAGAAAGCCATGCTGGAGGCCATAGACAAGGCAGGTAAATACGGGCTGGGTGCTGTGGCAGTGCGTAACTCCACTCATTACGGTATCTGTGGTTACTACTCCGAGCTGGCCACTCGTCATGATATGATCGGTTTGGTCTTCACAAATGCCCGCCCCTCCATCTGTCCCACCAATGGAGTTGATCCGCTTCTGGGCACCAATCCAATTTGCTTCGGAGCTCCCACTGATCTGGCCTATCCATTCCTCTATGATGCGGCGACTTCCATCTCTCAAAGAGGCAAGATTGAACAGCTCGACAGGGAAGAGAAGAAAACACCGGAAGGCTGGGCCATAGACAGAGAAGGATACTATTGCACCGATACTCCGCAGCTTCTAAAAGACCTTGTTTCGCAGACGGCTGCCTTGCTGCCTGTGGGTGGAATGGATGAGCTTTCCGGAAGTCATAAGGGATATGGCTTGGCAACGATGGTGGAAATTCTCTGCGCCGCTTTGCAGGATGGCAGCTTCACAAATGCGCTATTAGGTTCGGATGAGTTTGGCAAGCCCTGTCCTTACCGTCTGGGTCACTTCTTCCTGGCTATAAACGTTGATTTCTTCATTGAGATAGAACGTTTTCGCAAGATCTGTGGAGATATCTGCAGAGACCTGCAGAATTCCACTCTGCTGCCGGGAAGAGATCGCATCTGGGTGGCAGGAGAAAAGGAATATGAGAACGAACTGCGAGTGCGTGAGCATGGCGTTCCCATCGTGCCCAACCTGCTGAAGAACATCAAGATCATGCAACAGGAACTGGGCTTCCAGATGATAGATACAGGTTTGGAGGCATAGAGCGGTATGAAGATAAGAATTATGAAAAAGACTATCACGTTTCTATTGCTACTTTCCCTGCTGTTGGTGGGAAGCTGCAGCAAGACCAGAAGCTCCGGCAGGATCAAGGTAAGCTTCTGGCATGGTACCAGCGGTCCGATCGGTGACGTCCTGATGGATATGATCAAGGATTTTGAGAAGAGCCATCCCAACATCGATATTGTAGCTATCCCGGTGAGTAGCTATGCTGCTTTGTCTCAGAAACTGATGGCTTCCATCCAGGCCAATAAACAGCCGGATATCGCCCAAGTCTATGAATCCTGGACTGCCAAGTATATCGATGCAGACGTCTTGGTCTCCATGGACGATATGATTGCCAGGGATCCGAACTTTGGGGAAGCCGATCTGGCGGATTACTATCCTGTCTTTATCAGCAGTAACACCTTTGATGGCACGCTTTGGAGCATGCCTTTCAATAAGAGCGTGAGAGCCTATTTTTATAATAAAGATGCATTTTACAGAGCCGGCCTGGATCCCAATTACTTCCCGGCTACCTGGGAAGAATTTCGTCGCTATTGCCGCCTTTTGACCGATGAGGTTCCCGCTGGGCAAAAACCGAAGCACTATGGAACCAACTTTGCCGTCAACGAATGGCAATTCATCAATCTGTTGCATCAGGCGGGTGGAAGCGTGGTCGATGAAAAGGGGCTGCCTGCTCTCAATAGTCCCTATGGTCTGGAAGCTCTGAACTTTATTACGGATCTGATCCATAAAGACAAGACAGTTTATACCGTGAGTGGTTATGAAGGGCAGAATGACTTCCTGGCGGGCAAAGTGGCCATGTATGAAGGCTCCAGTGTGTCCATCACTCATATGAGGCAGGAACCGATCAATTTCAATATGGGTTACGCTCCGCTTCCCATTCACAGAACCAACAACAGCGCTGTGAGCGGAACCAATATCGTGATCTTTAAAAGTGGTGATACCCGCAGGGAAGAAGCGGCCTGGGAATTTATCAAATGGTTCACAGCTCCGGAACAGACAGCGGAATGGGCAACGCGAACTTTCTACATGCCGGTGCGCAGATCTGCCATGGCTAGCGCTACTATTCAGGAATTCCTCACTCAGTATCCACAATTCAGAGCCATCTTTGAGCAGCTTGAGACGGCAGTGTTTGAACCTCAGATGGGAGCTTGGTTCAAAGCCAGGCCTAAGCTGAAGGAGTATCTGGAGAAGGCGATTTCTTTAAAATCGGACAATCATACTGCGCTCAACGAGGCTGCAGCTAAGTTTCTGGAGTATATCAACGAGTAAATGGCTATAATAGTAAAGAAGTTCGGGGGCAGCTCTGTTGCCTCCATAGATCTGATCAAGTCAATAGCGCACAGGATAGCTGTGTCTTACCGTGAGGGGGACTCTTTGGTGCTGGTGGTCTCGGCTATGGCCAAGACCACAGATGAGCTTTTCCGGCTGGCTTTTGAGATCTCAGACCATCCTTCCCGACGGGAACTGGATATGCTGCTAACGGCAGGTGAACGTATCTCGATGTCTCTGCTCTCATTGGCATTGCACAACGAGGGCTTTTCATCCATTAGTTTTACCGGTTCGCAAAGCGGCATTATGACAGATTCCATGCATGGTAATGCCAGGATTGTGGATGTCAATGCTTTCCGCATCCGGGAAGAGCTGGCCAAGGGAAAGATTGTAATTGTGGCAGGCTTTCAGGGCGTGAGCCCCTCCAAAGAGATTACTACCCTGGGACGGGGAGGTTCGGATACTTCTGCAGTGGCTCTGGCAAGCTATCTGAAAGCAGATCTCTGCGAGATTTATACTGATGTGGATGGAGTTTATACTGCCGATCCGCGCTTGGTACCAACCGCCCGTTTGATACCCAGCCTGGATTACGGGCAGATGCTAGCTTTGGCATATAGCGGCTCTAAGGTGCTCCATCCCAGAGCGGTGGAATTTGCATATAAATACAAGATTCCGGTGGAAGTGAAGTCATCCTTCACCTTTGCTCCGGGCACAATTTTACACAGTGATTATAATACGACGACGGATAGATATATGGAAGATAAAACCATCACGGCTCTGGCTCATAAAGATGGCCTGATCCGTTACCTGCTCTCGGCTGATGAAGCTCTGCTGTGGGCACTAAAGGGTTGGAATAATGAGATATTCCGCTATAGCTTCGAAAATGATTCGATAGAACTGCTGATCGAAACCAAGTATGAATCTGAGATCGATCACCTGATAAGCAGTAAAGCACTTTCCCTGAAGGAAAAGAGCTCCGGCTGGGCTTGCATCAGCTTGGTAGGGCTGGGTATCAATCTGGATCCCTGCATTCTGGCAGAGACTTTGGAAATCATGAAAGGTATTGACTTGCTCAGAGTGGGGCATAGCGAGAAGACTATTGATCTGATGCTAAAGTCACAAGACTTGAAGGTTGCCTTACTCAGGCTGCATGAGCATTATCTGGTGTCATCTGCTGATAAGGGAGGGAAATCGTGAGATATCTTGTCACCAGTGCTTTACCTTATGCCAATGGCAAACTGCATATAGGACACGTGGCCGGTGCTTATCTGCCGGCAGATATCTTTGTACGTTATCTCAGGCTGAAAGGCGAGGACGTAATCTACATATGTGGAACCGATGAGCATGGCACGCCCATCTCCATCAGTGCCGATAAAGAAGGGATCAGCCCTCATGAAGTGGTGAAACGCTATCATGATTCCATCCAGGAAGCTTTCGATGGCATCGGTATAAAGTTTGACAACTTCTCAGGAACTGCCAGAGAGGAGCATTATAAGCTTTCTCAGGAATTCTTCCTGAATCTCTTTAACAAAGGCAATATCCAACCCAAGACCACTCTGCAGTTCTACTGTGAGCATGATAAGCGCTATTTGCCCGATCGATATGTGGAAGGCTCGTGCCCCAAATGCGGTGCCGGTGGAGCCAGAGGCGACCAATGTGACGCCTGCGGCCAAATTTATGACACTACCACCCTGAAAGAACCAAAGTGCAAGATCTGCGGGAATCAGCCCATCATCCGTGAGACCAGCCATTGGTTCCTGCATCTGAATAACTTTGCTGAGCGGATGAAGGATTGGATCGCTACCAAGGATTATTGGAAAGAGAACGTTCGTAACTTCATGCTCAATCTGCTTGATCAGGGTTTGATCGAGCGTTCCATTACCAGAGACCTGTCTTGGGGTGTGCCGGTTCCTTTGCCGGAAGCAGAGGGAAAGGTGCTATATGTGTGGTTCGATGCCCCCATCGGCTATATCTCTGCTACGGTAGAGTGGGCGAAACGGATTGGGCAGCCAGAACGCTGGAAGGATTACTGGCTTTCTGAAGATACTCAGTTGGTTCACTTCATCGGCAAAGATAATATCATCTTCCATGCTCTGATCTGGCCTGCGATGCTGATGGGACAGGATCAAGCCTACTGCTTGCCTCATGATATTCCCGCCAATGAATTCATGAATCTGGAGGGAGAGAAGATTTCCACCAGCCGGGATTGGGCTGTGTGGGTGGATGAATTTGTCAAGGTCTTCCCGGGTGAGTATCTGCGCTATTATCTGGCGGCCAATGCCCCTGAATCCAAAGATGCGGACTTCAGCTTCAAGGATTTCCAACAGAGGATCAATAACGAGCTCAACAACGTCCTGGGAAATCTGGTCAACAGGATGCTCAGTTTTGCCGGCAAGAACTTCGATAGCAAGCTGAGAGCCGTGCAGCTCTCGGAACCCTCCCAAGCTTTCCTGGCCGAAGCGGATGCTATTCTGTCAGAGATTGAGGAAGCCTACCGGACTTATCAGGTGAAGAAGAACACCCGCCTGATCATGGACTTGGCCAGGATGGGTAACCGTTATTTTGATGAGCGTAAACCCTGGCAACAGATCAAAGAAGACCGTGAGCAAGTGATGGAAACGCTCTGGACCTGCTATCTGCTGCTTCACAAGATATCCATAGCTCTGTATCCTATTTTGCCCCAGACGATGCTCAAGATGCGTGCTCTACTCTCTTTGGAAGGAAGCTTCAGTTTTGCAGATGCTTGGCAAGTTCCGCTATCAGAAGTACAAATGGTACGTGCCGAACCTCTCTTTACCAAGCTGGAGGACGAGCTTATTGAGGCTCAGATTGAGCTGCTTAAAGCCAAAGCCAAGGCACGGGAGAGCAAGCAGGAATACAAAGAGATCAAAGAACTGATTAGTTATGATGACTTTGCCAAGATGGATATCCGGATAGCCAAAGTGCTGCATGCGGAACCGGTTCCCAAGACGGATAAGCTTCTGCATCTTAAGGTTGATATCGGCTCTGAAGAACGTGAGCTGGTGGCGGGCCTGGCGCTTCATTACAAAGCGGAAGACCTGATCGGACGCTCGGTGGTAATGCTGGTAAACCTGGAACCGAGAACCATCCGCGGCGTGAAGAGTCAGGGCATGATACTGGCAGCAGATACCAATGGCAGCCTGAGTATCCTGGAACCTCACAAAGAGAGCATGCCCGGAGCGACTATATCTTGAGAAAGTATCTCCTTCTACTGGTCTTGCTAATCAGCCTGTTACAAGTTTTGGCTGGTGCCGAGATCCGGGGTGATGAGCTTTGGTTGGAAGTATCATTGGCCTCCGGTAGCAGTCTGGAGCTAAGGCAAAGTGGAGCAATCCGGATCACAGACTCTTCCGGTATTTACTCCCGGGAGCTAAGCGGGAATATCAATATCAGTCTGGATTCTCAGAATTCCGTTTCGCTCTATGGCATAATAGGTGAAGTGGTGCAAAATGTAGCCATGACGGATGAGAATTACTACACTCGTGAGTCTTTTGCCTGGATTGATAGTAGCCTGGTGATTCGAGAGGAGAGTGTGGCTCTGGTCTACGATTCCTTTCACAGCTTAGCAGAAGCTCAGGCGTTCGCCGATGCCAATGGCATAAGCCGTTCCAGAATAGTAGCGCTTCCCATGAGCGGAGCCAGCTTGGTCGCAAGGGATTCCGGAGGCTTTCAATACTACTTTGAGTCACCTTTAACTATCCACTGTACAAATCCTGTCAGGCTGGATAACTCCGGGCTAAGCTGGACGGGAGAGTTTAGAATCAAGCTGGTAGGAGACAGGCTGCAGATAAACCATATAATAAATCTGGAGAACTATCTTGCCGGAGTGATTCAGAACGAGATAGGCAGCGGAGCTCCGGTCGAAGCCCTCAAAGCTCAGGCTGTGGCATCCCGATCACATGCTGTTTCAATGCTTCTATACAACCGCCATAGAAACGATGGTTTTGATCTGTGTAATGGCACTCACTGCCAAGTATATAAGGGTGAACACCTCTTGAATAATCAGATACTGGAAGCTGTATTGGCAACTCAATCTGAGATTCTTACCTACAATGGCAGAGTGGTTGACGCCACCTATCACAGTTCCTGTGGAGGTAAAACCGATGCCTCTCATCTTATCTGGCGTGGGCAACCCACTCCTTATCTGCAGGGAGTTACTTGCATAGATGAAGCAGATAGCCTTGACCTGAGCCATGAGGCTGATCTACGCACTTGGGTCAATACCAACACCATAGATCCGGCCATGAGCAGTTGGGAAAGAGCCAGCCAAAACTGGAACAGAACTATCCGCAACGGAGCTCTTGCTAGTAGAGCCGGGCTTGACTATATCAATCGAATTGAGATCATTTCCCGAGGTCCCTCAGGTAGGATATTAAATCTCAAGCTGATCGGCAACCAGACCAAAACATACAACAGTGAATCCCAGATCAGGTCAGTCTTTGGAACCTTGCCAAGCTCTCTTTTTTACATAGAAGGAAACTACCGTAATCTAAGCAACGGGGGTATAAGTATCTCCGTTGGTGCAAGCCTAAGATTGAGAGGCAAGGGCAGTGGTCATGGAGTAGGGATGTGCCAAGTGGGAACCCTCAGACGTGCAAGAGAGGGGTGTCCTTACACAGATATTCTGGGGCATTACTATCCCGGTACCACCATCAGAACAGATTGGTTGATTCATGCTACAAGATAAGATCTACAGAGCAACAACCCTGAACGACCAATTCAGAATCTTCGCTGTTGAATCCACTCATACAGTTCAACGGTGCCGGGATCTGCACGATTTATCTCCTCTTGCTACACTACTGATAGGTAGAATGATCTCTGCTGCGGCCATGATGAGTCTGGACCTAAAAGACAAGGCTCAAGACCTGAGTTTGAGGATAGATGGCGAGGGCCCTCTCAAAGGAGCTCTGGTCGTTATCAATGGCAAAGCGGAACTGCGGGGTTACGCCTTTGAACCCAAACTGTTTCTTACAAGTGTGAATGACAATTTCTTCCCCGGGAAGCAGCTCTTGCCCGGCACCCTGACCCTGATCCGTTCCACTGGAATGAAACGTCCCTACACGGGTTTGATAGAGCTGGTAACCGGCGATGTGGCAGAGGATCTTTCCCACTACTATGCTCAATCGGAGCAGATACCCACAGCAGTGAATCTGGGCGTTTTGATCGATCAGGAAGCCAGAGTAAGAGCCTCCGGAGGCTTTATCATTCAGCAATTGCCTCAGGCTGATCCGGCTTTGGCAGACAAGCTCATAGAGAATCTGAACCGTACCCCAAACATCAGCGATCTTATGGATATGGGTATGGATTTACCCAAGATTCTGGAGGACTTTGTACTAAAAGGGTTGGAATGGCAGATGCACGACAACCGTCCCTTGGTTTACAAGTGCAACTGCTCGAAAGAGCGCTTTGCCAATGCTATCAGATTACTAGGCAAGGAAGAGCTACTGAGTATGAGAGAAGGAATCAGTCCTGTCTGCCACTATTGCAATACCAGCTATATCTTTAGTCCCGGTGATATTCAGGAGATTATCAAAGACTTATGAAGAAGTTACTTATACTCTGTAGCCTAATTCTATTCTTTTCAACAATCTACGCCTTTAGCATCGACGATGTACGTTTCTGCCTAGATCACGAGTTCTATTACATACTGGAGAAGTATCAGGATCAGATATCTGGATTAGTTGGATCCGAAAACATAATCCCAGAGGAGCTCGAAATCCTGGAAGAGTATGCTGTCAGACTTGGAGATCAGGCAGTCTTGGATCAAGTGCTGCTACATAAGGCAAGAACAGGGGGAGAGATTGAATCTGCTCTGGCTTGGATCAGAATGAAGCGCTCCACTCTTCATAAGCCTGATCTCCAGCTCCACATCAATGAAGCAATGGACACCTTTCTTAGACGTGTCAGAGAGCTATACAGCGAGAATGCGGAGTTCAATCTGCAGGTGGAGACTCTGGGCAGACTATACACTCAACCGGCAGATTCTCTGTGTCTTTATCTGGCAGTAAATGATACGACTGACATATCCGAAGCCAAGCTCCTGCAGTCCCTCCCCGGTATCAGCATCTATAATAAGGTAATAGAAGATTATGCCAAAAGCAGAATAGATGATATAGGCATTGAGCGTCGAGATAGCCTTGCTTTGGCTATGATTGACAGCTTTTATAATGATTACCCCCATTCCCGCTGGCATCAGGCAGCGTATTATTACCAGCTCTACCATCTGCGTAACAGCGGAGATAACAATGCTGTGCTGGAACTCATCAACCACAACTATCTGAAGAGTCCGGAGCATGCCTTCATCTCATCGATCTTCCTGGCTTCGCCCTCACTAAGACGTGCTTTACCAAATAATTCATACAACCGAACCTTGCTAGATACCGGTATTCAGGTTCTTAAATCCCTTCGGACGGATGTCAAAGAGAACTACCAGATTCTCTACACAGAGTATGACCGGAACCAATGGCAAAACAAGCTGCTCTTGCAGATAGCCAAGCTTGGGTATTACAAGCTTCTGGATAACTACGGCTGTTATGGAGATGAAGATTCTCTCTACTTCAGAATAGAACCGGATAACCTGGAACTGGCTGATCTGCTTTCCCTCTTTGACCAAATTCAGTTCTCAGACAACTCGAATGGAGAGATAGCCGATCTGCATTTCTGGCAGGGCAAAGCTCTTTCATTGCTGCAGGACGAATCCAGAATCGAAGAGATGGTTTCCCACTTCGCCAAATCTCTCATCTATGGTTCACCCCGCAGCAGCACCAAGGAAGATAGCGAGCGCTACATTCGCAATCTCCATCGCATCAGCAAAGTAAAAACAGATCCACTCACCTGGATACGGAATCTTTTGAGCTATGAGGGTCCCCGATTCCGTGATAGAACTCAAGTATCTTCCCTGGATGGCCTTCGCTACAGCCGTGTGGCCGTGGGAGATTACAACAATGATGGCTGGCACGACCTCTTACTGGGAGGCAACAAGCTCTATACCAATATGGGAGATGGCATCTTCGTGCCCCGGGACACAGACACATTCAACACATATCCCTCATCAGGTGGTCTCTGGGCAGATTTTAACCGAGACGGACTATTAGACTTTATGACTCTTAGTCACGATGAGTTAATGGGCGAACAGCTTATGAAACAGATGCCGGACAGCAGCTTCGTCTCTGTAAATGAAAGAGCCGGTGATATTGCCAATAACTGCCCCACAGAAGGCGCAGCCTGGATAGACACCGAGCTTACCGGCTACCCCAGCCTCTACTTGGCAAACTATGAAAAGTGGCAAGAGCAGCCCGGCTATCCGGATAACTTTTGGCAAAACGAAAGGGGTTACTTCACCGATCTAAGTGAGGAGCTTGGCTTTCTTTCTCCTGCCTACACCAAGAATCCCGGTTTAGCTGGAAGAGGTGTGGCACCCGCAGATTTTGATAATGATGGTTTGCAGGAGATACTGGTTACGAACTACCGCCTCACCAGAAACTTCCTGTGGAAACGAGCTGGAGATAGTTACGTAGATATTGCAGCCCTTAGCGGAGTGCAAGGCAGTTGGTCTGAAGGTTACTATGGTCACAGTATTGGTGCTGATTGGGGAGATTACGATAACGACGGCGATCTTGACCTCTTTATAGCGAATCTGGCCCATCCCAGATTTCTTGACTTCTCGGATATCAGTGCTCTGTATCGTAATGACGGCTCTCAATACAGAGTTGTTGAAGCCGATACTCTATATTATTGGCAGTTTACGGATGTTACAAAGGAGGCAGGCATCGCTTACGATGAACTCCATAGCGATCCTCTCTGGATTGATGCAGATAACGATGGCGATCTTGACCTCTTTATCAGTTGCGTATACGAAAACGCCAGAAGCTACCTTTATGAAAACATGGGAGATGGTAGTTTCAAGGATGTCACTTGGTTGGCAGGAGCAGACGTTTACAATGGCTGGGGCAATGCGCTGGGAGATTTCAATCGTGATGGTCTGGCAGATATAGTATGCGGTAGCGGAAGCGGCACCACTCTTCTTCAAAATGAAAGTCTCTCCGGTTACGGTTCTTTATGGCTCAAACCTGTTTGGTCCGGAGATCAGATACAAGCTTCCACAAATTATCTGGAGCACAAGCAGTTACCCAATAGTCCCGCCTTTGGAGCAAGATACAGGATTACCCTTGAGAGTCCGGATGGCCTGCACTTCAGTGTGATTCGTGAACTCTCTGGCGGTAAAGGTACAGGTTCTCAATCTGCCCAGGAAATACATTTTGGCTTGGAGGCAAACCGGCTGGTAGGTTATGAACGCTGGTTGCCTGCAGTGGAGGAATAATGAGAAAGATCAGGACAAACTTGATAAATCCGGTTTCAGCCGATCAAACTGAACTTTTCAAAGACTATATCATCTCCATCGAAGACACAGTGATCACAGAGATAAGTCCTTTCAAACCTGATATAACTGAACCCTATGAAGACAGGAGAAACGAAGTAGCTATTCCTGGATTGATAGACATTCACGTACATCTGAGCCAATACCGCATGCGAGGTAGCTACCGGCCAGCTCTCCTGCCCTGGCTGGAGGAATGCGTTTTTCCCGAAGAAGAACGTTCTTCTCAAAGACAATACGCCTACAGTGTATCCAAGGACTTCTACCCGGCACTATTCAGAGCTGGCACTACAAGTGCGGTTATCTACACTGCTCCATATAGAGAGGCTTGCGAAGCTGCTTTTGAGATAGCTGAAGATCTGGGGGCCAGAGCCTGGATTGGCATGACCCTCATGGATCGCAACAGCCCGGAAGGATTGCAACAGACTACAGATTATGCGGTTGAGCATAGCATGGAGCTCTATTGGAAGTATCACGATAAAACTCCACTTCTGGATTACATCTTTACTCCCCGCTTTGCACCAACATGCTCAGAAGAGCTCATGCGCCGAATATCGGATTTTGCCATCGAGAATCAAGCCTGGATTCAAACTCATCTTTCTGAGAACAGGGATGAGATAAGATGGGTAAAAGAGCTGTTTGGTTATCACAGCTATACGGAGCTTTATCAAGCCATGGGTTTGTTGACGGATCACACCATCATGGCGCACTGTATTCACCTCAGCGACAAAGAGATCAATATACTCCGCGACAGTGGTGCTTCTATCGCCCATTGTCCAGATTCCAATTTCTACCTGAAAAGTGGAGAGATAGACCTTCCCGGCCTGATATCCCAAGACGTCAAGCTGGCTCTGGGCTCTGATGTAGGAGCCGGAACCAGCCTGTCTATGCTGTACCACGCCAAGCTGATGAACTACCGTCAAACGGCTTTCCCGGTGTCTCCAGAATTGGCTTTCTATTCCACCACTCTGGGTGCAGCAAAACTGCTGCACAGAGACAAAGAACTTGGCAGCCTGAATGTGGGGAAACAGGCAGATATCTGTTTTCTGAAGCTGGATGATGACCTCGGCGAACAAGTTCTGCCCATCGACGAAGATTTCTTGGGAAAACTGGTTTTCTTTGGCAGTGAGTTGCCTGTACAGGAAACAGTTATTGCCGGCAGATCAGTTTATCAGGCTCCAAGCTCCAGATAAGCGCACACAATCAGCTTGACAATTATCTCAGAATCCGATTTCTATGCACCCAGAGCGGGCATAGCTCAGTTGGTAGAGCACTAGCTTCCCAAGCTGGGGGTCGCGGGTTCGAGTCCCGTTGCCCGCTCCATTCATTTTTGCAAGACAAGAAAAAGCCCCGCCAAAGCGGGGCTTTGTTATTATTGAGCGTTCTCTCTACTTCATCAGTACCATTTTAAGGGTCTGGCTCTCGCTGGAATTACTCAGACGATAGAAGTATACACCGGATGAAACGCCGGTTCCATTATCATCTCTGCCATCCCAAGTGAGACTGTGATGTCCTGAGGCCAGATAGCCCTTGTGAAGGCTGCGTACGATCTGACCACGGTTGTTGAAGATATCCAGCTTGTAGTCACCAGCTTCTCTTTCGATTTCAAAGCTGATGTTGGTGATGGGATTGAAAGGATTGGGGTAGTTCTGCAGATTCCTGATGCCGGCAATTGCTGGAGTGTTGGGATCGTTTATTCCCACGCATTCATTGCCTATCTTGTGCATATACAATCCCAAAATCTCGGTCTTTCCGCTGGATCTGCCATCAGCCCAAAGCACAAAAGCTTGATTTCCCACGGTGACAATCTGAGGTTCATACTGGAATTTTGCCACGTTGCATAGTACCAGACCTGCTCCGGGATGTACGATGCTGGCATCGTTATTGATATAATTATAATGGACATCACTTTCACCCAGGAAGTAATCCGACCAAACTGCAGCAAGACCGCTATTGGTGAATCTGGCAATATCAGGGTTGGTCTGGGTTGAATCCAATTGAGCTATATAATTGCCCAGAGGATTCCACAGCGGAGTACCGGCGTAATCGAACTTGGACATCATTATGTCGTGCATACCGTTGATACTCTCTGCCCACACAAAAGTGATGCCGCTGTTATGTCCATCCACGACGCCCAGTTCTTGCTCTCTTACATTATCGGCCAAGTTCAAACCGTTGGCATCCCAGAGGCGAACTCCGGCGGGAGAGATCAATTGACCGTAATAGTTCATCACAAAGTCTGTTCTCAGGTCTTTCCAGGCCACAAAGAGACCTTGTTCGGTCAAGGAAGTGACAGGTTGAACCTGAATAGCATCGAAACCGGTATAAGTAGAGGTTCTGAGACCTGCTGCAGGCCAGCCTGCTGAGGCTGTTCCATCCGGAGCCATTCTCTTCACGTAAATAGTGCGGGGATCTCCCACGGAGTTGATCCTTTCCCACACAAAATATGTATCGATCAAATCTGTGATTGTGCACTCAGCTATGCCTGAAACTGTTCCCAAATCTGATATCAGAACTCCATCAGGTCCCCATTGCTTTTGACCATTTACCAGTTTCTGTCCAAAAACCTGGAAGATATAAGAGCTTCCATTTTGTACGATTCCTGACCAGCCTATGTAGATGGCTCCTTCGTAATAACTGATTCTTGGTTCCATTTGACGAAGTGGGGAAGCCTCTGTGAGCTCCATTCCGGTCTCGCCCCACATCCTCTCTCCTGTGGGAGAAAGAAGTTGAGCAAAAATCTTGGGATTATCCTGCCGTTTATCTTCCCAAACAACGGCTATTGATCCATCCGGAAGAATAACACCCTTGGGGCTGAGTTGTTCAGCTCCGATCGAGGCGGTCACGGAACGACCATTGGTCTCCAATTGAGCCACACCTTCGGAATTGACAATCTGGAAATATATCTGATATCCATTGTTGGCAAAGCGGGTATCCTGCCAAATAACTATGGCATCACTACCTCTGGAAAGAAGCTGGTAGTGCTTCAGAGGTGCGTCTCCGGATAATCCCCAGAATACTACCTGGCCATTTTCGGCCAATTGTGGGACACCGGCTGCATTGAGAACTTGATAATAGATTCCCACACTACCGTTACGGATATCCATCCAGTTGATAAAGACGTTTCCTCCGGAGAATTTTACCAGTGAGCCGGATTGTTCGTTTTGAGCGGTACAGATCGCCATGCCATCTGCACCCCAGAGGCCTTCACCGGTGGAGGAGAGGTGTTGAACGTAGATATCGTAATTAGGAGCATTGCCATTACGGGTATCATCCCAAACTATATAGGCACCACCACTGTTATCTCCAGCCAATCTCGGACCATATTGACCGAAGGCAGCATCAGCCAGCACTATGCCGGAGCTGGCCCATAGCTTTGTACCGGAAGCATTGAGTTTCTGGGCAAAGAGATCAGGGTTCTGGGGATCAAGGCGATGATCTTCCCACACAATAATCACAGCATTGTCGGAGGTTTTACCTGCCCTGGGATTGAGCTGAGGAGCTCCCTGACCGGCAGAGTCATCGATGACAGCCACTGTCTGAGGCCACAAGAACTGACCCTGAAGATTGATTTTATTCGCATAAATATTATCATCGGCAATGGGAGAAGATTTCCAAATGAGCATGAACTCGCTGTTATCCATCGGTACCATGCGGACACTATTTTGATTTCCCACTCCATCACCTACGATCAGGTGTTGAGGCCAGGCCATATTGCTGTCGGGAAGGAAACGCTTCGCAAAGACATCATCATTACCCACATAAGTATGAGTGTAAGCGATGATAAAACCACCCTGTCCATCGGGATACATGGTATTCTGCACTTCATCGCCGATGCCATTTGCCACAGGAATCCCATTTTCTATCCACATGGGAGTTCCATTGGAACTGATCCTCTGTGCAAAAAGGTCTTTGGAAGGATTACGGCTGTCTCCCCATATCACGTAAGCTCCGCCATCAGCATCTGGTTCCATATTCAAACCGATCTGGATTTGAGAAGCTGTGCAAACCGGCACTCCACCTTCCTGCCAGAGCCTTTGCCCTTGGCCATTGATCTTCTGAGCATAAACGTTGCCATCCAGATCATCTGAGAAATCTATCCAAGCTATCACGAAATTACCATCAGTGGTTCTGCAGATCACGGGGTCTTCCTGTCTGTCCGGTTTGCCATCCACCAGTATGGGTTCTCCCCACATCATCTGGCCGGTGGCACTCACTTTCTGCGCCCAAAGATCGCGTTCTCCCAGCTTGGTGTCGCTCCACACGTAGATGGCAGCACCATCAGTGGTCTCGACTCCGGTTCTAAACCATTCGATGTTCACGCCTTGTCTGATGGGTATGGCATCAGGCCAAACTGTTGTTGCCAGCATTGAAGCAGCCAACAAGGTGAACAGGACAATTACAATTATCTTTCTCACAGGCATCTCCTTATTCATATATAATTATGATAGCGTGTTTTAGGCATTTGTCAACTTGAGCCAAATCCCTGAGATAAAGCAATGTGCAAGTTTCCTTCCAAATCCTCTTCAAATCTTCCTTAAAGTGTCGCCCGGGGTTGAACAATACTTCCACGTTGAAGTATAAATACCCCTTGGCATGCTTACACAAATTACCATGTTTGGAGCAATTAATGCTTGACAACAGGACTGTGAGAATATGTTTTGATTTTATCACTAATGGAGGAACCCATGAAACAGCGAGTCTTGCTTATGATGTTGATCTCAGTAGTGGTAGCTTTGGCAGGCTATCAGATTCCACTCTCCAATCAACCGGTACTGACTGAAGCAAACTGCTTCACCGAATTTGTCCGGATTGATCCTGATGATAGCAAGCCTGAACCTTTGGGCACCAGGTTCTGGCTTTGGCAGGATGGTAACAACCTGATGGTCTATGCCGAAGCAGAGCTTGATTCCACATATGAACCCGGTAATCAAGTGCGAAGGGACGAAGGCACAAGCGGAGATATGCTGCGAGTGCAGCTTATTACAATGCCTCAAGCATATATGGCTTATGCCTATCTTGCGTTTCCCCTGGGTAGCCTGTCTGATGGTATCAGATTACAGGATATGAGTGTTGATTTCTCATGGGATAGCGATTATAGCTACACCAGCGAGGTCATCGGTTCACTGTGGAAGATGACTATGCGCATTCCGCTGGGTGAGCTTCGCTTCCGGCAGGAACAACCCTATAATTGGAGAGTGATCCTAACCCGGTATCATCAGGATGACAGCTCCACTTTCAGCAGTCCCTATGCCAATATTGAAGATAAGAATGCTTACTTTACAAGCTCGCATCCCATCACTCTTAGTGGGCATATCAACCGGGATTTTCCCATTACTTTAAAGCCCTACTTTGTGAAGTCCTACGATCTGGTGAATCATACGGATAGCTTTGATCCACAGAATCTTGGAATGGATGTGGCCTATGTTCCCAGCCAGAAACTGCGGCTCAAGCTTAGCTTCAATCCGGATTTTTCGGACGTACCCATGGACAGCGCTTCAGATGATTACAATGATAAATACCCTCCTTATTACTCTGAAAACCGCTTCTTCTTCACTGAAGATCTCCAGGTATTCAACCTAGGGGATTACTTCTATACGCGTAACATCGCTAAGCCCCAATTTGCTTATAAACTAACCGGAAATTCCGGACTCGTGAACTGGGGGATTATGGGTGCTTTGGATAAAGAGATCAAGGACGAAGGAGTCGTGATCAACCGTAATGATTATTATCAGGCCATCAGCATTAATCCTTCCTGGGAGAAGCTCACCTTAAGCAACGCCCTGATCAGTAGGGTGAATGATGGATTCTATAATCACGGATACTACGGGAACTACAACTATCATATTACGCCGTGGCTTAACATTATTACAGACAACCTTGTGGCTATTCAGAAAGCTGAAGGTGAACCCAAAGAGCATAGAGGTATCAATAGCTCCAACAAACTGGCTTTTGAAAAAGGGGACTATACAGCCACACTAACCTATGGTGTGGTTAGCGAAGATCTGTATCACGATGCTGGTTACCTTACCGAAAATGATTACGATGGTTGGAATCTGGACCTGACCTGGGATCAAATCAAGCCGGAATCCTTCTTTAACAAGAGAGGCGTGAATGGCTTCTTTTCACTGAGCCGTTCCACCCTCAGCCAGAGAGAATATGATCTGGATAGTGAGTTTCTCTATGCTTATGTTTGGCTCAATCGTAAGCTTTTTCTTCATGGAAGTTACTCCAGCGGAACAGACGTTGATAACCAGCGGAACATCTTCCGCACTTGGACATTTAACACCGGTTTTAGTTACCAGCCAATCCGCCAGCTCAATTTCGGGGCACGTATCAGTCGGGGCGAAAGCCTGATTTATTCCCTTAGCGAAGTTCACGATCGCACTGCCTTGCTCTTGAACGGGGGATTGAATCTGGCAAGGAAGTTTTCTCTGAATTATAACGGCGTCTTCAATTTCATGGGTTATCCACGGGAAAACGAGATCGATCTGGGTGGGGGAAACATCGTTACTTTGGTACTTGATAATGAATACAGTGTAAACAACCTGAGCTTGGTCTACACTCATTCCCAAAGCCTCAGTCTCTCAGGAGGGGCGGGACTCAGCACTTACGAAAGCGGGGGACGTTATGCGAATCTTTCATACTATGGAAATCTAAGGTATGAGTTTAGGCCGGGAAGCTTCCTCTACATGGGAGTGAAATCAAGTCAAAGCCAGATGGAGCCCAGCACATTTGATCAACCCTTGGGGGAATTCACCCGGGATATGGCCACCGCCTATTTAAAACTGGCTTTCACGTTATAGGTCCAAGCTGTATCGGTGTCATACAAAATTGCATCTTGGAATAGTGGGTTAAGTCATTGTATTGTATGTCTATAGCGCTCTGATTTGAAGCTTAATGCGTAACTTATAGCAAGATAAGCCTTTCCTTTACCGAGGTTAAGGATGGGTTAAGGAAGCGTATTAGGAAGGAATGGGGGAGAATCGTGGAATAACTCGATATTGTGTGATTGCCCTCAAAGGGGGCGATGGGCGGAGCCCATCGCTCACAGATTGCGCCCTTTCTAGGCTTTTCCATTTGACACCTAATGCATTTGTGAAATAATGAAAAAACATTATGGGTAGGATACCCACAAAACACCGGGAGAAGAAGATGAAACTATATCAGCTACTTAAAGCTCTGGATCATGAGCGTTTGGCCGGAACCGAGGGCGAACGCAGGGGACGTGAAACTATCATAGACTATCTGGAAAGCCTGGGGCTGAAACCCAAGACTGAAGATTTTGAATTCGACGGCTTCGAAAGCGGCACAGCCAAAGTATCAGTCGGTAAACAAAGCTGGGAAGCCACACCTTATGGCTTGTGCGGAGATTGTGATGTGGAAGGCGATCTGGTTTATCTGGAGAATGCCGATGCCATACTGCTCAATCCCGGGGCTTACGAGGATTGCATTGTGCTATATTATCACAGTGACAAGCGTTTGTATGAGCTCGCTGCTGCAGCTAAAGTGAAAGCTTTCATCGGTATATCAGCTCCGCTGAAAACTGCCTATTCCTATTCACACCGGCAGAATCTGCCCAAGGATGAGCTTTTCCCCGCGGCAATGCTGCGTTATGATTATGCCGAAAAATTGATCAAGCTGGATGGCAAGAAAGTACGTCTGCAGATCAGGCAGAAATCCGGAAAGCGTACTGCTCACAATATCGTTTTGGATATTACGGGAAAGGGAAGGGATAAAGCGTTGACTCTTCTGGTGGGACATTACGATAGCGTAGCCCGCTCTCACGGTGCCTGTGATAATGCCGGGGGCAGTGTTTGTCTGATCAAAGCTGCAGAGTACTTCGCCAAGAAACAACCGGAACGTGATCTGCGTATTATCTGGTTTTCGGGTGAAGAGCTGGGACTTTTGGGTAGTTTTGCCTATGCCAAAGCACACGAAGAAGAGATCACGGAGCGGGTGAAGCTGGTGATAAACGTTGATCTGGCCGGCGATCCCATTGGACGGAATGTGGTCTTCATATTGGGTTCGAAAGAGCTTCAAGGCTATGCCGGAGGAATCCTGAGGGAGCAAGGGCTGGTCTTCAGTGAAAACCTAAGTATATACAGCAGCGATTGCATGCCTTTCAGCGTTTTTGAAATACCCTCTCTGAATCTGGCGAGAGTAGGGGGGAAAGGACTATTTCATATTCATACCAAGAACGACACAGCTCGAAATGCCACGGAATATGGTCTGCAGGATGTTTACAAAGCCACTGTATCCATCCTGGATAGAGTGCTCAATGCCCGTATGTATCCGGTGCCCACCGGGATTGATGACAGTCTGCGTGAGAAAATAGAGCGTTATCTGTGGCAGTCAACTCTGGAGAAACCGGAACTCAAGTGGAAGGAAAAATACAAGAAGTAATAAAGGCCAACTTCTCGTAAGAATGTAATGTTTTTGGAGGGTATTATATGATGGTTACAGAAGATTTGTAACAGACCGGAGATATCGGGACTGGGAAAGCTTGACAGATAGTAATTGATTGTGAAGGTAGAATAAAGTCTGCAAAGTCACGTAAGAAAGCACGATAGTACTATATAAGATAAGAAGGCAAAGGTATGAAAAGCATTGGTTTATTGGTCTTGTTGATTCTTGTGATACCGGCTATCCTATTGGCAGAGGATCTAGTTCCTGCACGTATGCATTTGGGTCTGGTTACGGGAAGTGGTGCGTCCTATATAGGAAAATTGGGGGAAACACCCGAGTGGAATCCGGAGTCCTTTGGTTATTTTGCTCCAACTCTTACCTATTACACTCCCACAGGGCTTGCAATCCGGACGGAAATCGCCAAGTTGACACGTCGTTCAACCATGGAATCTGACACTCACTTTTACCACAGCCGTAAGATTAGCAGTACCGCTATTCATGTGCCGGTGACTGTTCTTTATCCTCTTTCAGGTGAGAACAGCGTAAATAAATACTATGTCGGCGCAGGATTCTATCTTGATATGTTTACAAAGGCAAGTCTTACAGCAGAACATAATAGTGCACATATCCTGAAGGAGAGTATTCTGGAGGAGTTTGGAACGGTTGGCTATGGAGTATCGGCGCAATTGGGAGTGGGATTGTCCAAGACTTTCTATGTGGAACTTCGCTATTTGATGGATATGTCGGAGTTCAGTGCTGCCTCAATCACGGAGTATAATCTCCGCACTCAGAGCCTGATGCTACGGCTGGGAATGGATATCTTCAAGCATAACCTTGATTAACAGATGATTACAGGTATAAAC
>JAKPXC010000161.1 GCA_029567705.1 Candidatus Cloacimonadota bacterium
ACGCGTATTCAACCGCTGCGTACTGATGTTCCCAGCTTTTTAAAAGCTCTGGATTGATATAAACTTACAGCTATTCACTAGATAGGATTCTCCGGTCGTCCCCCCTACCGGGAATCCTTTTTTTTGTCTGGTATTCCCGCTACCTCAAGGGAGTAAAAAGGGCTGAGAAAAGCTCCCTCGCCGGGGTGGTGAGCATGAACTCTCCCATCATGAAAACTGGAGTGAGGCAGTTGTTACGCTTTACTTGCTACGTACCACTCTAAAACCGGTATAGCCGTTTTTGGCAAAAGGCTTCAAAAAGTCACGATTGCTGATTCTGAGATCGTGTTTGGAGTGATACCACGATCCGCCGCGAATTACCTTATCAGTGCCGGACTGAGGCCCGGTGTTTTGGTTTGGCACTTTGAAAGTATATGGTGCATACCAGTTCCACACCCATTCATACACATTCCCGCTGAGATCATAGAGCCCCAGTTGATTGGGATTTTTGCTGCCCACATTGTGGGTTTTGGCTCCAGAATTGGCATTGTACCAAGCGATATCCTCCGCCTCTTCAGATCCGCTGTATAGGTGATAGAGTTTGCCCTTGCCTGCTTTTGCCGCCATTTCCCATTCTGCCTCAGTGGGGAGGCGGTAGCCATCTGCTTCAAAATCGCAGACAATTTCACTGCCATACACGTCGTATGCCGGGGTTAGATCGTCCTTAATACTCTTGGCATTACAATAGTCCACCACATCATAGAACGACACATTTTCCACAGGTAGATTATCACCTTTGAACTGAGATGGGTTCTCGCTATACACCATCATCCATTCTTCCTGCGTAACCTCAGTACTGCTAATCAAAAACGAACCCAATCCGATGGTAAGCAGCGGGAATTCGTCATCATCAGCTTCCGGACCAATGTTGCCCATCACAAGAGTATCAGCAGGAATCCTGATCATGGTAAAAGGACGGTTATCCTTTAACAGCTTTACTTCGGGCATTGGTTCAGTATCTTGCTGCTCTTGGCGCGCGTGTTCAAATCCGGTCTGGGGACGGCTGAGAAAGTATCTGGCCACGAGGAATAACACTATCGTAACACTAATCAACATCAAAACCCGGAAAGACTTCTGCATATCACTGAGATCTTCCTTGGGAGTGCTGTTTGGTGCGTAATTGACCTTCGGTTTGCTTACGGGAGATGGAGCTTTCTCTGCCTTGGGTGTATCGTCCTTTACCTCAGCACGTTGCGGCAGCTCCGTTGAGAACGTGGTATCCTCAGGAGTCTCTGACTGAGTAGGTTTTTCCGGTTCTTTCGTAACAGAGGGAATCTCAGGTTTGGCAGTTTCTTCTGGAGTAAGCAGGGGGATGCTTTCAGCCTCAAAGATACCAGTATCCCCAGGTTGATCAATCGGTTCCGGGAGTTCCACGATATCCGGTTCAATATCCTCTATCTGCTCCGTCTCAGGATTACTGTAAGTGTCACCTTGCGGCTCTTCTGAGTCATCAACCATGATTGTCTGCAGATCAGAATCGTATTGGTCCACAGATAGATCTTCTTCTGGTTCGGGGATTTCCGGACTTTGAGTTACCGCGCACAGATCGGGTTCCGGTTCTTCTGGCTCAGGATAATATGGTTCGGGTTCCGAAACCACAGAGATCGTCTCTTCGTCGGTGATGGGCTCATCAGGCTTCTCCGGTGTTACTTGCTCTGGAGTAAGTTCAGGCTCGCTTATGGTTTCCTGAGTTTCGTCTGCCTCCTTTGCACTTGCTGCAGCTTGGATCTCTTCCAGCAAGAGTGCTTTAGCTTCAGCATTTTGCGCCAGTTCCTCCAGTTCAAGGTAATCCGTATAGTTCCCTTCCGCGAGCAGCGCTTGTATGAGTACTGCTGGGTTTTTTGGCCTTTCCGTTGGATCCAGCTTCAGACAATCCAGGATCAGCGAATACAGCCAGTCGGGGATCTTCGCTTTATCGGGTTGAATAACAGCCCGGGTAAGGCATTGTTCCTTTTGCTCTTCGGGACTGCTAAAGCTGTCCACCCGCCAGGGGATGTTTCCCGTAAGGATCTGATACACCAGTACAGCCCAGGAATAGAGATCAGAATTGGCGTGGATCAGGCTGCCCCGGTATTCTTCGGCTGGGATATAGAGGATGGGAAAGTGAAACTTAAAGTTACCTTCCGAGTGTTTCCACGCCTTGCGCTCTTTACCAAAACCGATAACCTTTAAGTGATTGACTGGATCTATGATGACATTGTAGGGATTCAGGTTCAAATGGTTCACACCCTGCCTGGCGGCGTGAACCAAGGCTTCGGCAGTGCTTTTTGCCCAGAGTAGGCCTAGCTCGAACGGCACTCCGGAGGGATGATTCAGCAAGAACTGTCCCAAGGAAATGCCATCGGCATGCTCAGCAATCAGATAGTTCTGTCCTGCATCTTCAAA
>JAKPXC010000165.1 GCA_029567705.1 Candidatus Cloacimonadota bacterium
CCGCAAGAAAGGCCCAGCTGTCTGGGCTCCCCGGGCTCAGAATGATCGCCACCTATATGCCCATACCATGCGTCAGCATCTGGAGGCTTGTGCCAATCTGCAGATCATTGAAGGACAGATCACAGAGCTGATTGTGGAAGATGGTCTTGTTCAGGGAGTGAGAAGCCAGATTGGCAGAGAATACTACGCTCCGAAGGTGATTATTGCCTCGGGTACTTTTCTAAAAGGGACTATCCACGTGGGGAACCTGAGATACTCCGGTGGACGCAGTGGAGAACCTGCTGCCGATAACCTGTCTCAATCTCTTGCCCAGCATGGTATCAGTCTGGGTAGGTTTAAGACCGGCACTCCTCCCCGGGTGGATATTCGCAGCCTGGATTTCTCACTTCTTGAAGAGCAACCTGGAGACGAAGATCCGCAGGGCTTTTCTTTTTATCGGGATGTTAAGCTGCAGAACCAAGTATCCTGTTACATCACGCATACTTCTGCGAAGACTTTTGAGATCATACAAAAGAACATCGGGCTTTCTGCTCTGTATTCCGGAATGATCGAAGGCATCGGGCCGCGCTACTGTCCCTCCATTGAAGATAAGATCGTGAAGTTTCCCTCCCGGGAGATGCATCAGGTCTTTATCGAGCCAGAAGGACTCTCCAGTTTTGAAGCTTACGTGAATGGAGTTTCCACCAGCCTGCCTGCCTATGTGCAGGAATATATGATCCACTCCATACCTGGTCTGGAGCAGGCTCACATCATGCGTTATGCTTATGCCATTGAATACGACTATGTACCGCCCGAAGAACTGAAGATCAGCCTCGAGACCAAGAAGATCCAAGGGCTTTACCTGGCAGGACAGATCAATGGCAGCTCCGGTTATGAAGAAGCCGCTGCTCAAGGCATGATGGCAGGTATCAATGCGGTGCTGGCTCTGGACGGTAAAGAGCCTTTGGTGCTGGACAGAAGTGAAGCATACATTGGAGTGCTGCTGGATGATCTAATTACTTGCGGCACCAATGAACCATACAGAATGTTTACTTCCAGAGCGGAATACCGGCTCTTGCTGCGTCAGGATAATGCAGATGAACGTCTGATGCCTCTGGGCTACAAGCTGGGCTTGGTGGACAGTCTACGCTGGAACCGTTTTCAGGAGATGCTAGCCATCAAGGAGAGAACCCTGCAGAGCTTGCTTTTCACAAATTGCTCCAAACATGCCGAGATCAGGGAACCTATTCGCTTTGCTGCGCTTTTGAAGCGTCCAGAGCTCAGCTTCAGTGATCTTCCGGCTTACGGTTTTGACTGGCCGGATGATCTTTCCGAAGATATTGCACGCAGGATTGAGCTGGAAATCAAGTATGAAGGGTATCTAAAACGTGCAACAGATGAACTGGAACGTTTCCGCAGCCAGGAAAACTCTCTGTTGCCTGAGGATATAGACTATATGAAGATTGAAGCCATTGCCTATGAAGCCCGGGAGAAACTGCAGAGGATCAAACCCCTGAGTGTGGGACAAGCCCTCAGAATCCCCGGGGTGAACTACACAGATGTCTCTTCCCTCTTGATCTGGCTGAGAAAACAGCCTAGAATAAACTCAGTAGTTGAAACTGAGTGAAGGCTATATTGTTATGAAAAGATTATGCATACTTCTTATCGCTCCGATACTGATCTTGACTGCCTGCAGCAGAAATGAGTTGGAAAGACCTAGCTATTCTCAGCCAAAAGCTGAGATACATACTTTTGAGATACCTGCCTGGCTGCTCGAGATGCCGGAAGGGGACTTCTCCATCGGGATAAGCTACGCCGAACCGCCCACCAGTGCGCAGTCTCAGGATTATGGTAAGGATTTTGCGGCTATAGCTCTCTCCCGTAACCACTCCTCCTACATAGTCGATAAATATAGCGTGATGAGTCTTGCAGCTCAAACTGATGATAACTACCGGGCAGCAAGCTTCAACCTGGTGGTCAGCCAGGATCTGGATTACTTGCGGAGTGCTGCGCAGAATCTGAAGAAGATAAGTTCTTTCAATTCCAACGGTTACTGGCTCAGTGTCTATGGCTTTGAGGATGTAGCGCTGGATTCCAGCATGGTTTGTTGTGACAATACGGAAGTCACTCCTGCATGGGCACGCAGTTCAGGGGTCAGCCTGGATAATGGTACTATTTATTCCGTCGGTTCCTCCCGCCAGGCCACACTGATGGATGCTTTCAATGCCTCGCATGAGATGGCGCTTAGGTATGTGGGGCAGCATCTGGTGAGGAACGTTGTGGACATAATGAGGACGGAGAACGATCTCATGCAACGCAGCAGCGCTTTCGAGACAGTGATCCAGAGTCCCTCCCTGTGTTTTGATAAAGTCTGGATCAGACGATATGTTATCGATGGTTCCAGCAGCTTTGAAGTCTTTATCAGGATTAAAGAAAGGAAGACTGATTAATGAAAACAGCTGCGATAATACCTGCACGTTTTGCCTCCACCCGGTTCCCCGGAAAACCCCTGGCAGAGCTTCTGGGAAAACCCATGATCCAATGGGTCTATGAAGCCTGCACCAGCTCCAATCTCTTTGACTACACAATAGTTGCAACCGACAGCCCCGAGATTATGCAGGCTGTCACTGCCTTTGGCGGGGATTGCCGCATGACTTCCTCTAAGCACCAATCCGGCACAGACAGGATTGCAGAAGTTGCTCAGAGCCTCGATGCGGAGATTCTGGTCAACGTCCAGGGAGACGAACCTCTGATAGAGAAAGCCTGCCTGGCAGAGCTGCTGAGTGCTTTCACCGATCCTGAAGTGGGAGTGGCTTCACTGAAGACAGTCATCACAGAGACAGAGGATTTGCAGAATCCCAACGTCGTGAAGGTGGTTACCGATTATCGTGGAGATGCTCTTTATTTCTCCCGCTCCGCCATTCCATTCAACCGGGACAACTCTTCCTGCCAATACTACCGTCACATAGGCGTCTATGCCTATCGCAAAGCCAGCCTTATGAAGTTCATCAGCCTGCCTCCGTCTCGCTTGGAACAGGTGGAGAAGCTGGAGCAACTCCGGCTTCTGGAGAATGGCATCAAGCTCAGGATGATCACCACAGATTATCAGGGCATTGGTATAGATAGCCCTCAGGATCTTCAGATCGTGACGGCTATACTAAAGATCAAGGAGCAGTAAATGAAGAAATATTACCTTATCCCTTGCCTGCTGCTTAGCCTGGCAATATCTGCACTTCCTTTGAGAATCCACTATACAAACGATACCCACGGCGCTTCCCTTCCCATTGAATACAGAGAGGGCGAACAGAGCTTCTCCCTGGGAGGTTATTCTGCGCTGGAATACCACCTCAACCAGAGCCGCAGCCAGCATCCCCGCAGCATCTACCTTGATGCCGGAGATCAGCAGACCGGCACCGCCTTTGCCGCCAGAAATATCAATGGCGTGACAGGTGCTGCAGTGATAGAGGTCTTCAATCGTCTATCGCTGGATGTCATATCCTTCGGCAATCACGAGTTTGACAGCTCCAACAGCAACACCCAAGCCCTGATGCAGCTCTCTAACTACCCCTTTGTAAATGCAAACCTCATTCGTAAAGACAACGGCGATTACTTCGGAGACAGCCCATACACAATCCTGGAACGGGAAGGGCTCCGGATCGGCGTGTTGGGACTCACACTAGTGGAACTCCCCGAAAAAGTCAAAGCCGAAAATACCGCCAATCTGCAGATACTTCCTTACAAAGAGGCTATAGACAGACATATAGAAAAGCTGGACCGTCAGACTGATCTGATCGTGTTACTCACTCACCTGGGACTTCCTGCGGATAGCCTTCTGGCCACTGAGCTGGACAACCGTATAGACCTTATCATCGGCGGACACAGCCATGACTGGTTGCCTGAACCTCTGCAGGTGAACGGCATCTACATCTGTTCAGCAGGATCACGCCTCGCCTTTCTGGGAAGCCTTGATCTGGAAGTGGAAAACGATAGAATAGCTTCTCTGAACAACAACCTGATCCGTTTGACTCCCCCGCCGGAAAGCTATAGCAGCCCACTCACCGATTATGTAAATACCATAGAAGCAGAGATCAGAGCAGAGCTGGACCAGGTGATCGCCATTATCCCCCAGGATTGGATACCGGATAAATTCCAAGAGACCGTGCTTTCCCGCTGGATGGCTGAGGCACTGAAACAGGAATATGCCGAAAGCCAAGCACCTGATATTGCCATTCTGAACAACGGCGGATTCCGTAAGATCATCAGAGCAGGAGAAGTGACAGTTCGCGATATGCATGAGATGCTGCCCTTCGAGAACTACGTCGGCTTTTTCACCTGCACCGGTGCAGACCTTATCACCTTTCTGGAACTGAACGGCACCCACATGATGACCCGTCCCTATGACATCTGTCAAACCAGTGCTCCCGGCTGGATAGATCACATCTGCAAAGACTGGCATCTGCATATGCATGAACCCGAATACAACCTCGGTGCAGAGATTCTACAAGCAGACAAGATATACAAAGTAGTCAGTCACGACTATGTGATCGGCCAGTGGCAGAAATACTTGGGTTTCGAGCCTCAGAACGCTTCTATCACCAATGAACTGATTGTCGATGCCATGCTGCGGCAGATCAAGCACCAATATCCCGCACCCACTGCCGAAAACCCCAGATAAGCCCTTTCTGTCAGTTCGATCCCGGGCACAGTATCTGCTGAAAGCAGTCCAGAAGCGCCTGAGCAAACAAAAAGATTGACTCCATTCTCTCTATGTAAATAATTGGAGACTGGAGGTGATTATGACCGACGATTTATTCGAAAGCCGGGAAATGCCGGAATCAGAACAAGAACAGCTAAGGGAGAAGATCATAGATATGGATCCCAAACAGGCCAAATTCTATGAAGATCTCCGCAAGAAAGCCAAGGATTGGACAAACGACAAGACCAAAGGCAAAGGCGGTAAACTAGCCGAGTATCTTTTCCTTCTGCCGGATTTCTTTATTCTACTCGTCCGTTTAGCACAAGACAAACGGGTTCCCGGGAATAAGAAGCTCAAAGTCTTGGGCATCATTGCCTATGTGATGCTGCCCATAGACATTATTCCGGATTTTATACCGCTAGTTGGTCAGATTGACGACCTCGTGCTGATCGTACTGGGTTTGAACCTGATCCTCAACGACATAGACAAAGAAGTCCTGCTCGATAATTGGAGCGGAGAAGGCCAGATTCTGGATATCCTTCAGAAGATCACAGCTGTCGCAGAGAGGTTCCTGGATAAAACCATTCTCTCCAGAATCAAAAAGTGGCTCAATAAGTGATGAAAAAAACATTCACTCTGCTTCTTGCCACCCACAATAAGGACAAGCTGACTGAGCTGATCTTCCTGCTGGACGATCCCAAGATCCGTATTCTATCTATGGATGATTTTCCCGGTGTTCCCGAAGTGGTGGAAGATAAAGATACCATCGAAGGCAACGCCTGCAAGAAAGCCCTGGAGACCGCTCAAGCCACCGGAATCATCTGCCTGGCGGACGACACCGGTCTCTTCATTGAAGCCCTGGATGGTGCTCCGGGAGTCTATTCCGCCCGGTATGCCGGAGAGAACTGCAGCTACAGGGACAACCGCCTGAAGACTCTGGAACTATTGAAAGATGAACCAAACCGCTCTGCAGAGTTTCGCACCGCAGCAGTATTGGCTGCTCCGGATGGCATTATCAGCTTGAAACTGGGTAGAGTTCAAGGCAAGATCAGCAACATCGAAAGAGGCGATAACGGCTTTGGTTACGACAGCATCTTCGAGCTGGAGGAACTGGGCAAGACCTATGCGGAGCTGGATGGCAAAACCAAGAATACCCTGTCTCACCGGGCTTTGGCTATTCAAGCCATCCTTCCGGTGATCAGACGGCTCACAATATTACATTCAAGCTAAAGTAATTGATAAAGAGGTTTATATATGATTAACGGACAAATCTTTCGGCAATATGATATCCGCGGGATCGTGGGTGAAGACCTCACCGGCGAATCAATGTACCTGATAGGCAAAGGCTTTGGCAGTTACCTGCGCAAGAAGGGCCTTAGCTCTGTGGTTCTGGGTGGAGATGCCCGGCTTTCGACTCCCGGTTTCATCGAAGAATTCAGTCGAGGTCTCGTTAGCACCGGCTGCGATGTTATCCAGATCGGGATCGTAGCCACTCCGGTGCTGTATTTTGCCATCTGGAAGCTACAAACCGATGGCGGTGCCATGATCACAGCCAGCCACAATCCTTCCCAATACAACGGCATCAAGCTCAATCTGGGCCTTGGTTCTGTCTACGCGGAAGAGCTTCAGAAAGTTCTCAAGATCATCCAAACTGACAACTATGAAGTTGGCGAAGGGCATGTGTCCCAATACACTGGCATTGATGATGAGTACATGGACTATCTGGTGGCGAATCTCAAGATAGAACGCCCAATCCGCTTGGTGGTCGATGGCGGCAATGGCATGGGCGGTCCCTACCTGCCAAAAGTTCTGCGCAGATTAGGCTGCATTGTGGAGGAGATTTACACCGATCCCGACGGCACTTTCCCGAATCACCACCCCGATCCCACTGTGGAGAAGTATATGAAAGACCTCTCTGCCAAAGTGGTGGAAGGCGGTTTCGAGCTGGGTATCGGGCTGGACGGCGATGCCGACCGCATCGGAGTCGTGGATGAAAAAGGTAAAATGCTCTTCGGAGATCAAATCCTGAACATCCTGGCTCGCGATTATCTGGCCAAGAACCCCGGAAAGCCCATCATCGCAGACGTAAAGTGCTCCAAGAATCTCTACGACGATATCCGCAAGCATGGCGGCGAACCGATCATGTATAAAACCGGTCATGCCAATATTAAGATGCGTATGAAAGAGATCGGCGTGGAATTCGCCGGAGAGATGAGCGGACACGTCTTCCTCGGTGATCGCTACTTGGGTTTTGACGATGCCATCTATGTCAGCTCGAGATTTGCCGAGATCGTTTCCAAAACCACAGCTCCCGTCAGCACTTACCTGGCTGATCAACCCAAGATGTATAACACTCCCGAGCTGCATATCCCCTGTGCAGATGATAAAAAGTTTGAAGTCGTAGCCACCGTCTGCAACGAGTTCAAGGCAGAGAACTATGATGTGAACGATATTGACGGCGCTCGGATTACCTTTGAAGATGGCTGGGGACTTGTGCGAGCCTCAAACACGACCCCCGTGCTGGTCACCCGCTACGAAGCCACTTCCGAAGCCCGTATGAAAGAGATTCAGGAACTGATCGAAACCAAGATCAAAAAGTACCTGTAGCCTTTATAAACAATCTATGGTAGAGAGCGCTGCAAACGGTGCTCTCTTCTTTTTTTATGTCTCTTTTGTCTGGTAACCATGAGCTAATCGTATCTAAACGTTTGCACTTAGTTCTCTTGCTTCTTTCTTGTTCGCTAAACTGATGCAGAATAATCGATTCCTTAACCGGGGTTAAGGATGGGTTAAGGAATCGTATTAGGAAGGCATGCAGAAGCGATAGATTGTGTTGAGGGAACGAAACTCCCATGTTTTATGTTACGCCCCTTCAGGGCTTATCCCCGAAGCGTACTTGCTTCATCGATGGGTTGCTCCCATCGCTTGCAGTTTACGCCCTTGCAGGGCTTGCATCTGGCATATCTGCGTGTTTTTCAATGGATCTTACCTATCGATTATAGATAACGCATCATCGGACTTGTATCGGATATCGGAAAACCCCGCGCAGCGGGGTGATATATGTTTAGCCCATAGTGTAGGGTCGAGTAGGTAAGGGGAGTTTCACCCCAAACCTCTCACAGAACCGTACGTGAAGCTCTCACTTCATACGGCTCTTATCATTCAGCCGAAGAATTGTGTTGGTTTCTGATATTTCCAGTGCTCAAACAGGTCACGTTT
>JAKPXC010000097.1 GCA_029567705.1 Candidatus Cloacimonadota bacterium
TCGTCCACACGGGCTTTCTTTTCCTTGAGCTCGGTCTCTGTGGCGGCACCGATACGAATCACGGCCACGCCGCTGGAAAGCTTGGCAAGGCGTTCTTGCAGCTTCTCTTTATCATAATCTGAAGTGGTTTCTTCGATCTGGGCTCTGATCTGCTTCACGCGGCCATCGATAGCTTCCTGAGCACCGGCACCTTCACGGATCACGGTGTTCTCTTTTTCCACGATGACTTTCTTGGCACGGCCCAGGTCACTCATGGTGCAGCTATCCAGCTTGCGTCCCATCTCTTCAGAAATGAGAGTGGCACCAGTGAGCACAGCGATGTCTTCCAGCATGGCTTTTCTGCGATCGCCAAAACCAGGAGCTTTCACGGCTACTACGTTCAGGATACCACGCAGCTTGTTCACCACGAGAGTGGCCAAAGCTTCGCCTTCGATATCTTCGGCGATGATAAGCAGGGGACGTCCATGCTGAGCGATCTCTTGCAGGATGCCCAGAAGGTCTTTCATCACGCTGATCTTCTTGTCATAAAGCAGAATGAAGGGCTCTTCCATCTCGGCAATCATCTTCTCGGGATTGGAGACGAAATAGGGAGAGAGGTAACCGCGGTCAAACTGCATACCTTCCACTTTCTCCAGACCGGTATCGATGGACTTGGCTTCTTCGATGTTGATGATGCCTTCGTTACCAACGGTGGCCATGGCTTCGGCGATCAGGCGTCCGATCTCGGGATCGTTGTTTGCACTGATTGTGGCGATTTGAGCAATCTCGTCGTTGCTGACGATAGCTTTGCTGAAATCGTGAATCTGATCGACCACGACCTTCAAGGCCTTCTCCAAGCCACGCTTCAGATACATGGGATTCACACCGGCGGTCACGTGCTTCAGGCCTTCTTCGATGATAGCTTGAGCCAATAGAGTGGCGGTGGTGGTGCCGTCTCCGGCGACGTCGTGGGTCTTCTCTGCCACTTCTTTGCAGAGCTGAGCTCCCATATTTTCAAATTCATCTTCCAGCTCGATCTCTTTGGCGATGGTGACGCCATCATTGGTGATGGTGGGAGAACCGAACTTCTTGTCCAAAACTACATTTCTGCCCTTGGGTCCAAGGGTAACCTTTACGGCATTGGCCAGCTTGTCCACTCCGGCTTTGAGTGACGTGCGAGCCTCGTGTGCATATTGCATTTGTTTTGCCATAATCTAATACCTCCATTTCTTTCTTTTAAATTTATTGAATTAGCAGTCTAGATTTATGAGTGCTAATATCAAGATAGCCGATTTTCTGTCAAGTGCAAAGTGATTTTTCTTTGAATTAAACAGAGGGATACAGGAAAAGGGAGCTTTAACCACAGTGGACACAGAGAAAAGCGGAGTATATTTTGACTAAAACAGAGTAAAGAAGTAAAAGAGCTTCTACTTCCCAAATTTGGGGATGCTGATCCATGTTGTCCATTTTGTCCATACAGTCCATAGTGTCCATCCAAAACATCACAAGGAGGAAAGGAGGAAGGAGAGGAATCGATGGAGAATGGAGAATGTACGATGTACGATGTACGATGTACGATGTACGATGTACGATGAATACAGCGTCACCACTCCACCACTCCATCACTCCACCACTCCATCACTATACAAATCCCCCCATACTTTACTGGCGACAGCAGCGAAGCTCTCGTTACTGGTCACTTGTTACTTCGTTACTGTCTGTTCACTGATCACTGTTTTCTGTTCACTAAAAAGAAATCCCGGATCGAAGTCCGGGATTCCTTTTAATAGAAACGTTCAGCGCGATGCGCTTCACGTTAGATTTGGTTACTTTACAATGACCATCTTCTTGGTCTGGTTCATGGAAGGGCTGCTAAGCTTGTAGAAGTAGATACCGCTACCGCAGGCATTGCCGCGAGCGTCACGACCATCCCAATTGATGGTGTGGCTGCCCTGGGTCTTGTTATAAGTGCGAACCACTTGACCGAGGATGTTGTAGATGGTGACTGTGGCGGTTTCGCCTTCCTTCACGGCCAGGTTGATATTGGTGCTGGCGCGGAAAGGATTGGGATAAGCATTGCCAAGCTGGGTAACAGCAGGCAGGGTGGGGGTGGTGGGGCCTTCAACTGTCACAGTCTGAGGACCGTGGAAAGTGGAGGGACCCATATCGACAGATTCCAGCCAGTAGTTATAGGTGGTGCCAACGACAACTTCGTTATCGGTCACACTATAGTGCTGGGTGCTGGAGGTATTGGTGGCGCCGATCATAATGGGGGTAATGAGGACGGCATCGCTCAGTTCAGAGGTTTCGCTGCGATAGACGCGGAAGCCGAGCATGTTGGTCTCGGATTCGGTGATCCAATTGAGCTGGACATAGTTCTGAGCGGTAAGAACGGCTGTGAAGCTGCTCAAGACCACGGGAAGGGTGGGGTCTGAACCTTCTTTGGCTACGAATACAACTTCGCCCTTGGCGTCAAAATTGACACCAGTGAAGGTGATGTTGCCGGGTCCAGGGGTGAGCGGGAAAGGTACGCCTTCGTACCAGACACCGCCAACATAGAGCATTCCATACCAGGTGCCGACGCCGACTGCAAAAGTAAGATCAACGGTTCCGGTTCCGGTAAGACCAATGATTTGGGTTTCGCCGGGTGCAGTGAGGTTAGGCAGTAAAGCCAAGGCCGGTGCATCCGGAGCAACAACTACGAGGTCAAGGTTTCCGGTTGAGGTGATGGTGACATCGCCGACCGGTGTAGGAGTATCAGCAGGAACGTCATATTCCGGGGGATTCTCAACAAGTACGAATTCGATGGTCTTTTCAAGGACATAGGCCACTTTGGCACCATTGGATCTGGTTCCAGGAGTAGCTTTTCCGGCGGGGGAGGTTTGAGTCCAACCACCGGCAACGACTTCGATCGGGTTCACTGCCCAATGCCATCCATCGGGAGCTGCTGCGATTTCATACATGCCCAGAAGTTCGGCTTCGTTATCGGCTGTAGCAACGTAATCGGTGGTGCCGCCATGAAGCAGATGTGTGACAGCATATCCATCAGGACCATTGACGTTTACTTTATAAAGGTAAGTATCAATCTCGGTTCCCACAAAATCCACTGTAACTGTTTCGAAATCGGCAGGAACAGTATAGCTGACGGGAGCCCAGGTGTAGAGAGGATTGTTGATAGTGTAGACATCGCCTTCGGTAGGATTGGTGATCTCAGCAGGAGTTACCAATTCGGGATCTGCAGGAGCACCATTCACCCATACAGGCTGACCTGTGGGAGTGGATGTGATAGTCAGAATCTGATCAGCGACCGGGGCAATGGTTATCCAAGGGCTCCAAGCATACGTAGGTGTACATTGAATGGATTGCGGTGTTGTGGTTCCTACAGTATATAGTGCTGTGAAGACAATATACTTGGTAGCGGTAGCAATGCTAGTAGAGTTGAATATTCTAACGTAGACTTTGTCACCTTGGAAGGCCGTTCCAGCACCACCTGCTTCATTATAAGTGGTTGCAGAGCTTCCCCAATAACCATTGTTCAAGAATTTTAAACCGAATGAACTATTAGTCTGACCAGTTATCATTACATCATCACCAGTCGTATTCGCGTTTGCATCTAGGGGGTCGATTACGTCATCATATGAAACGTAGGATTGAACAATCCATTGCTGATTAACTGGAATACCAGTACCAGTTGGATATGCGGTATTCTCCTGCAGAATAAGATTACGAGTGACTAGTGCGGCATTTGTGTCCTTGAATGTGACTTGGACTGGAGCGGCAAATAATGCACCAAAGATAAATAGTGCGATAAATACAGGTATCAATTTTTTTAACATCATGCTAACCTCTTATTTTTGTGATCTTGAACTAGTCATTGTGCCAGTTCCTCTGTCGAAGGTGGGCGTATAAGTCCACATAAAGCCTTCGGAGGCCATGCTTTGGTACCAATAAGTGTGAGTCGGTTTAATGGTATTAACAGCAAAACCGTCCCACTCTCCATAGTAGTACGCTACATCACCATTCTGCATGTCAGTAATGATATCCCCTTCGACAACGCCAGGGATGTTCAAAGCGGATAAAGGGACTTCCCTAGCTTCATTGAGAGAGAAGGGAGTGTAGTCACCTTCGATTGGCCCAGCTTTAATCCTGAGGGTGAAAGATTGAGGATCGACTTTTCCCAGCAGATAAAAGTCCATGGCATCATTTCCGGCTTCTCGATACAACCAGTATGCATTACCATAATCAATACTTGTTACATCCCCATCCCATACGCCATAATAATAGGAGTTGGTTCCTGCAGTCATATCAGTCAAAATATCGCCATCACCAAATCCAGACAAAATATTGTCTGGGCTTTGATCGTCATATGCGAAAGGAATTGAAAACGCAGTAAAATCAGTGGCCCCTATACTTAACCTAAAGTATCCGACAACTTCGGATGGTTCAGAAACCGCTTGTGCCAGCAGCATCGAGATGCCGAGTAAAAGCAGCAGCGGTAATACTAATTTCTTCATAACATTCCTCCATAGAGAATGATATTATTAAAAGATCTTTTGACCCGGGGCATCAGCACCCGGGAAACACACTAAAAGACTAAAGTCCGGAGCGCCGCAGCGCTGGCCGGGTTTGCTTTTGAAAAGGTTAAAAAACACATTCATCGCACATTATACATATAAAACTAGGTTTCTTTTCTTACATTGCCCACTATGCAGAGCTTCCAAATCCTGTCAAGCGGGAAATTTGCTTTTTTTCCCGGCTCCACGGAAAACACTGTGGGCAGAGGCACAAAAACCCCACAGGATAAGCCTTTCAGCTCTGTGGAATCTTTTCTATAGCTGATGTATATCAATTTCTTTGTCTGCTCAATTGCTTGGCTCTCTCCACCAATTGCAGGAACTCCCGGCCATAGCCGAAACGATCGGCACCCAGGCTGCCTGAGCCCAGGCTTTGCACCATATCCCAGCTCAGGTTTCCTTTGAATTCAGAGTTCTGCAGCATCAGGCCATATCCGGCCACGGAAGCGGCAAAGCGGAAGCGATCGCTGGTCTGGCTATTGCGCAGAGGCAGATTGAGCACTGGGCTTTCGAGAGGGATGCTGGTATCGCCCAAGGGGAGCTTGTAACGCAGCTTCACCACTGCCAGTTCGGAGCTGCGCCTGGCTTCTTCCGTGATCTGCGAGCTCTGATAACGCAGAGAATCCAGCTCCGG
>JAKPXC010000183.1 GCA_029567705.1 Candidatus Cloacimonadota bacterium
ATAGGCATTTTATGAACACCGGACACAAAGCTCTTGACAGCTTTAGCCAGACTTTCAGACTATGGCATTATGAGGAAATACCTTTACTGCGCACTGCTTGCTCTGATACTCTTGGGACTTTCATCCTGCGAGATCTTCGGAATCCGGGATTCCGAATACCCCTCCGCGCCTCCGCTTTGGAACAATTCCACCAGCAACTGGGAGCAAGTGCTGCAGAATCTGGGTTATTGCTACACAGATTCAAGAAACGTGGTGAAGTACTCTTCCTTATTCACCAGTAACTACCGGTTCTATTTTGCTGCGCAGGACATAGTGGATTACAGCCTTCCCAGTGTGTGGGAAAAAGCCAACGAACAGGATATGCTGATCAATCTACACAGCCTCAGTTCCAAGATAAGTCTGGCATTGGAAACTCTATCCGGAAGTCCGGACGAGATTCTGGCCTCCGAAGCGCGTATTTTCAGAAGCTATCAGCTTAGCATCAAGACATCCTCCGGAACGGCCAACTATAACGGCAGTCTGGAGCTGCAACTGCGCAAAGAAAGCGGATACTGGTATATTTACCGCTGGTACGACTACCGTAGTGCTACTGGCTCGAGCTGGGGAAGGTTGAAATATGTCTATTCGCAATAAGCTCTTCCTGCTTCTGCTGCTCAGCCTCCTGCTGGTCTCCTGCAAGAATCCGTTTCGACCAGATCTGACCTACAATACCGGAAACAGTGCGGTGAATAATGATCCCAAACAGCTCCTGCAGAGCCTGGAACGCGCTTATCAGGATAAGAATCTGGATCTGTATAAGAAACTGCTCTCCCCGGATTTTCGCTTTGAACTGCTTTCCAGCGAGGTCAATCAGATAGGGATAGACGTTAATGGTGACGGCATCAGAGATTCCTGGTGGGGATACGAGCAGGAAGTCCAGCTCACGGAAAACCTCTTTAAATATGGCTCATCAGATGGGATTTATCCGCCTCCCGATCAAATCTCCCTGCGTTTGCAGATTCCTCCGGAAAATATGTGGGAGATCGATCCGGAGAGCGGCCATGAAGATTGGGTGGTGATCTCCTGCGTCTTTGACCTGTCGCTCACTTTTCTGAGCAGCAACACTGTATTGGGAGCCAGCGGAGTAGCCCGTTTTTACATCAAGCCAATCGGTGAACGCTGGTTCATCGCAATTTGGAGAGACGAATCGAACCTTTAAAGCCGGAAGGGCGGATTTTGGCCGTAGATTACGGTGAGAAGCGGATTGGCCTGGCCCTCAGCGATCCCTTAAGAATCTTTGCCAAGCCATACATGATGCTTGAAAACCAAGGCCTGGAAGCTTTGGTGAATTCTCTTGCGGAGATCATCGGCAATTCTTCTGTCCAACAGGTTGTCTTGGGAATTCCCTGGGCTATCGATGGAGGCAAGACTCCCAAGACGGAAGAGACTCTGCAGGTGCTGGAGCACTTGCAAGCTCATCTGGATATCCCGGTGCTCCCCTGGGACGAACGTTACAGCAGTGACGAGGCTCACCGGGAGCTGAAAAAGATGGGACGAAGCTGGCAACAGGCGCGCCTGGAAGTGGATGCCATGGCTGCTGCGATGATTTTGAAGAGCTATCTGGCCAGTCTGTAGAGGTATTTCCACAAAAAATGGCGAAGAATCCATAAAGGTATGCCAAGGCTGCCGAGTAAGACCAATAGCCACAGAAATAAAGGAAAAACAAAATGAAAGAGTTACAGGAAGAACGAGTGATGCTATATGAAGAGCCCGGAGGAAGCCGGAAGAGACTTGGGCTGATACTGGTGCCGACGTTGCTGGTTCTGTTGTTTCTGGGTTATCTGGCCTGGCAAATCCTGGTTCCGGTGAGTTCGGACGAGATTATCCTCAGAGTCTCCAAAGGTGATAATGCCCGCAGTATCGCCCGATCACTTTCCGAAGCAGGCATCATCCGCGACAGCCGCTTTTTCCGGCTGGTGGCACGAATTAAAGGCGTAGACCGCCAGCTTAAGGCAGGCAGTTATAACTTCGGAGGAGAGGCAAACCTGCTGGAGACTGTGAACCGGCTTATGGAAGGCAGCAGC
>JAKPXC010000184.1 GCA_029567705.1 Candidatus Cloacimonadota bacterium
TACCGGATAGGGCAAAGGGAGTTCCCCAAGCTCTTGCGCTATTAGCAAGCTTTGCTGTGTATATAGATAAATCAACCGGTACTCCTGTTCCATTGAAAATCTCCAGGGCTTTGTTGCTTGAGCTACCTTCTATGTACTCACTAAAGAACAGGTCCGTAGCATAGTTTCCGGGAGCAAGAGTGGCTGTGCCACTGAGGGCCAGTTCGTAGGGGCTGGCGTTGGTGGTATTATGAGTCACGTTTCCTGTGAATTCACCGGCTGCGGTGGGATTCATTCTTACCCAGATTGTTCCGTTGAAAGTGCTGGCCAGGCTCAGGCTGCTGCCGAAGTCACTGGTTTCGCTGGTGCTGATCTCGAAGGGAGTATCTACCGTAAGCTCAAGATTAGTCGTGGCGTTTGTAGCACTAAGAGTGTAGCTCTGGGCTGCAGAAGCTGTTCCGGCTTCTGAGCTGAAGGCTGTAAGGTTGGCTGTTACGTTCCAAGTGGTGGGAGGCTCGATTGCTTCACCAGAGACGGCTACTGTGACTTGCTCAGCATTCGGGCTGTTGTGGGTGATGTTACCGGAGAATTCACCACTGACTTCCGGGAACATACGCACATAGATAGTGTTGTTGAAGCTGGAAGGAACGGCTATCTGAGCTGCCCAGCCTTCAGTCTCGCTGGTGGAAACTTGGAAGCCGTCTGGTGCGATGATCGTGATGGGACCTTGCAGATCAGTACCATAGAGAGTGTAGCTGCGCATTTCATCCGAAGGAGTATTGACTATAGCAGCCAGAGGATCAAGCTCTGTAGCACCGGCATAGATCACGGGAGTGGGAGGAGGCGTGCCATCCCAAAGCAGAGCCCAGTCGTTAGTGACGCGGATGCCATCGACTTTAACCGCAGCAGCGTTTGATGAGCTCCCTTGCCTTAAGGCGACTGATCCGATTCCTGTAGGTTCAGTGGTAATGGCATCAGTTGAAGTCAGCATTGGAGAGGGCTCAGTTGCAGAAATGACAGGATTGATCCAAAGATGAACCAAGTCATTGTTCGTTCCCTCAATAATATCATACTTAAGAACCAACAAGTATGTTGTATCATATACGTAATCATAGCCTGTGGTAACTGCGGTTGCTATTCCCCCAGCATTTGAAAGTCCGATTCTGAAGTTGTTTGTGGCAGAATCCTTCTGTATGAATACTTTGCCTCTGAAGAATGAAGTGCTCATGGGATTTGGCCCAAAGTGGTAGAAGTAGTCACCTGTTGTCTGAGCACTGGCGACATTGATCAGGAAAGCACTGTAAACAGATCCTGAACTCTGAGCATCAAAGGTTTTATTGACGTCTTGTCCGGAAGCAGCCAGAGCTACTTGGTTCCCGGCAGACATGGGATATTCCGCATATGCTAAGTTACCCTCTGAAACAGAAACGACTGGATTAGCAGTGCTTCCGGTAGTATTCCAGCCATTATCAGTTAGAGCCGTCCCAGCATCGTACATGAAATTCTCTTCCAGTAAAGTTGTGGGTCCAATTGGATCGGTAACAGCGCCGCTCACGGCTTTTGATTCAAGCACCAAGAGGCTGGAATGAAGGATATCTCCGCTATAAGTACCTGCTGTTGTGCCGATCAAACGAACATAGACCAATCCATTGTAGGTATTGGCCAGGTTAAGAGAGGTGGAACTCCAATTGAGATTGTCCGTTGATACTTCGAAACCATCGGGGGGATCTACCACGATCGGATCGACCAAGAATTGACCTTCCACAGTGTAAGACTGTGAGGCAGAGGGGGTACCTGTTATGGCGCTGAATTCATTCAGTGTTCCGGTTAATACTATCGCCGGAACAGGGTCTGTAACCGTACCGCTGGCGGCCAGGGTTACTTCTGTGGCATCGGTACTGTTGTGCGTGATATTTCCGCTATACTCTCCGGCTGTTTCTCCGGTAAGTCTCACATAAACAAGGCCGTTGAAGCTGGAGGCCAGGGAGAGCGGTGTGGTCCAAGTGCTTTGATCGGTAGAAAGAACAAAGCCTGCGGGTGCTGCAACACTGATGTTACCTGTCAAGTTGGAACCGGACAGAGTGTAGGACTGTGCGGCAGAGGGAGTGCCAGTCCAGGCACTGAAGGGAGTGAGTGTGCCGGAGATGCTGATAATCGGTGTGGGTGATCCGCCAGTATAATCTGTGATAGTTATGTCGTCTATGTTCATTCTTTTGTTGGAAGTACCAGATTCTGTGGCACGTTTTATTCTCACTCTGATACTGCCTGTAACATTGACAGTTTCGCTGAATGTTTGTACGTCATCAGAAGCTGGAGCCGTAAATGCAGATCCAATCTGTGTCCAGGAAGTTCCGCTATCCGAGGAGTACTCAACTTTCCAATCTACTTGGGCATCCGTGCCATAGCGTCTATACTGAAAAGAAATGGTGCCCATCCCGTTGGCTTTATCGGCAAGCATGGTCATACTGGAGGTTCCATATCCCCTCATTCGGGCTGATTTAGTGCCGTTTTTCCAGTCTGCGGCTGAATTGCCAATTAGCGATTGAGTTATATCCCAATTCAATCCGGATAGGTTGACCGTGCTGGAAGCATAATCGGTTTTTGTCTCCGTAGCTCCCTCAAAATCTACTATATACTGCGCGAAAGCCGCTCCTGAAGCCAAGAGCAATAGCAGTATAGCTATAAACGTCTTTCTCATAATTCCTCCTTGAGAAATCTAAATTACCTTTAAGTAGTTATATACGTATCAGCGCAAGAATCCTCTCACTCGCTATATTGGTCAAGTGAATTTCTCTTAACTGAGTAAAGCTTTCACATGGAGAGTTGAAAACAATCCAAAGACGGCTCAAAAGCCGGCTTCTTGGCTCTCCCTGTTCTGGTATCTATGACTGGTTGGTCTGTTCTTCGACCAGGATGGATTTGTGGCTTTTGGGTTTGGCTTTCAGGTTCATGAGCGTGGTCATGCCGGAAAAGATGAGCTGCTCTTCCTTGATTTCCAGGTCTGTATCAGCGGGGAAGGTGATGGTGCAGGTGCCGGGGCCGGTCATCATGCCGATCATGCTGCCGCTTTCCCAGTTACCTTTTTCCAGCATAGTGAGTTCTTCCGAATTGAAGCGGAAGCTTATCTTGCCGCGGGGAGTCTGGAGCTTGAGCTGATCTTCTTCCCAGACGCATTCTTCGTGGGGGCAGCGTATCTCCACCACATCCAGCCAGCTCTTCTTGATGTTTACCAGGATGGTATCCTGATTGCCGCGGATGTAGCTCACTTTGCCTTCGATGGGGCT
>JAKPXC010000188.1 GCA_029567705.1 Candidatus Cloacimonadota bacterium
CGGAGGATCGGAATCCTCCGTAACGCAGCTTTCCGAAGCTACGAGTTACAACATCCGGAGGATCGGAATCCTCCGTAACGTAGCTTTCCAAAGCTACGAGATACAATATCCTGATTATCGGAATCCTCCGTAACGTAGCATTCCGCTGCTGCGAGTTACATCATCCGGAGGATCGGAATCCTACGTAACGTAGCTTTCCAAAGCTACGAGATACAATATCCTGATTATCGGAATCCTCCGTAACGCAGCTTTCCGAAGCTACGAGTTACAACATCCGGAGGATCGGAATCCTCCGTAACGTAGCTTTCCAAAGCTACGAGATACAATATACTGATTATCGGAATCCTCCGTAACGTAGCTTTCCGAAGCTACGAGATACAACATCCGGAGGATCGGAATCCTCCGCTACGACAAGAGTTCCTCGCGCAAGTAGCTTCCACGCCACTGTTTCCACTCACCTACCCAGCCGGCCTTTACCGGATTCTGCAAGATATACTCCAAGGTGCGTCCCAGTTCCTCTTCATCCCTCACCATACGGTCAAAGCTCTCCCTTTGCCACAAACTGCCACTTTTTCCCAAGAGCTTATTGATCTGATTGGAAGTAAACCTCTTCCAGCTATAGGTAATACCGGCAGGAGCGTATATACTGCCATTCTCATCTTTGAGCGGAAAGATCAGTGCATGCACGTGATTTGGCATTATGCAATATGCTAAAAGCTGATATCGCTTGCCATCATGATACTTCAGGGCATTGGCTATGATCTCCGAGATGTCCTTCCGATGAAGGATTTTGGGAACATCGGGACTATTATCCAAGAGCTGGTCAAACCAAGCAAAGAATAGCCCGTCTTTTTGTTTCTTGTGTTCCGCTTGATCAGCCTCACCCATCGAGTCATACCCGTCCAACCACAGGCGTTTTCGGTGCTCGAGTTCTGTAATGGCAGCTTTTGGAAGGGTGAATTTCAGACGGAAAGTAATGAAGATTGGCTTATCCGCATTGAACATGTGAGGCAGCCTTCCGGGCTTGTAGAAATACTTCAGGTTATCCTGGGATATTGTGTTGTGCTTGGACATATTTTCCTCTTTTCGGAGCTTCGGAAAGCTCCGTAACGAGTTGTATCGTAGCTTTCCGAAGCTACGAGTTATTTTATCTGGAGGATCGGAATCCTCCGTAACGTAGCTTTCCGAAGCTACGAGTTATTTTATCTGGAGGATCGGAATCCTCCGCTACGGGATGTATCGTAGCATTCCGCTGCTACTCCCCTTCCTTTTCTCCCGGAGTCTTCACCGTGTCTTGCAGGACTCTTCCCGAACACTTTGCTCGGGAAGAGTCCTGCAAGACACGGTGAAGAGACGGCACGTCCATAGGGTGGAACTAGGAATCGACTCCCTCGCACTGCCCCTGGATGCTCCAATTATCTCGTAGTTAAGCTCGGTAAAGTATCAAGAGTGGTTTCGCAGCTTCAGTTCCAGAGGATGGGGATTGAGATAGTATTGGCCCAGCAGATACTCCTGCCGGTATTTGCGCACATAGTGATTCAGCAGTGTAACCGGGACGATCAATGGATACAGACCGGCTCGGAAATCTTCAATAATCTGCAGCAACTCCGTTTTTTCTACGGGTTCAAGGTCTTTTTTGAAATAGCCCATAATGTGCTGAAGGACGTTCATGTGTTTTGCAGAGGTGGCATGTAGCTTCATGGCTTGCATCAGCTTGGCAAAATAGAGACCCTTGAATTCATCAAGCGATACTCTTTTTTGTTCTGCAACGAGTTTGCCCAGTTCCCGGTAGAGGAGTGGACTGTGTGCCATCAGCAGAAGCTTGTGCCGGGTGTGGAAATCCACGATGGCTTTGGGGCTTCCGCCTTCTGATAAAAGCTGTTGCCAGCGCCAAACCACAAAGATGCGCTCGATAAAGTTTTCTCTCAAGATGGGATCATGGAGCCTGCCCTCTTCTTCGACCGGTATTAGCGGAAAAGCTTTCATGAATTCACGAGCAAACATGCCGACACCAGTCTTGGAAGCTGCGCCTCCTGCGGCGGGATAAACCTTCACTCTCTCCATACCGCTGCTGGGGGATTTGCTTTTGAATACGTAGGCACAGAGATTCTTGCCTGCCAATTCTTCAATCTTCCGTGCAGACCAGGCTTTCATGCGGGGAGTATGGTCAATCCCGCTTTTAATGGTAAGCAGCAGGGGATCCTCTGCCTTTCCCACCAGACGCATGGCTTCGCGGGGGACCGGTAGACCGCACTCCACTTCCGGGCAAACCGGGAAGTAATCCACAAACTGACCCAAGGTCTCTACTAACCAGCTATCATATTTATGACCGCCGTCGTAACGGACTTTATGCCCCAAAAGGCAGGTACTGATTCCAATTATTGGCTTTTCTTGCATAATGATACTCCATTGGTTTATACCATAAAAGATAAGTGGGTTTGGGAAGAAAGCACCACTTTCGCTGACTACAAGTTTGAGTTTGCTGCCTAAATGAGCAGATCAGGAAGGCTTTTGGCACTTTTTTATTGACATCCTGTCAATCTCCAAATTCATCCACACCAAAAGGAATTATTAGAGGAGCAATCCGCCGTTTATGAATGATCTAAGATTGAAAGAACACCCGATACTAGAGGTGCCGAACTACGATTACCTCTCGTTTTATTTCAATGGTGAGAAGCTGCAAGCCCGTAAGGACGAGATGATCTCCAGCGCTCTGATTGCCAATGGAATTAATGTCTTTGGGCATCACCACAAAGATGGAACCGCTCAGGGAATCTTCTGTGCCAATGGTCAGTGTGCCAAGTGCACCGTGATTGCCAATGGCGTAGCCGTTAAATCCTGCATGACCAAGGTGCAGGAGAATATGATTGTACGCAGCGCAGATGGTCTGCCGGAACTTCCTGAAGTGAAAGAAGCGGTCGAATTTGAACCGCTGGAAGAGCTGGAGACCGAAGTGCTGATCATAGGTGGAGGTCCTTCCGGACTGTCTGCCGCCATTCAACTGGGCAGCTACAACATTGATTGTCTCTTGCTGGATGATAAGCATGAACTGGGTGGCAAGCTGGTCTTGCAGACTCATAAGTTTTTTGGCTCGGAAGAAGATTCCAGAGCCGGTACCCGGGGGCACGAGATTGGAAAGCTTCTGGCAGAGGAAGTCAGACAACTGGCATCAGTGAAGATCTGGCTCAATAGCACGGCTATCTTTGTTTTCAGTGATCAGAAAGTGGGAGTTCTGAAAGACGGCGTTTATAAACTTATCAAACCCAAACGCATCCTCAATGCCGCAGGAGCAAGGGAAAAATTCCTGCGCTTCCCAGGTAATCATCTAGCCAGGATCTATGGAGCCGGAGCCTTCCAGACCTTGGTGAATCGTGATCTGGTGCGTCCCACCCAGCGTCTGTTTATCATAGGTGGTGGAAATGTGGGCCTGATTGGTGCTTATCATGCCTTGCAGGCAGGCATTGAAGTGGTGGGGCTGGCGGAAGCTATGCCCAGATGCGGCGGCTACAAAGTGCATGCTGATAAACTGGCACGTTTGGGTGTGCCGATCTATACCAAGCACTCAATAATCTGTGCCAGCGGAGATGAAACGGTTTCCAGCATTACTATTGCGGAGATAGATAAAAACTTCAAACCCATAGCAGGCACAGAGAAGACTTTTGCCTGTGATACCATCCTGATCGCTGTGGGTCTGGATTCACTTTCTGAATTCACCCTTGAAGCAGAGCAGGCTGGCATCCCGGTCTATTCCGCCGGTGATGCTTTGGAGATTGCCGAAGCTTCTTCTGCCATGTTCAATGGCAAGATCGTTGGCCTCAAGATGGCTCGCGATTGTGGTGCCGATGCACCTGAGATACCGCAGGAATGGTATGCCAAGGCTGAGGTGCTAAAATCTCATCCCGGTATGATCAAGGACTATCAGAATCATCCAGCAGAAGAGGGAGTATTCCCAATAATTCACTGCTTGCAAGAGATTCCCTGCAATCCCTGTACCACAGTATGTCCCACCAATAGCATTCATACTGAAGATGGTTCGCTGATGGCGGTTCCGCTCTATTCCGGGAGCTGTATCGGCTGCGGAAAATGTGTGCTGATCTGCCCCGGCCTGGCTATTACCCTGGTGGATTATCGCAAAGATAAACAGAATCCCATCATCACATTGGCTTATGAGATCAGTAACTATCCCGTGAAACAGGGAGACAAGCTGCAGATGGTGGATATCGATGGCAAAGAACTTGTGGAAGCGGAAGTGGTTGCTGTGAGTGAACTCAAGAAAGTACACACCGTCCTGGTCAAAGTGCAGGTTCCTGCCCAATATGCGAAGCAGATCGCTTCCTTCCGGGTGCAGGCTGCCTCAGTTTCTGCTCCTCTGGCACAGCCGGTTCTCCCGGATCATCAACCTGATGATGCGATGATTTGCCTCTGCGAAAGAGTGACAGTGGGTCAGGTGCGCAAGCTGATCAAAGGCGGTATTACAGACCTGAATCAATTGAAAGCCATCACTAGGGCAGGTATGGGGCCCTGCGGTGCCAAGACCTGTGAAGTGCTGATCAAAGGGCTCTTGAGAGAAGAAGGCATCCCGGTCGAGAATGTGGTTCCCAATACCAAGCGTCCCGTCTTCATTGAAGTGCCGCTGGATAGATTTCCCGATGGTTCAAGGAGTTAAGAATGTCTAAAGTATATGATTTTATCGTGATAGGTGCGGGTTCAATCGGAGTTCCCGTAGCGCTCAATCTGGCAAAGAAAGGTGCCTCGGTGCTGGTGTTGGAACGAGAAGTTGGCCCCGGTCAAGAAAATAATAAGAAAGCCATCGGCGGTATCCGTGCCACTCACTCCGACTATGGCAAGATCAGCGTCTGTCTGCGCTCTATCGAAATCCTGAAGAATTGGGAAGAAGAAATGGGCGATGATATTGGCTGGATGTCCAATGGATACAGTTATCCCGCCTACAATCAAAAGGATGCCGATACTCTGCAGAATCTGATGAAGATTCAATTACAGTTTGGGCTCAACATCAAGTGGCTCTCCCCGGAAGAATACAATGAGATCGTTCCGGGAATCCGCATGGATAGCCTTTTGGGCTCCACTTACTCTCCGGAAGACGGAAGTTGCTCACCTCTATTAACTAGCTCAGCTTACTATTTTCATAGCCTCAAGGCCGGAGTGGATTTCCACTTTGGCGAAGAAGTGGAGGAAATGCAAACCGAAGAGGGCAAGATAGTCTCTGTGAAGACCAATAAAGGTACCTACAGTGCGGCTCAGGTGATCAACGCAGCAGGAAACTATGCTCGCCGGATTGGTGAGATGGTTGGCTTGGATTTACCGGTCTTTCCGGATAATCACGAGGCTGGGATCACAGAGCCTGTGGCGCGATTCTTTGGCCCCATGGTGATTGATATGCGCAAAGCTCCGGGCTCGGCAAACTTCTATTTCTACCAAAATAATGAAGGCCAGGTGGTCTTCTGCATCACTCCCGATCCCGCCATCCTGGGAATCGATAATCGCAGCACTTCTGAATTCTTGCCTCTCTGCAGTAAGCGCATGCTGGAGATCTATCCCAGGCTGCGCAATCTAAAAGTTCGCAGAACCTGGAGAGGACAGTATCCTATGACGCCTGATGGATTCCCCATTGTAGGCAGAAGCAAGGAGATAAGCAATCTGATCAATGCTGTTGGTATGTGCGGCCAAGGCTTTATGCTGGGACCGGGTATGGGAGAGCTGGTTTCTCGAATTGCCTATGACGAGCTTACTGATAGCGATTTACGAGTTTTACAGAGCTTTGATCCTTATCGTGCCTTCACCGGCATGGAAGCGTTCAAGTAGATTGAAGTTAATGAGTTAATGAGTTAATGAGTTAATGAGTTAATGCTGCGCAGCTGTCGCTCCCATTATTGGGCTGCCAATCTCTGAATTGGCAGAAACACGCTCATAGCTGAGGTAAGGTGATATAGTGGAAGCGACATCCTGTCGCTTGTGAGTGACTTGTTCGGTCAGCAAAAATTATATCTAAACGGAGCTTTACGAAGCTCCGTTTCTCATATACTCAAACAAAATGCTGA
>JAKPXC010000024.1 GCA_029567705.1 Candidatus Cloacimonadota bacterium
GAATTATGCCATGATTTGGCGTTCTATGAAGATTAACTCTCTTCTGGTACACGAGGACGAGACCTATTTCAAGGAAATCAAGCTGCTCAAGCCGGGGCACAACCTGGTGATCAGCAGTGGAAAGTTCCGCTTCTACCAATATTATAGCTTGGATGCATCCAGCTTTGAGAAGTCTCCCCTCTCTCTGCAACAGGCAACCGATCATTATAGAGAGCTCTTCACTCAGAGCCTGAAGCTACACTTACGCAGCGATGTGGAGATCGCCGCCAGTCTCTCCGGAGGTTTGGATTCTTCTGCCATTGTCTGCCTGGCGCACAAGCTGCAAGGCGGTTCCATGCAGACTTTCTCTTCTTATTATGGAGATGACCCGGCTCTGGATGAACGGAAATGGATCAAGCTGATTGCAGAACAGACTGAGGCACGGACACATTTTGTCTCACCCTCCGCAGCCGATGCTTCCGGTTGGCTGGAAGAGATCAATTGGTACAACGACCTGCCCACCAAGGCCGGCTATGCCTCGCAGTGGGCAGTGATGAAAACCGCCCGGGCTGCAGGGATAAAAGTGATACTCTCCGGCCAGGGCTCTGATGAGCTCTTCGCTGGTTACAAACACTCTATCTACCGCTTTCTGGCTGATCAGTTGCGAAACCTAAAGCTAACGAGCTTCACACAGAGCTTTAGCCGTTACTACCAGGGGAAAGGTTCTGCAGAGAGTCTGGCCGGACTGGGCAAGACGCTCCTGAGTGCAGTTTTACCGGAATCCAAGCTGTATGAACTGGAGTTCCGTTACTACCGATTTGAACCTTTCAGCGCTAGCTTTTTGGAGACCCGGAAGCTCTCTTCCAAGGGTATCTTATCCGGTATTCAGGACATACCCGGAAGCAGGCTCTCAAACTTTCTGTTCAATATGCTGCACAGCACCTCCATCCAAACCCTCCTGCACCTGGAAGACCGCATGGCCAGTGCAAACTCCATAGAGTCCAGAGTTCCCTTCCTGGATCACCGCATCGTGGATTTTGCTTTCAGTCTGCCTGCTGCTTACAAGATAGAAGCCCCCGTGCACAAGCATATTCACCGCCTGGCTATGAAAGACATCGTGCCCCAGGCAGTTTACGAGAGGAAGGATAAGGGTATCTTTTCCTCTCCCTTTTATACCCTGTGGATGAGGGGAGAGATGCGGGAGATGATCTCGGACGTCTTCGCTTCACAAGACTTTCTCAGCCGAGAGATCTGGAACCACCGGCTGATCCGCCGGCACTGGTTTGAATATCTCTCCGGCTCCAATAAACAGGCAGAAATGCTCTTCAACTGCCTGGCTTTGGAACTCTGGTTCCGCCGCTTCAAAGATTACTTATAGAGGTTTATATGAAACGCCTAGTCCATCTTTTAGTCCTGATCCTTCTGCTGATGAGCCTGAGCTCCTGCAGAATGTTTAAGAAACCCACCATAGAACGCATTCACGATCTCAGAATAGTCTCCATGACTCCAGATATGACCAGCGTATTGATCAGTGTGCAGGTGAATAACCCCAATAGCTACAAACTCATCCTAAAGGAGCTGAATCTCAAGCTCTTGGATCGAAACAGAGCCGAAGTGGGCACCGCTACCTTGAACAACCGGATCATGATCCCCGGCAGAAGATCAACCAGTATAGATTTCACCGTTCAATTGGAAACCCGAAAAGCCGCCCGGATGATCAGTCACACCGATCAGAAGCTCTTCTTTTACATCGTGGGAGAAGGCAAAGGCAAGGCTCTGTATATGAACAAACGCTTCAGCTTTGAGGAACCGTATGAGCTGAATCTGCACGATTATCTGAGCGATATTGTTTCCCGCTTCAACGTTGGCACGGAGAATCTCTTCCGCTTGCAGCGTACCCACATTGTGGATTGGGGGCTTACTTCAACAGATGTGAATTCGGATTTTATCCTGATGAATCCCTACGGCTTCAGCTTCGTACTCAAAAGCTTCCCCGGGGAAGTCTATATCAACGACCGCATGGTAGGCACAGCCAGTCTGGTGCGTCCCTTGCAGTTCTCCGAAGACGTATACAGCCGGGAAGGCACTTTGCTGCTCCGGGTGCAGAACTTCCGGGCAATACTCAACGCCTTGGGAGGAGTGCTGCGCGGCGAGATACCCTACAGAGTGCGGGGAACTGTGAACATCAACGCCTTTGGCATGGAGATCAGCAAGCCTTACGAATATCGGGGTACTGTTCCCTTTGACATCTCCGAGCTAATATTCTAAAGCCTCCATCCTGGGATGAATACCTTATCCACCCCAAGCGCGTGGAAGACTTTCAATGTGCTAAGGATTATTCACTCTGAGCTTTGCAAGAAATGCCTTGACGGAAACCTGCCTTCCAAAATTCATGGTGTCCTAAGTCGAAAAGTATAAATAAATTCAAGGAGAAATAATGGTCAAGCTGAGACTGAGACGGATGGGAGCAAATAACCAGCCTTTCTACCGCATAGTCGCTGTGGATGCCCGCGTAAAGCGCGATGGCAAATACATCGAATGCGTGGGTTGGTACGATCCCAAACCGCAAGATTTGAAACTCAATGTTGAGACAGATCGCGCCATATATTGGCTCAGTGTTGGTGCCCAGCCTACAGATACAGTACGCTCCCTGCTCCGCAGAGCCGGTGTATTGCAGATTTGGCACGAACAGAAGATCGCTCAAAAGAAAGCACAAGCTGCAGAATAAGAGCCCTGAGATAGAATTTGTGAGGTGAATACATGAAAGAGCTTATTGAATTTGTAGTCAAAGCGTTGGTCGATGACCCCAGTGAAGTAAACATCACTGAGATCGCCGGAGACAAGATCACTCTTTACGAACTTCGTGTGGCCAAGAGCGACATCGGTAAAGTGATAGGAAAGCGCGGCAGAACCGCCGGAGCTATCCGTACAATTATCAATGCAGTCAGCACCAAACAAGGAAAACGAGCCGAACTCGAAATTATCGAATAAATGAATAGCCAAGACCTCATTTGCATTGGCAGGCTTGGCGGTCTCGATTCTGAAGGCTTCTTTCACCTGATGGTAAAGCCGGATTATAGAGAGATGCTGCCGGAATTGCGAGAGGTCTTTCTGATCTTTTCCAGCCATAGAGTGTTTTACGTTAATGTCAGCAGCATAAAAGAAGCTGATAAGAAACTGTGGATCAAGTTCAAAGAAGACGGTATCAAGGAAGAAAGAAACAAGCACAAAGAAGCTCTTGTAGCGCTGGCTCCGGACGATCTGGAAGAAGAAAGCTCCGAGCTGGATGCTTACCTGGGATGGAAGATCTATTACCAAGACAGACTGCTGGGAACTCTTGTATCATACTTTCACAATAATGCCCAGTATGTCCTGGAGATTGATACAGGAAGCGGTGCCGAACTGCTTGTGCCCTATGTGGACCACTATCTGGCAGAACTACAGCCCGAGACCGAGCGGATAGTTCTGCAAAACCTGGATCCCCTTCTCGAAGATGCAGGCCTGAAGCTTGAAGATTGAAGTGCTCACTCTTTTCCCAGAAATCTTTACCGGTTTCCGGGACAGCAGCATGATAGCCAAAGCCCTCAAAGCTGAAGCTCTGCAATTGAACTTCACCAATATCCGGGATTATTCCAAGGATAAACATCACAAAGTGGACGACTATCCCTACGGCGGTTTTGCCGGGATGGTTATGCAGGCAGAGCCTCTCTACGACGCCATCAATGCCGTGCTGGAAGACGGCCCTGCCCCAGTGATCTACTTCAGTCCCCAAGGCAGAGTGCTCAGCCAGGAGATCCTGGAAGACTACTCCCAAAAGGATAAACTGATCCTGCTTTGCGGCCACTACAAAGAGATAGACCAACGCATCCGGAACCTGGCGGTTTCGGACGAGATATCCATTGGAGACTATGTACTCTCCGGCGGAGAACCAGCAGCAATGGTCTTTATCGATGGTGTTTCCCGGCTACTGCCCGGAGTACTCTCCGACATCAACTCGGCAGAGACTGATTCCTTTTCCACCGGAAAACTTGGCTTTCCCTGTTACAGCCGGCCCGAAAGCTTTATGGGGCAGAGCGTGCCGGAAGTCTTGAGACAAGGGAATCACAAGAAGATCATGGACTGGGCGGAGACAGAGGCCACTCGCCTCACACGCAGCCGACGCCCCGATCTCCTCAAACGTGGCTAAAGTTTACCTTGCCCTGATCCACTATCCCGTTCTGAACAAGAAAGGCGAGCGAACCATGAGTTCGGTCACCAACCTTGATCTGCACGACATAGCCCGCGCTTGCGAGTGTTATGGAGTTTCAGCTTTTTACGTCATTACGCCTGATAAGTTTCAACAGCAATTGGTCACCCGGATTACCCACTTTTGGGAAAGCTCGGAGGCCTTGCTCTACAATCCGCACCGCAGCGAAGCACTCGACCTGATCTCTTGCTGCGATAGCCTGGAATTGTGCCAGGAACAGATTACAAATCAGGAAGGGGTGCGGCCCCTATTTATAACGACTACTGCCAAAACCATGCCGGGACAGCTCAAGTTCCCGCAGCTCAGAATCCTCGCTCAAAGCAACAGACCTGTTCTTTTGTGTTTTGGAACAGGCTACGGACTATGTTCTGAGATTCATGAGACAGCAGACCACATCCTCGAGCCCATAACAGGCCGGGGCACCTATAATCACTTGTCTGTCAGAAGCGCAGTTGCAATCGTTTTAGACCGCAGTCTTTCCGAAGATATAAATGGGAGGAACCATGGATATTCTGCAAACAATCGGCAGAGACCAAATCAGAACCGACTTCCCCGATTATCGCGTAGGCGATACGGTTAAAGTCCATTATAAAATTAAAGAAGGTAACAAGGAACGTATTCAGGTATTCCAGGGAATCGTAATCCAGAAGCGTGGAGCCGGAATCTCCAAGACCTTCACAGTGCGTAAAGTGTCAAACGGTGTCGGAGTGGAGAGGATTTATCCCCAGCACTCACCCAATATCGACAAGCTCGAGATCGTTCGTCACGGTCAGGTTCGCCGCGCCAAGTTATTCTATCTGCGCAGCGCCAAAGGTAAAGCTGCCAGGATCAAAGAACGCCGCAGATTTACCGAAAAGACAGCGTAAAACACAGATTAAAGCCCCATTCGTGGGGCTTTTCTTTTTCCCTCCCCAGAGAACCAAGAGAGTTAACCATGATATACACCCATAAAGACATCCATCTGGAGATTGAATGCTCCGCGGACTGCATCACCCGGATTACCTTTCTGAAGGAAGCCAAGCCGGAAACACAGCCCATCACCGCTCTGGATAAGAAGCTCAAGGAGCAATTGGACGGGTATTTCAACGGCACCCGAACCAGCTTTGATCTGCCCCTCTGCCCGCGGGGAACCGACTTTCAAGAAGCCGTCTGGCAGGCTTTGACTGCCATCCCTTATGGCGAAACCCGGACTTATGCCCAAATAGCCGCACAGATCGGCAAGCCCAAAGCCTGCCGCGCCGTGGGTATGGCCAATCATCATAACCCCCTGCCCATTCTCATCCCCTGCCACAGAGTGATCGGGGCAAACGGACGGCTCACGGGTTATGCCGGAGGCTTGGAAATAAAAAAGTTCCTGCTGGACTTGGAGCAAAAAGCATGATCCTGGGCATCGGTACAGACATAATCAAAGTGGATCGACTCCAACGCAGCATCGAGAAAAACGAGCGCTTTACCCAGAAAGTCTTCACTTCGGACGAGATTCGCTACTGCGAAGCCCGCGCCTCCAAGTATCAATCCTATGCCGCCCGTTTTGCAGCCAAAGAAGCAGTGATGAAAGCCATCGGCACCGGCTGGGACGGCAATATCAACTGGACGGATATCGAGGTAGCGCTTGATCCTCTGGGCAAACCCGGCATCCGGTGCAACGGAGCCACCCAAACCTTTATGGACGAACACCGGATTACCCGAATCCACCTTTCGCTCAGCCACGAGCAGGAATACGCCATCGCCTACGTAATCCTGGAACAGGATTGACTAACCACCCTAGATCATAGCTAGGATGCAAGAACCATATTAGGCGAGTAGTTCCGGAGAGGCACCAGATTACCAAGGGGGCAGAACAATGTACCCCGAGACTTTACGTATAAACACCATATCATAGCGAGGGTGCGGAGCGAAGGGTAGCCTTGACTCGTTGTAGTTCACGACGGCTTCCCTGACTATACGTACATCTCCCAGCCTGATGCCGTCGTGGACTTCAACCAGCACGAGGTGTATCGCAGCTTTACGAAGCTACGTCACATAATCCGGAGGATCGGAATCCTCCGCTACGCCGAATCCAGATTCTCACCTATTTCTCCCGGAGTCTTCACCGTGTCTTGCAGGACTCTTCCCGAGCAAAGTGTTCGGGAAGAGTCGGCCAAGAGTCGGTGAAGAGTCGGCGACCCATTAGGAATGATCAGAGAATCAACACATAATTGTGATTGGAACTGTATCCTCAACTCGACATTTGAGACAGATCATAGCGAGAGTGCGAAGCAGCGGGGGATGCCATCTTTGGAGTTCAAACAGGCTATCTAAACAACACTCTTACAACAGATTATGCAGCCGGTTTGGACTTCAAGCAAAGGGTGCGACAGCAGCGGTGGAAGACCTTCGCTACGCCCCATGCTGGTTGAAGTCCTTGGCGGCCTTTGGCTTAGAAATATATGCATAGTCAGGGGAGCCTCCAAGAACTCCAACGGATAAAGGCGGCCCTATTCGATAGGGGTAGGGGAGCGATCCATTACTGGGCTCCCCTCCCTCCGAACCGTACGTGCGGTTCTCCCGCATACGGCTCTCCAGAAAACAGGTTTCTCATTTAAGAGACTGGCATAATTTCCTGCGGGCTTCGACCATTGAGA
>JAKPXC010000033.1 GCA_029567705.1 Candidatus Cloacimonadota bacterium
CTGGAGTTTGGACATTAACTACTGGTTTACGGACATAGCAGTTCCCAAGTTTAGGTTGATATTTATGGTTTTCTGCAGTTCTTGATCACTCATTAGTTCTTTACGCATGAGGTTTACCAGGTCGTTGCACGACGGTCTTACAGAACCCTTTCTCCATAAGGGTTGCGGCAGATAGTGATCGGTTCGATTAGGCCCATAACACGCCAGACTGGCTAATAGAGTGATGCTGTATGAAGCTATGAGCAAAGCTGGAGTCTTGATCACGGACTGTTTGTTCCAGACTTGGGCTTGACCCAGACCCAGGTTGTTCTTCTCATCCCGGTGATTGACTTCTATCTCCCAACGATTGATGTATTCTTGGATTATGGTTTCAGGGCTTAGATCATGATTATCAGTGAGCAGATATGCTTCACGTTTGTAGTTTTGTTTCTTGCCATACGATTTATAAGGTTTAGGCGCTATCACTATAAGCCTTAGTTTCTTCCGGCCTGCTCCTCTCCGCCAAAGCACATTATCCACTTCCTTGTATCTTACTCTGCGAAGCTTTTTCCCCACGAATAGCATGGTTTCACTATAGGCAATACTATCATCCTGACGTACCGACTGCGGGGTGAAAGTATCCTCTGCATAACAGCGTCTCGACGAAGTGGTATCTTCAAAGCAAAGCTTGGCATCCAAACGGCAACGGGCTGCTACATAGGTTCTATCCAGACTTGCTTTGAACACAGTGGAGTTGCAGAAGGAACCATCTGCCACCAGGAGCAAGTTCTTTTCACAAGCACCGGCAGCATCGTAGTCTTCCCGCAGTTGCATTGCACGAGTAACAAATGCTATACTGAGGTTGTTTACACGCTTAGATTTCCGGTAGGCTTCCTGCTCCTCCCCGGTGGCGTTTTTCCCCGGTTTCTTGATAGCAGGAATGTTATCAACCGAAACGGGAATTGCACGGCAGACATGATAGTGCCTATCCTCATCATTCTGATCAATTACAAGCTTTCTGTAAAGTGGCAGAATCGCAGAAAACTGCAGGACTCGATACGCTCGGATCAGATTAGCATGAAAAGGTGGAGAAAGAGGATCCAGATAGTATTGTGTATAAGGTATCAGAAGCCCCGTCTTCTTGATCTTGGTATCATCAACAGCGAGGCTGATATAGTTATCAGGAAAGTGCGATATGGTCTCTTCAATAACCGGCTTGAATAAACCGACATCTTCCCATTTACTTCTGGAAAGCACCTTGTAAGACGAACTCCAGTCCTGTTGTGCCAATCCAGCAAAAATCAGTCCTTGGGCAATAGTGCCACGGCTGGGGTTAAGCAACATGCAAAATGCCAGCCTGATCACTTGATCCAGAGTTCTTTTCTGGGAGAAGATCCCAGACCATCTGTTCATGATACTATATACAGCCTCGCTGAGAATCATAGCCTCACCCCTCTTTAGTCATAGACTTGTATAGTTCCCTATACTCGCTCAAACCGAAAGTGTTAGGATCAGTCTTAATAAAGCGATCCATACGAACTACCTTCTTCAGTAAGGCTGAAACTATCGACTCTCTGAATAGCTCTACGCCATACTTTTCCCGGCATTTTTCGATGATCTCAGAGATATGCATAGGCTTCCTGCAAACCTTAAGTACTTGATAGACATACTCTACCTGCGATGTACGCTTAACATTATCTTCTTCGACCGTGTCTCTCTGACCTTTGATAGCTTCTCTGACAGCTCTCAATTGAGCCTTAAGTTTGATTTCTTCGATCTCTAGAATGGCTTGACGAATATCATCGTGATTCATGATATGCTCCTTTAATCAGTTTGGTGCCATTCTATGAATGCCGGTATGTATGTCAAGCTTTATTACATTTATCTACGTGAAAATGTCCAAACTCCAGACCCCTGCCCAGAGAGCTGTGCTCTCTGGGCAGGGGTAGAGTGATTGTCTTCAAAAAGACTTTTATTGTTCCAACATCGAGGGGCTACGCTACGCTCCGCACCCTCGCTATGATATAATGCCCCTTCAGGGCTTGGTTTTCCGGGTCTAACCTCTGCCGATGGGCTTCACCCATCGCTTGCAGATTGTGCCCCTTCAGGGCTTGCTGACAACATTCCGGGTTGATCGATGGGTTACACCCAGCACCCCAACTTGACATGACACTAAAGATTAAATAGGTTCTTACGAATTCTACCGGTACTGACGGCGAGAAAGAGAGTAAAGCCTATCATCAGGGTAGAGAGTGAGTTTATGGTTGTGATCGTCCCACGTCTGATCGTGCCTTCCACGTAGATGGGCAGAGTATCGAAGCCGCGTCCCGAGGTGAAGAAAGTGATGATAAAGTCGTCTATGGATAGAGTGAATGCCAGGAGAGAAGCGGCAATAATTCCGGGCATCATCAGAGGAAGCTTGATCTTCCAGAAGATGGCAGAGGGTTTGGCACCCAAATCCATAGCGGCTTCCACCAGGGAATAATCAAAATCCTCCAGCCGGGATTGGATCACGATCACAGTATATGAAAGGCAAAAGGTGATGTGGGCTATCAGAACAGTGATCATGCCGGTGTTGAACCGGGCAAAGTTGAAGAGCAGAGCCAAAGACACGCCCATCAGAATATCCGGGATCACCAGAGGCGTGTAGATCAGAGCCAGCAAGCCTTTGCGTCCCGTGAAGTTCTTGTTTTCCAAGCCCAGGGCAGCCAGAATTCCCAAAACGGTAGAGATCAAAGTGGAAAGGCTGGCTATCAGCATGGTGTTCCAAAAAGCAGTCTTGATGGCCTCATTTTGAAACAGAAGCTCGTAATACTTCAAAGTGAAGCCGCGCCAGCCCACAATGATCTTGGCATCATTGAAACTAAAGATCACCAGAATCAGGATGGGGATGTACAGGAAGATCATAACCAGTGTGAAGACGGTTAGGTTCATGGATTTATAGGCTTTACTGGGGTTCAGCTTCACAATCTTTTCCTCCTGCGATGCCTTTGGAAGAGCAGAAAGGCCAGCACCAGCAGAATGCTGACCACCAGGAGCAATACAAGAGAAAGTGCAGATGCCATAGGCCAGTTGCGGGGGATATTCTTGATCTTGTATGTAATCACCTGCCCAATATACAAAGAGCGTTGATTACCCACCAATTGTGTGATCAGATAGGCTCCCAGGGCTGGGATGAAAACGAGTATGCCTCCTGCGAAGATGCCCGTGAGCGAAAGTGGAAGAGTCACCTTGAAGAATGCCTTCACTTCATTGGCACCCAGATCCATAGCGGCATTGAGCAAGGTAAAATCTATCTTTTCGATCACGCTGTAAAGAGGCAGAATCATATAGGGCAAATATACGTAGACCATCACCAGAGCCACAGCCAGATCGGTGCGCATGATCTCCAAAGGTTTGCTGATCAAACCTATATTGATCAGCAGATCGTTTAGTACTCCGTTGTAAGCCAGGAAGATTCTCCAGGAGAAGATTCTGATGATGAGGTTCGTCCAAAAAGGGATGATAATGAAGATTAGAAGCAGGTTCCTGGTTTTCTCTTTTGCCCTGGCTATGTGATAAGCCACCGGGTATCCCAATAGCAGGCACAAAACCGTGGTAATAAAAGCCATCCGGAAGGACACGATGAAAGGCTGTAAGTAGGTACCGGAGAAGATTTGACGGTAAGCATCCAGTGAGAGCTCAAACTTCACATCGTAGATATCCGGAGTCAGGAAGCTGTAGATCAGAACGATCAGATAGGGCACCAAAAAGAAGATCAGCAGCCAGATCATGGCCGGAGTGGTGAGTATCCAGCTCTGGAGGTTGCGGCGTTTGCGTTCTGCCAGTTCCAGCGGGTTGTGGATATAGACGTAATTCTTCATCAGGCTTGGCTTTGCTTCTTGGGACTGCGGTAATAGCTGCTGCCTTCGCGGTTGTATCCTGCCAGGTTTTCGGCATCATCGGGAACTTCATCGATCAACCAGGAATCGGTATCATGCCAGAAAAGCCAGACGGGCTCATCCCAGTCCAAGGCTTTATCATCAAAATAGACCCGTTTATGCTGGCTGAATACCCTGATCCTCAGTTCTCCGACTTTCACGATATACTGCGTGTGAGAACCGAGATAGAGGATATCTTCAATGGTGCCTCTCAGGACGTTGAAGTCATCCTGCTGGCGGGGTTTATTACGCGATATAGCGATCTTTTCGGGACGCAGGGAAAGCGTGATCTCCTGCCCCAGATTGGGAGTAAAGTGGAAAGTGGAATCTATCTCGATAAACTTGTCTTCACCGATGGGGCACTTGATCTGAACGTATTCTTCCTCAATCTCAGTTACGGTTCCGCTGATCAGGTTGGTTTCACCAATAAAGAAAGCGGAGAAGATGCTCACGGGGCGCTCATAGATATCGTCCGGAGGACCTTCCTGGATGATCTTCCCCCGGCTCATAACAGCCACACGGTCACTGATGCTCATGGCCTCGCTTTGATCGTGGGTAACGTAGATGAAGGTAATGCCCACGGCATCGTGAATGTTCATGAGTTCAATCAGCATGTGTTGACGGAGCTTCAGATCCAAAGCTGCCAGCGGCTCATCCAGAAGCAGCACCTGAGGTTTATTGATCAGAGCCCGGGCGATGGCGATACGCTGCTTCTGTCCACCGCTGATCTGATCCGGATACTTGTACGCCTGATCTTCCATCTTCACCAGGGAGAGCATGGAGCGAACTTGCTCCCGAATCTCAGCCTTGGGGCATTTCTTGATCCTGAGACCAAAGGCAACGTTATCAAAGATGGTCATGTGTGGAAAGAGGGAGTAGTTTTGGAAGATAGTATTCACCTGACGTTTGTATGGGGGGAGTTGGGTGATGTTTTGATCACCGATAAAGATCTTGCCTTCCCGGGGAATCTCAAAGCCGGCTATCATCCTCAGCAGAGTGGTTTTCCCACAACCGCTGGGACCCAGGAAAGAAAAGAGCTCTCCGGGTTTTATCGTCAGACTCACGTCGTCAACGGCAATGAAGCCTCCAAAATCTTTGGTAAGTCTCTCAATACGTATTTCTTCCAAATTCTCTCCAGATAGTGCTATGTTTTGGGCTTTGACTCAGCGGGTAATGACCATCCTCTTGGAGGCGATCACTTTGGAACCCCGGCTGATGCGTGCAAAGTAGATTCCGGAACCAAGCTTTTGTCCTGCCTGATTTCGCATATCCCAGTTTATCCTACCGGGAGCATCTGTCAAGCTGTTCATTGGTATCTCCTTCACCAGTTGTCCTCTGAGATTGAAGATCTTCAGGCTCAGCTCTCCCCCATCGCCTCTTAATCCGCTAAGGCTAAAGTGCATCTGTTCTCTGGCCGGATTCGGATAGATAGAGAACAGCACGGGGCTTTGAAGGTTTTCCTCATTGGAGACAATTCCGTATTGGGAAACAAATAGGCGGAGATTATCGATGAAGATACCATTGGCTCGTCCGGAGTAATTTGCGATCATGGTAAAACGTAGATAGAGATTCTGTCCGGCCAGGAAACTGAGGTCATAGGATTTCAGGGTCCAATCTGCCGTGCCATTGAAGTAATCCAGCGAGTACCAACTTGTGCCAGTGGTGGAATACTCGAGGGTGGCGTAATCACCATCCAAAGCTATATCGTACTTTGCCATAAACTGCAAGTTGGCCGCTTCCGCTCCGTTTAAGCTGATGGGAGAATAGAGACGACACAAGCTTTCCGTGTTGTTCTGGTAGTTGCCTGTGGGACTGTCCGAAAGTGCTGAACTTCCATCCATTCCGGCACTTGAGATGCCCCAAGCACCAGTTGTTACCCATGAACCGATTCCCTGGTCAAACTCATCGGAGAAAGCAGCATCCTGTATCAAGCTGAAGCCATAGCCGTCTTGAAGGTCCAGAAGTCCGGAGACGGTGCTGTAACCGGCCTTGCTGAGAATAACGTTGTAGGTTCCGGGATAGAGGCCAGGAATACTTATGGTGCCGGTGGCATCGCTGGTGTACTGCTGCTCGGTCTCTCCATAGATAGTCAGGCTGGCACCGGCAATCGGTAAAGCTGTATTTCCAGCTTCTATGATCCTGATACTGAATCCCATCGTTTCCAGAGGCAGGAGAGCCACGTCCACTGTTGTGACACCTGTTTCACTGATGGAGACTGTCTCCACCGCATCCTGATAGCCTTCTTTGATGAATCTTACCGTCCATGAACCGGGGCTGAGGAAACGCCAGAACGAGCCATAAGTCTCTTCTGAGCGGTATGGCTCTTTATAAGTAGGGTGGTTGTCCAAAGCCTCAATCCAGACTGTAGCTTCAAGCGGTTCTCCGGTGAAGGCATCAGTAACATGCCCCTTTAGTGCAGACCTGTTTACTCTATCAAGGAAGGTGAGAGCCCCCTGCAGGTTATTCTGAATGATCTGAGGCACTTCAGACGCCGGGGGAATGAACTCCGTGGCCATCTCTATGGTATAAGCAAAGATTCCACACTGCCCATAAGCCCAATCATCCAACCCGCCACTCACAGGATAGAGTTGCCAGGAATTCATGGGGCTGTAGTATCCTCCATCTTGTCCACCAATCTGTGAGGCTACACTCATTGCCAGAGCTCTCTGCTCCACGTAATCCGGAGAATACAGATTGCTCACATATCCCATAGGATAAAGCACATACTGACCGTATGTGTGATAACTGATGCCGGCGATAAAGGGCTTGGAGAGCAGGAAGTCTCTGAAAGCTTGAGTTTCCGGCTCGGAGAAAGGAGCTGAACCGTGGTGAGTAGGGGAATTGATGTTATCCGTGGCAGAAATATAGCCCCACTCCCAACCGTAGTTCCGGTTGATATCCACCCCATCATCTCCATAACCACTGTTTTCATCCGTGCTAACCAAGTGGTCGTTGTCGTTATCCCGGATGTTCTTTCTCCACCAGGTATCCGTCTGATCTATCACGACCTTGTGTCCATCGGGATTAACCAAGGGTACTATCCAGATCTGGAAGTTATCCAGCAAATTGGTAATGGAGGGATTGGTGCCGTAGTTTTCCAGCAGATGGATCAGGACTGCCATGGATACTTCCAGACTGATGGGTTCTCTGGCATGATGAGTGCCACAGAAATACAGTGCCGGTTTATCGGCCTCTTCCTGAACGTTGTTCGATACTTTCACACTCCAAATCTGATGATTGAAGCTGGAGTAATAGGTCAGGGTTTCCGCATAGACGGCTCCCCAGCCGGAACCTATTGAGGCCACAGTCATCAGGTTGGGATACTGTGCTTGAAGATTCATCAGCTCATCAACCATGCCTGCATAAGTTCGGTAACCCGGGATATCACGATATCGGGAACTCAGGTTTTCTTTGAGCTGAGCTTCAGTCTGAGTGACCTCCAGATGGGGATGCAGGATGCGGAATTGCTCTTCCTGCGCCACCGGGATCACCAAGTCCAGATACTCCCCGGGCAGGAATGCGGCAATATCCGCTCCTTTTGCTTGATAGTGCTCAAACAAGGCCAAATCCGCCCCACCTATTCTCACTACCTCACGCACAGGTGCAGAGAACAGCATAAGTGCCATACAAAACAAAAGACTTGCGAAAAGAATCTTCTTCATACTTACTCCTTAAAAAGAGAAAAGCCCCGAGCACTATCAAAGGCATGCTCAGGGCTGTATATTTACTAAATCATTAATTCTTAGAGACCTATAACCAGCTTTTTAACAAAGCTTTGATCTGCTATCTGAAGCTTGAGCAGATACAATCCGGGTGCCACGGTTTGTCCGCTTCTATCCAAACCATTCCAGTTCAGACGGCTGAGGCCATCCTGACTGAGGATACCTTGCTGACGGTGCAGCAACTGACCTCTCAGGTTATAAACGCTGAGTTCGGTGGCTTGAGCTCTCTTGCCCATCAGCTCAATATTCAAGCTGACGCTGCCGGCTCTGAAGGGATTGGGATAAACTCCCAGAAGCTGTTCTGAGACAGCAGATGCATGGGTATCACTATTTCCGACAGGGATGATCGGAACTTGAATCCACTGCTCCTGAGCGGGATACCAAGCTTGATTTGCCGGAGTACTATTGTCCAAAGCCCGGAATTGGTACTCAAAGAGAGTGTTTCCCGCAGTGAAATCCGGCACGTAGGGGAAAGACCACGTGTTTTCTCCGGTATTCTCCATGGGAAACTCATATTCCGTTCCTCCATCTATACGGTAGCGCAGGAAAACCTGCTCAACGCCCAGATTATCGGTCACCAGAGCTGATATCTGCACGGGTTCAGCTTGGCTCGATATACTCTCCAGAGCCACATGCTCAATCTGCGGAGCCACTGTATCGGGTGCCATCACAAAGAGATGTGGATCGTTGGCTCCAGTCAGGGGATGGTTATTAACCTTACCGTCTGCATCCACAGCATGGATGTAGTAACGGATGGTATCTCCGGGAGCGAAACCGGAGAGTGAAGTTGTATAAGACCAATTAGCCAGATATGTGAGAGTCTGATGCTGCCAGGAACCTTGATTTACCCGGATAGCCACATAGACGGAATCTGCAATCAAAGAGCTGTTGCTGAAAGCTCTGATTTCTGCATTGATATCGATAAACTCGGTATTCACCTGACCAAAGCTGGGATTATGACCAATCCAAAGCATCTCCGGATCCGGCACTTCATGAGTTCTGCAGTGCAGAGCATCGGTGGATTCCCATGGCGTAGAGCTTTGCCCTGTGATACCAATCACTTCATAACCTGGTAAAGCATTTCGGTAAACCGCCAAGGCAGCAGCATCATTGCTGTTGTTCATGATCGGCACAAAGACTTTTTTGTTCAGAATAAGAGAGTTTGTATAGGGTTGATTCTGAGGTGTGTAAACCCGATAAACCTTGTAAGGATAGCCCCAAGCACAGTTTTGATTGGCAAAATAGCTGGCCACGGACTCTATCTCATCATACTGGGCATGGCTGGTGGGGACGCTGCGAATGAGAATCTTATCCGGTGCAAGGAACTTTCCCCAACAATCTATATGATCGATATAAGTGTTATTGGGATCCTGCACCACATGGTAGCTGGTTATACCCAGATAATTCTGCATCTTGAGGTTCACCCCGGCCTGACCCTGTCCGCTATTCTCCGTGTAGGCAATCTGAGTCTGAGCCGCAGTATTGATGCCATCAGTCATGTAGTTTCCGCCTGTCTGCTGCAGGTTCATGCCGTAGTAATTGTAACCCATCTGTTGAGCAAAAACCTGTGGAAACATATTGTCATTAGGCCGGGGACGGTTGTATTGAAAATCTAAAACAGAGTAGATTCCGTTACCATCGATGATAAACCAGGGACCAAAATCTCTGGTCCAGTAAGAATCCGTAGCGGCTATCATAAAAGAAACCCGGGACATATTGACCCCGGCGTTGTTGAAGGTTGTCGTAGCCTGATTCTGAACCGAAGTGCTGGAAACAACGCAGATCACATCTGCTGTGTTTGAGAGATGAGTCACCAGGGAGGTGGGAATCCCCAGAGGATACCGGATTATCACTGCAGAAGAAGGCTCAAACTCCGCTATGGGGCGAACTTGGGCAGGAGGAGGAGGAGTTTCGCTGAATCTTTGCGAGAACTCAGAGTAGATAAGATCTGTATCCAAAGTAGTGTGCGCAAACAGCGGAAACAGCATAGTAAGCACAACCACGATAATCAATAAGTTACGACAGTGAGATATGTTCTTCACCAATTACTCCCATTCTAAGGTACTATTTGAGCAGTTCAGGATACAATTTTCGTGCCGATTCCGGCATTTTCTTTTCATGAGTCGATATTAGACGTCCAATTGACTATCTTCTTCTTAATGAATTTCTCATTATGAAGTAAGCCTAAGTTCTTGATAGAGTAGGCATACAGCTCTCAGACTAAGCTCATTATCCATAACTTATAGCAGGATAAGAGTTTCCTAAACTGAGGTTAAGGATGGGTTAAGGAAGCGTATTAGGAAGCCATAGGGAACTAGAATCTGGAAGCAGATTTTCCGAAGCAGAGAACAGCATGACCGGATTTTTGAGTGTGCAGTGGAGGCTTACCCGGATAAAGATATCTGAAAATATCCCGATGACAGTTCTTAATCAATCTCAGCCATCCATATATTGATCTGATCTGTGCCAGATAGCGATATTAACCGGATACGTGTATTGACTATGGATAAGACGCTGTCTTTCAGATTGATAGAACAATGCCCCGAGATCGAAGTAGTCGAGAATAATTATTGTGTAACACTCTTTGCGGTTTATTTGCACCGCAAATTGCATGAACGATAATTTAACGCTAGAACATGAGGTATATGAATGCGAAAACCCTATCTCTTGGTTATCAGTATTGCGCTGGTTTTGATGCTTCCGGCTCTCCTTTTCGCTCAGGAAGCTATCGATAGAACCAGCTTCCGAATTCTTGAACACAACGATTCTTACATAGATATCGAATTCCAGACTCCCCAATGGAAACTTGAAACCGAAAGCAGGGGCAATCAGACGGTTTCAAAAGTTGTGATCCCAGGGGCAAACTACCTCTTTATTGACGAGGAAGAAACTCTGCCCATCTTCAGCACTGCCATCGCCATCCCCTATACCGGTGGAGCTGAACTGAGAGTGGAAGAGCAGCAGCAAAGCACCCGCTCCGGATTGCAGATGAGCTTTCAAACTGCTTTGGCTGAGGCTTCTTCTCAAGGAAGGCTGAATGCTACAACCTATCCTGAGAGCTCAGTACTGATCTCGGAACCCAAGATCATCAGAGATTATCGCATCGTAACGATAAACGTGATGCCTTTTCAATACAACCGGACCAGCGGCAGCCTGACGGTGAACGAGTCCATGAGGATTCGGGTAAACCTGGGTGGCAGGAGCTCCGTGAACGAAATGGAAGCTCCCACACAATTCTCTAGCAGCTTCGAAAAGATCTACCGGGGATTGATACTTAATTATGATCAGGTGGCAGGGCGCACCGGAACTTTCACAAATCCCACTTTGTTGGTCGTTTATGGCTACTCGACCGATTCAGTCTATCTGGGAAAAGTGGCAGAATACATCTCTTGGAAAAGGCAGAAAGGCTTTAATGTAAATTCGTATATGGCTCCGTCAAGCTCGACTTCCAGTGATGCCATCAAGACATATATTCAGAACCAATACAACAATGCTTCGACCCGTCCGGATTACATCGTGCTGATCGGAGATGTTGGGACAACAGTAAACATCCCCACTTTCTCGTCCTATGTGGACTATCAATACACACTACTGGCTGGAAACGACAACCTGGGAGATGTAGTTATCGGACGAATATCTATAGAATCTGCAGATCAGCTCAATACCTATGTTTCCAAGCTTATGGCCTATGAGAAGGATCTGGATGTGAGCGCAGCAGATTGGTTGAACCGTATGCTTCTGGTTGGCGATACTGCCTCATCCGGAATATCTACCATTTACACCAATGAATACGTACATGACGTCTCATATTATGTAAATCCAAATTATACTTACACTGAAGTGTATAACGGCAGCCCCAGCTCCACGACTATCAATGCCGCTATCAATCAAGGGGTTTCATTTTATAACTACCGTGGCTATATTGGCATGAGTGGCTGGCCATCCTCGATGTCTTCCATGTATAATACAAACAAGATGTTCCATGCAGTCTTTATCACTTGCAATACAGGAACATTTGGAGGTTCAACCAGCACCACAGAGCAGGTAGTCAGGTACGGAACAGCCGCCTCGAAAAGTGGAGCAATCACTGCTATTGGTATGGCGACCTCCAGTACCCACACTCCAATGAACAACTGCTTGAATGTGGGAATTTTCCATGGCATATATCCGCTGGAAATGAGGGATATGGGGGAAGCCATGCTATATGGCAAACTCTACTTGAATCTTGTTTATGGTGTCAGTAATCCAACTCAAGCGGTAAATTTCTCTCAATACTGTAATCTGATGGGCGACCCCACAGCTTCTGTGTATGTCGGGGTACCAGCGACCTTCAATGTGACAGCCCCCTCTACCTATCTTGCAGGATCTTCAACGATGGAAGTACTGGTTCGGGATAACAGCAATGCTATGGTGGAAGGAGCATCTGTTACCTTGACTGATACATCAGGATTGAGAGCCAGTGGCTTTACCAATGAGCAGGGAAGAGTGGTGTTATCATATCCTTCCACTCAAACACAGGATATGATTCTTACGGTGGACAAAGCTGATCACAAGACCTCATTTAGCACAATCTCTCTTTCCGAAACCGGGGGTATGTACTACAGCAGTTCTGCCATTGATGATAACTCCAGTGGGAGTTCATCGGGCAATAACAACGGTGTAGTAAACTCAGGAGAGACCATTGAATTGACAGCTACTATCAGGAACAGTCACAGCTCATCTCTGGCGGTGAGTGGTACAGCCTCCAGTACCGATCCATGGTTAAGTTTCAGCCAGACAAATGCCAGCTTTGGCGCTATTGCTGCCGGCAATACGGCCACCAATGCAGCTCCGATTGTCTTCACTGTCAATCCTAATTGCCCCAACAATCATACTGCAATTATCAATCTGAGCCTAAACAGCGCTCTGGGAAACACAGTTTTATCTTTCCCGGTGAATGTTTCTGCTGGAAGTCTGACTATCCAATCCTACAGTCTGATTGGCTCGACAGGAAACATCATCTACCCAGGGAATGAATTCCCCATGAGCATCACATTGACCAATAACGGTTCAGCAGATATGGCAAATCTAACTGCCACTCTCTCTACCTCAGACCCATATTTTGAAATTGAGGATAACCAAGGGTATTACAGCACTATCAACCAAGGTTCATCAACAACCAACAATCAGAATTTGTTCACCGTTCATGCCAGGGATGCCTGCGTGGAAGGCATGGTTATTCCTTTGATTTTGAACCTCTCAAACGCTTCCGGGCTATCCCAAAACCTGCATTTTTCCATGACCATAGGCCAAACTTCACTTACCGATCCCCTGGGACAGGATGCCTATGGATACTTCATTTTTGATGAAGGTGATACCGGGTATGACCAGTGCCCCACCTATGACTGGATCGGGATAGCTCCCGCCGAGGGAGGAAGTGGAACCCTATTGGCTTTAAACGATCCTGGTGCCAGCGGTGACGAAGGTGACCAGGTGGGAGCAGTATCGATTCAAACTGTGAACCTGCCCTTCCCCTTCACTTTCTACGGAATATCATACAATCAAGCTTCGATCTCATCCAATGGATTTATCGCCTTCGGTGAAACCAGCAATTCAGATTGGCGGAACTGGCGTCTTCCTGATGCAGGTGGACCTAATCCGATGATAGCAGCATTCTGGGACGATCTTGATATTGTTACCGGAGGAGGAGTCTACACATACTACAACGCCAGCCAACATTACTATGTGGTTGAATGGTATAATCTGGCATCAGGTTATGATGGATCAACCAATCAGACCTTCCAGGCCATCCTCTATGATCCGGATTTTTATCCTACCCATACTGCCGATGGACAAATCAAGCTTCAGTATAAATCTTTCCACAACATCGATATCGGTAATGGAGATTCTTACCCCCATGGTAATTATTGCACGGTTGGTGTTAAAGACCATAACGGCCTGGCAGGCTTGGAATACACTTTCAACAACACCTATCCCACTGCTGCCGCTCCTCTGTCAAATGAAGCTGCGCTCTTTATCAGTACTCGAGCCATACTGCCGGATTATCCCTATATTGCTCTGGACCAGATATTCATCTACGATGAGAACGAAGACGGTCAATTGGAAGCTGGTGAAATAGCTGACCTGGGGCTGGTGCTGGGAAACAGAGGACTGGTTGGTACTTCAGGAGTAACTGCAAGTATATCCAGTTCAGACCCATACGTGCAGATACTGGAAAACAATGCAAGCTATGGAACTATCCCTGCTCAAGACCATGTGACAAGCCAATCCTTTTATGCTATTCAGATTGAAGAAAACTGCCCTGTCGACCATGTTATCCAATTTGATATCTCTATTGTTGGAACCGGAGGACCATGGGCAGATGACTTCAGTATCACGGTTCGTGCACCGAAGCTTGTGATTGGTGCAACATCGATTCATGAAGTTAATGGTGATTTCGATGGAATCCTCGATCTAGGAGAGACCGCCACTGTATCGGTTGTCATTCATAATGAAGGCTTGATCGCATCTCCAGCCGGAACGGCAACCATGAGTTGCAGCACAACAGGTATAACGGTCAATACTGGTTCAGCCACTTTCCCAAGTATTCCCGCAAACAGCGTTTCTGTGGTGAACTTCACGTTAACTGCTGCAGCAAGCATGACTATCGGCACTTATGTTCCCCTTAGTTTTGTTGCCACAGCAGGAGAGTATTCTGCCGATAGAATCGAAACCATAGCTGTTGGGATAATAAAAGAAAGCTTTGAAACAGGTGACTTCAATTCCTTCCCTTGGGTGGCAGGAGGAAACCTACCTTGGGAGATCGATGCTACAGATGCCCAGGAAGGACAGTATTCAGCCAGAAGTGGCTCTATCAATCATAATCAATCAAGTGTACTCCAGACCACCAGAATTCTCTCTTCTGCGGGAACTATTTCTTTCTGGTACAAGGTATCCTCAGAATCTGGATATGACTACCTCAAGTTCTATATCGACGGTGAACTGCAGAACAATCCCGGCTGGTCAGGAGAAATGGACTGGACTCAAGCTTCCTATCCTGTGAGTGCCGGAACTAAAGTACTTAAATGGGAGTATATAACTGATACTTCCGTGAGTAGCGGTTCCAACTGTGCTTGGATAGACAACATAGTCTTCCCGGCTTCGACCGGGCCTTCCACCTTCAATCCTCCCAGCAACCTGACAGCTGTTGGGCAGAATGGTTTGGTGTTACTGAGCTGGCAAGCGCCATTATCCGGTACACCAACAAGCTACAAAGTATATAGAGACTCCCAGTTACTGACAACCGTCACTCAGCTAACATACAATGATAGAGCGGTGACTAATGGCGTGTCCTATTCATATTATGTCAAAGCAGCGTACAGTGGTGGGGAATCTGACCCTACCAATTCTGTGTCTGCCACTCCTATGGCTCATGCACCGGAGAACTTGGCAGCCACATACAGCAATCTGGTGGTCAATCTTGCCTGGCAAGCTCCGTCTCTGGGAACTCCGGTTAGTTACAAGCTGTACAGGAACAACACCTTGCTTACAACCTTGGTAGCTACAAGTTATACAGACTTGGCAGTGAACAACGGGGCAAGCTATTCGTACTACGTAACTGCTA
>JAKPXC010000035.1 GCA_029567705.1 Candidatus Cloacimonadota bacterium
TACCACAATTGGCTGGCTGCTTGCTGCAAATGGCTTTGTCTCCGGTTCCAATGTAAGAACCACCGTTCCTATGTATTATTCTGATGTACATCTCAATCCTGAGACTGTACAGAACAAGAAACAACATAGTGTGCTGGTATACGACGAAGCTTCGCAGAGGCTGGTGATCGGTTTTGAAGATCTCCCCAGACAAAATGGCAGTGATGATGATTTTAATGACCTCATCTTTTTCGTAACTATCAATCCAATAACTGCGGTAGATTTGGAGAACATTCCTCCCATCGATATCCCCGGTGATAGAGACCGCGATGGCATCAGCGACCAGTTCGACGAGTATCCGGATGATCCAGATTTAGCTTTTAACAACTACACTTATGGTCCCGATTCCTGGGGAACTCTGGCTTTTGAAGACCTCTGGCCCAATGTAGGTGATTATGACTTCAATGATATCGTGGTGGATTACAAGTATAATCAAATCACTCAAGCCGGAAACCTGGTAAAAAAGGTGGAGATGTTCTACAAGTTCAGAGCTACCGGTGCGCGTAACGCCAATGGATTTGCAGTTCAGTTGCCTTTCCCGTCCTCGAATCTGGTGAATGTCCAGCCGATTGTTCCTGCTTTGTTTGAGCATGAAACTGACGGACCCAAGGCAGTGCTAAGATTCTTTAACAGCGCCTTCGATCTGATTCCGCAGCCTACCGGGTTCATAAACACCAATCCAGACCAGCCCTATTATCAGCCGGTTGATTTCGGTGTGAGCTTCTATCTGCAGAATCCTGTGGCAATCTCAAACATCACCTCCACCCCGCCTTATAATCCCTTCATCTTTGTGGGTGGAGTGCGCAGTCATGAAGTTCATCTGCCCGGATATGCCCCCACTACCAGAATGGATTTAAACTTCTTTGGTACTGGAGATGATACCAGCGTTCCCAATCAGGGAAGATGGTATAAGACAGTAAACAACTTGCCTTTTGCAGTGAATGTTCCCGCCAGCTTTGATTATCCCACCGAGCATAGTCAACTGACCAGAGCTTATCTGAAGTTCAAGGATTGGGCTCAAAGCAATGGCAATATCTATGCCGATTGGTATAGAAGTCTTCCCGGATACACTGATCCCACCTACATCTACAAAGCCCCAAGATAAATAGAACAATCTGAATAGATAAAAGCACAGCTCAATTTTGGGCTGTGCTTTTGGTTTACTCAGGAAATCTATGAGATCAGGTATCCCAAAGCCAGGGCTTTGGAGGGCTCTACTTCATGAAGTACTACCTGCAATTCATCTCCCACCTTCACCTGAGTATCAGTCTTAAGCTGAATTCTCTTTCCCCAGTCCGGTAGATCGACCCAGACGGTGTTCTTTACCTGCTTGACTACGACTGCAGGGATGGGATCGTTCAAATGCTCTTGTTTCAGGAAGCTTAGGAACCAGTATCTCTCACTGGCTTGAGAGAGTTCTCTCAATAATTGAATCTTATCCTCCAGAGCCGGGATCATGTTATCCAGATCCTGCCGGGTAAAGTGCGGAACTTGTCCGGTTATTGTTGAATGCATCTGGATTTGATTCACCAAGTCCGTAAATCGGCGGATGGGTGAGCTGGCATGGGCATAGGCCGAAACACCCAAGCCGGGGTGATAATCCGGTTCGGTGGAGAGGAAGGCTTTGGAATTCTGTCTTTGATCGGTGATTCCTGTGACAGAGACATTCCGAAAAAGTAGAGGTAGCTCCAGCGACTGTGCTCGAGTGGCAAACAGGCTGTTGTAACAAACCATCAGTTCTTCCACAATCTGGCGGGAAGGAGCACTGAAATCTATCCTCTTGCCCACGATTCTGCCGCGTTCCAGCTTAAAGTACCAGGCAATCTGCTTTTCCTGGGTATCAGGGTTTTGCTTCTCTCTGCTTTCAGATAGTGAACGGCATATCTTGTGCAGAGTGCTAAAGGGCTCATGTTTCAACGCCCTGTCTACTTCTTTGTAGGTGTAGTTCTTTGTGATCTGTACCCGGGAAAAATGGAAATGCCAATCTGTGAGAATGAAGTTCTTGCTCAGATGCAGGCTAAGTGACAGGCATGGACGAATGCAACCTTGTTTCAGGCTGAGGGTTTCGTGAGACAGCTCAAAAGGCAGAAGTGGCGTAACACCTGGTGCCAGATAGAGGCTTGAAACTCGCTCCTGAGCTGTTTGGAATAGCTCAGAATCAGGATTGATGCGCGAAGCAAGGTCGGAGATATGGATTCCCAGGAGGAATCCGTCTTCCAACTCTTCCAGACTGATTGCATCATCCAGATCGCTTGAATCCTCTTCATCGATACTAAAGGCT
>JAKPXC010000047.1 GCA_029567705.1 Candidatus Cloacimonadota bacterium
ACTGCTATCTCTATCTCGGATCTGGACTTGTGGGTTTGTATCTGGCAAACATCTTGATCAGGCTTTATGCCGATAGATTCAGCCTGCATGCTGCATCCGTCTGGTTAGGTTATCCCCTGTCCATCCTGGTGATGGCATCAGTAGTATTCATCCCTTTGCATATCAATATCCAAAGAGCTTTTAAAGCAAATCCCACCCGCTATCTACAAGCAGATTAAGGAGCAAGCAATGATAGAACTTCAAAAGCTAAGCAAGATTTACCGCACCGATACCGTGGAAACCACCGCTCTGAATGAGCTGGATTTGAGCATCACAAAGGGCAGCTTCATCGCCATCAAAGGTCCTTCCGGCTGCGGCAAGACCACATTGCTAAATATCATGGGCTTGATGGATCGCCCCAGCAAAGGTGAACTGATCTTATCCGGTAAGAAAGCATCCGGGCTAAGCGAGAAAGAGCGTAATAGACTGCGGCGGCAAAGCATCGGCTTTCTCTTCCAGAAATTCAATCTGATCTCCTCACTCACCGTATTTGAGAACGTGGAACTACCACTGCTGTATCAAAAAGTAAATGCCTCTCTGCGCAAGGATAAGGTGCTGTCAATGCTGAAGCAATTGGGACTGGAAGGCAGAAAGGATCATTTTCCGCATCAGCTATCCGGTGGGCAGCAACAACGGGTAGGTCTCGCCCGCTGTGTGATCAACGACCCTGATTTGATCCTAGCCGATGAACCCACGGGAAATCTGGACAGCAATAACGGAGAAGAAGTGATGAAACTTTTGGCAAATCTGCATCATGATGGACGCACCATCGTGATGGTAACCCATAATGATCACTACGCGGCCTTTGCCGAAAGAATCATTGAGATGAGTGATGGCTGCTTTGTAGCGGAATAGGTGCCATCAGCAAGAAATGGGTGCCTACGGCAGTAGATGGGCTGCTTCGCAGCGAGAGAAGAAACGGCGTCCCACCGTTAGAACGGAGTGATAAGACTCCTACCTGTTAAGAAGGCGAACTTCAGGATGAAGTTTGTACATTCACACGCCAGGAGGCGTATCCACATGGCATATCCACACAGGTGGTCAGTTACACCTATTCTATCAGCAAAATCAGGTTTCTATCCACTTGCTTCAGCTAATTATCAATCTCAATTACCCTGAGTATCTTCTGCGACACATCCTTGCCAAAGATATCCGGATGACTTTCCGGTGGGCTAAAGTCTTTAATTGCATCAGGAAAGGCGGAGCTATCCGGAGGCAGCAACATGTTCCAGCCGCTTTGAACAGTTTCTACCCATTCGGTTTCTGGACGCAGGGTCACACAGCGTTTTTTAAGGATATAAGCTTCCTTCTGGATTCCTCCGCTATCAGAGAGTATCATACTGCAATTATCCGTCAGAATCAGGAAGTCCAGATATGCTTGAGGGGCAACGAAGTGAATGTTCTTAAACTGCCGATCCACCATGCTTTGCAACATCTTGCGGGTCCGCGGATGCACTGGGAAAATGACCTTTGTATCAAGCGAATCCAGAGAGCTGAGGATGTGATGAAGTTTATTGGGATCATCAACGTTGTAGGGTCTGTGCAGGGTTAGCAAGAAGAATGGTTCATTCTCTGTAAGTTTCAATTCCTGCATCACTTTAGACTCCCGGCGGGCTTTGGAAATACCAAAAGCCAATGAATCTACCATAATATCTCCAACCAACCGGCATTTATCTTTCAAACCCTCATTCGCGGCATTTTCCATTGCTTTTTGGGTGGGAGCGAGCAAGACATCGGAGATATGATCGGTGGCAATGCGGTTGATTTCTTCCGGCATACTGCGGTTAAAGCTTCTTAGGCAGGCTTCCACATGCGCGGTTCTAATGCCCATTTTTACCGCTGCCAGCGCTCCCGCCAGAGTTGTATTAGTATCTCCATAGACGATTACTAGATCTGGCTTTTGCTTCTCTAAAATTGGTTCCACCAATGCCAGAATCTCTCCGGTTTGCACTCCCTGTGTTCCAGAACCCACACTCAAGTTGAAATCCGGAGCGGGTATCTCCATATCTCTGAAAAACACTTCGTTCATCTGAATATCATAATGCTGACCGCTATGGATGATT
>JAKPXC010000064.1 GCA_029567705.1 Candidatus Cloacimonadota bacterium
GGTGAAGTGATGCAGCGTTAGCAGCTCTTGTCACTCGGCAAAAAAAGAGGTACCCATCAGGTACCTCTTTACAACGGTTTATCACTATGTAATCAATTCACCTTAAAGGTCTTATCACCCTTTTCAAAGAAGGCAATAATCTGTTTGGCAGCGGCCACACCGGCATTGGCATTGGCTTCTTCGGTCTGAGCGCCCATTTTCTTGGGAGTGTAGTAAGCGCGATCGCCGTATTTCTCCATCATTTCGGCAGAGCAACCGGGTTCCACATCGGAGACATAGCGGAATTTCTTGTTCTCTTCAAAGCATCTAAGCAGATCTGTTTCGTTGATCACTTCCTTACGGGCGGTGTTTATCAAGGTAGCGCCGGGCTTCATCAGACTCATGAGGCTCCAATTGATCGAGCCTTTGGTTTCGGCGGTGGCGGGGATATGCAGGGAGACATAATCTCCGGTGCTGAAGATTTCTGCCACGCTCTTGAGGGGTTTCACACCGTCTTTGGTCATGATTTCGCAGGCGATGTAGGGATCGTAGGCATAGATATCCATGCCAAAGCCTTTGGCGATCTTGGCCAGATAACGTGCCACATAGCCAAAGCCATAGAGCACCAGGGATTTACCGGCCAGTTCAGAGCCGCTTTTGCCGTTGAACTTGTTACGTGCCATGTAGATCATCATGCCAATGGCGAGCTCTGCCACGGCATTGGAATTCTGCCCGGGAGTGTTCATCACGACCACACCTTTGGCGGAGGCGGCTTTAAGATCAACGTTGTCATATCCCGCACCGGCGCGCACCACGAGCTTGAGCTTGGGAGCAGCGTTGAGGGCGGCTTCATCGATGATATCGCTGCGGATGATTACGGCTTCGGCATCGGCGAGAGCTGCGTGCAGTTGGGAGACTTCTGTGTAGTTCTCCAGGAATTCATAATCGTATTTTGCGGCTTCGAGCTCGGCTTTGATCAGGCCAGCGGCTTTTGCGGCAAAAGGTTTTTCGGTTGCAACCAATACTTTCGGCATGGTTTCCTCCATATCGTTTTTTGTTTTTTCCAAGTATAACAATCTGATGGTTTTATGTCAATAAGAATCTTTGAGAATGACCTGTCTATTCACTAGTTACTAATCACTAATCACTTGGAAGCGACAGGATGTCGCTTCTACCGTCTGCTCACTGTTCACTACTAATGATACGTAGTCTTCCAGTGTCTGGATCGCCACTTCAAACTGGCTCAGGTAATCCAAGTGTTGATCGAGTTCTATAACCAGGCGCAAACCGTTGGAGAGATCGAAGCGGAAAGGATGCTTGAGGCGGGAGCCAAGCGTGAGCAGGATCTGTTTGGCAGGAAGCTCGGTCTGCCGGAAGTCTATGGTGATCTGTCCGTTACGAACCTGGCAGGCTTCCAGTCCGGCTTTCTGAGTGAGGAGTTTGAGCTTGAAATAAAGCAACAGCCAGGAGGCTTTCTGGGGAATTCTGCCAAAGCGGTCGTTTAGCTCAGTGCTCAATTCTTCCAGCTCTTCCACACTTTCCAAGGCACTGATGCGGCGATAGATGCGGAGCCGTTCCTCATCATCGTCGATATAATCCGCGGGCAGATACAGATCGATTTCCGTCTTTAACTGGAGGCGTTTTTCCGGGCTTTCTTCGGTGACGGAACTGCCCCCGTTTTCCGCCACTTCAATAGCGGAACTGAGTAGTTTATTGTAGTAGTTGAAGCCGATGGATTGGATGATGCCGCTTTGTTTGGTGCCCAGGATGGTTCCGGCTCCCCGGAGTTCCAGATCCCGCAGGGCTACTTGGAAACCTGCTCCCAGATAATCGTATTGGGTGAGGGCTTCCAGGCGTTGCCGTGCTTCAAAAGTGGTGTTTTTGGGGATCAATAGATAGGCGTAGGCACGGCGATTGCTGCGTCCCACCCTGCCCCGCATCTGATAAAGCTGAGCCAGGCCGAAGGTATCGGCGCGGTCGATTAGGATGGTATTGGCATTGGGGATATCGATGCCGTTTTCCACAATTGTGGTGCTGACCAAGACCTGAAAATCCCGGTTAACAAAGGCATCCATCACGCTTTCCAAGTGGTGTTCCGGCATCTGGGCATGACCCACTCCGAAACTGACGTTTGGCATGGCTTCACGAAGTTCTGCCACCACGGTTTCGATGGTTTGCACCCGGTTGTGGATAAAGAAGACCTGTCCCCCGCGGTCGACTTCCCGGCGAATGGCGTCCTTTATCACTTCCAGATCCCGGGGAGTGATGATGGTGCGGATGGGAAGGCGTTCCTTGGGCGAAGTCTGCATCAAAGAGATTTCCTTGAGCTTGGCAAGTGCCAGATTCAGGGTTCTGGGGATGGGTGTGGCGGACATATAAAGGGTGTCCACATTGGTCTGCAGACGGCGGAGCCGCTCTTTGTGGCGAACTCCAAAGCGGTGTTCTTCGTCGATGATCAGCAGTCCCAGATGGCGGAAATGGACGTCTGCAGAGAGCAATCTGTGCGTGCCGATGGCGATATCTATCTCGCCCATGGCTATGCCAACCAGATCGCGGGAAACCTGTTGGGAACTGCGGAAACGGCTGAACATGGAGATGCGCACCGGGTATTGCGCCATGCGCTCCCGGAAGACGCGATAGTGCTGTTCCGCCAGCAGTGTGGTAGGTACCAGCACAGCCACCTGATATCCGCTGCAGACTGCTTTGAAAGCGGCACGGATGGCAACCTCGGTCTTGCCAAAACCTACGTCTCCACAGAGCAAGCGCTCCATCGGGACGGGCAGTTCCATGTCCGATTTGATCTCGAGCGTGGCTTTGGCCTGATCTGCCGTATCTTCATAGATGAAAGAGCTTTCCAGACCCGTCTGCCAGTCCGAATCCGGTTTATGAGGGATGCCGGGACGGCTGGAGCGTTCTGCATAGAGCTTCACCAAGTCTTTGGCGATCAGTTCTATCTGCTGCTGTGCTTTCTCCTTGGTGTGGTTCCACTTGGCGGAACCAAGCTTGCTGAGGACGGGCTTGCTGCCTTCTTCGGCTACATATTTGGAGAGGAGCTGAAGCTGGAAGGTGGGCACGTAAACCCTGTCTTCATTGGCGTATTGCAGCACCAGGCATTCCACGTCCTGGCCATCCAGCTTGATGATCTGCAGGCCTTCAAAGAGGGCAATGCCGTGATCCACGTGCACCACGTAGTCACCCGGTTTGAGGTTTTCATAATCGACTATCTCTTCGCCGGGGGCGTAACGCGGGGCGTAACGCTTGCGTTTATAGCGGTTAAAGATTTCGTGATCGGTGAAGACTTCCAGCCCGGCATCTTCCAGATAGAAGCCTTCGTGTAACACTCCCAAATGCCTCTGGCAGGAGATTTTATAGTCGTCCAACAGCTCTTGCATACGCTTGCTTTGGCTTTGGTTGTCAAAGAGCAGAAGGGCTTCCTGTCCAGTGGCTTGCAGGTGTATGAGCCGCTGGGAGAGAATGCTGAGATCACCGTTGATGGGTGAGGCGGAGCTCATGGGTGCCCGGGAGGATTCGATCCTGAAGGGTAAAATAAATTCGGACTGGGAGAGGAAGAAATTGACCGAGCTCTGGAACAGACTGTGCAGATAGGCTTCAGAGGCCATCACTTGTTCCGGCTTGGGCAGCTTTGCCTGGCTGTGGTTCTTCTTTTCGCGTTTGTATTGCTGAACGCATTGTTCCAGAAGCTGTTCCATCTCTTCTGCCACATATGGATAGTTGTTCCAGATCACCAGGCGCTGATCGGCGGGAAAGTAATCCGGAAAGCAGGAAAGCTCATCAAGCAGGAGGCTGTTGAAGTTCTCGATGCCTTCAAAGTAGCCATTGTTGCGGATTTGGGCGATGATGGGGGAGGACTTGCGCACTTCGTCCAAAGCAAGTTCGCGGGCGGGAATCAGGATCACGGAGCCGATCTCTCCAGGTTCGGAACGCTGGGATTGAGGAGAGAAAATGCGGATGGAAACGATCTCGTCGCCGTAGTATTCCAGCCTGACAGGTTTGTTCAAGGGAGGGCTGAAGACGTCCAGGATACCTCCGCGGCGCGCTACCTGGAAGACCTTATTCACTTGGTATTCTGTTTCATAGCCCATGTTTGCCAAGTCCTGAAGCAGCTTTTGAGGCGGGTATTCCTCTCCCTGCTTGAGGCTGATTATGTGACGGCGAAGGCTGGATACAGGGGGTAGATAGCGCAGCGCTGCTCTGATGGAGAGGGAATAGATGGCCGGAATCTCCGAAACTGCTTGCAGCATCACCTCCATACGGGTGGCGCGGATAGAGTAGTGGGGACTGCGCTCTTCGTATGGCAAGATCTCATAATCCGGCAAGTAAAAAGCTCTGTCTCTACCGATCAGGGCACAGAGATCTTCCCAGAGTTCTTCGGCGATGATATCGTCCTGGGAGATCAGCACCAGGTTTTTGCCTGTCTTCTCAAACAGCGTAGCTGCCACCAAAGCCCGAGCGGATTGGTTCAGGTGATAATACTGATGGGAATTGCCGTTCTCAGCCTGAGACAGCACTTCCGAGAGAAAGCCGGAGCGCTCCAGATGAGGCCGAAGCTTGGGGATAAGAGTCATTATTGAGGCTCCGTGAAGAGGAATTTGCCCACGATCTTGACCAGCTTGCCTTTGATGAAGGAGACAGTTACAGTGGCTTCATCGCCTTCTCCGCTGGAGCCCAGGACGATTCCCTTGCCGTGTTCCTTGTGATAAACAGTCTGTCCCACTTGCCAGATCTTCTGGCTTTCGCGCTTGGTTACTTTCAGCTTGGGAACGTGGCGGGGAGCAAGGCTTACACCTGCGTCCAGGCCGGGATTGGCAAAAAGTGAGGCATCGAGATCCTTGAGGAACTGGCTGGGCTGGGCATAGTAAAAGCTTTCATAGAGTCTGCGGAAGCGGGTGTAACTGATGCGTAGCTGCTTGCGGGCACGGGTCACTCCCACATAAAAGAGACGGCGCTCTTCCTCAATATCTTCCAAAGCGCTCATACTCATGCGGTGAGGGAGAAGCTCTTCTTCCACTCCTGCGATGAAGACGGCGTCAAACTCCAGTCCCTTGCAGTTGTGCAGCGTCATCAGACGCAAGGCATCGGTCTGTTCGGAGACCAGGTCCATGCTGGTCTGCAGGGCTACAAAGGGCAGGTAGTCATAGAGCAGGGCTTCACGTTCGTGCTCGGTGCGGAAGCGCTCACTGAATTCGCTCACAGAGGTTACGAATTCTACCAGGTTCTCTGCCCGGGCGAGTTCCTTGGAGTCCTTGGAGGCCTGGTAGTGGGCGATCAGGCCCAGTTCGTCCATGATGGTCTTCACCAGATCATAGACTCCGGTATTGGGCACCATACACCGCCAGCGTTCCAGAAGCTCAGCGAAGTTCTTTATTCTCAGCATGGCAGCTTTCTGCAGGGCAGAGACGGCTTCCACGTTCTGAATGGCCTGGTAAAGGGGGATACGGGTCTTGCCGGCAAAGCTGAGCAGGTGATTCTGTGAGGTCTGGCCGATTCCGCGGGGAGGTTCATTGAGGATTCTGAGGAGAGCTTCGTTGTCGCTGGTATTGGAAAGACATGCCAGATAGGCCAGGAAGTCTTTTATTTCCTTGCGTTGGTAGAAATAGAGCGAGCCCACGATGGTGTATGGAAGCTTGGCTTGCAGGAGAGCATGCTCCAGCACCCGGCTTTGGGCATTGGTGCGGTAAAGCACGGCTATTTCACTCAATGGCAAGCCTTCACGGTGCAGCGTCTGAACCTTCAGAGCAATACCGGAAGCTTCTTCATTCTCGTTCTCGTAGGCTTCCAAGACAGGTTTCTCGCCTGTCCCCAGCTCACTCCAGAGTTCTTTGGGATGGCGTAGGCGGTTCTGTTTGATGATGGCGTTGGCAAGCTCCAGAACAGCAGTGGTGGAGCGGTAGTTTTGCTCCAGGCGGATGGACTCCACACCCGGGTAGTCCTTCTCAAACTCCAGGATATTACGGATCGTGGCACCCCGGAAACTGTATATGGCTTGGTCGTCATCTCCCACCACGCAGACCCGGTGGTGTTCCCGGGCTATCTGGTAGATGATCTGAAACTGGGCTTGGTTCGTATCCTGATACTCGTCTATCATCACGTATTGAAAGAGCTTCTGATACTTGCTGCGAACCTCTTCGTTTGTCTGCAACAGCTTGGCAGTGTAAAGCAGGATATCGTCAAAATCCAGAGCCTGATTGAGCAGTAACTGCTGTTGATAAAGCTTGTAGATGGCCAGAAACTTGGGGAAGAAACCGCTCTTATCATCCAGTTCCAGCTTACGTGCTTCCAGGTCTTCCGGCAGCAGGAGGCGGTTCTTGTTTCTGCCTATGCCGGACAGAACTCTGGGGATGGGCACTTTGGAGCTATCGAAGCCGTGTTCTTTATAGATCTTTTTCAAGAGGGATTTCTGGTCGTCATCGTCATAGATGGAGAAGTTGCTGTGAAAAGGCAGATGAGCCGTCTCTATCCTCAGAATCCGGCTGCAAACTGAGTGGAAGGTGCCTACCCAGAGGCTTTGCACCGGGAACTTGAGCAGCTTTTCAAGGCGGTTCTGCAGTTCCTTGGCGGCTTTATTTGTGAAGGTAACCACCAGGATGTTCCAGGGATGCACCTGCTTTTCCCGCATCAGATAAGCACAGCGATAGATGATGGATTTGGTCTTGCCGCTTCCTGCCCCGGCAAGCACCAGAATGGGCTTATCTGTGGTGGTTATAACCCTCAGTTGCTGGGGATTAAGCTCTTTCTCGTACTCTATCATTATGCGTTACAGACCCGGCTTGCGGGAACTTAATCCCGTTTACGGAAGCCCTTTGTTCAGGGATTTACCCTGATGAAGATTCTATCGGAGTAGGGGCCTTCCAGGCGCCGGTCGTTATAGCTCTTCCAGGCAGAAACCTTGTACCAATAGTCACCGGGTGTCACACTGTGCCAGGGTTTTGAGCCGTGGATACAGGAATTGACTGTGACGGTATCGATACGCGCATAGCTGGAATTGAAGCTCATACTGCGATAGAGATAGTAACCATCGGTGCTGAAGGGATTATTGGCCGTCCAATTAAAGTTAACCAGTTTATTGGTAGAGCCCGGACTGCTTTGGACGCTCCCTGTAAGGTTGATCACCACATCGGGTACCAATATATCGCTGTTGCCATAGGGATCAATAGGGTTTTTGCGGCGCAATCCGCAAGCCGAAAGCAATACCAGCACAAGGATAAGAAACAGAATTGCAGAACGTTTCTTCATGCTTAAAACCTCAATTCCAGACCTTCGGGAGTGATCTGCAGGGCAGAATCCCGGTTACGCTCCAAGATTTTTTGCCAGATGGAGGCGTTGTACTCCTCGGTGGAGACGATCACATCGTACATATTATAGATCCAGACAATCAAGCCCAGCCCGGCTGTGAGCGTGGCATATTGGTTTGCCGTTCTGGCTTTCTTGTAATAATCTTCAATCTCGCCCACTTGTGAGGCGTTCTGGTACTTGCGGTAGTAGTTCATGGAGCGGTCGTAAAATAGAAAAGCGGTGCCCATGGCCAAGACCTCTGCTCCGATGATAATCTCTGCTTTGACGGGTGCATTGGTGCTGAATTGTCCCCATCCCGGCACCAGTGCAGACTTCAGAATGTTGGCAGTAAGGGGTTGAGACTCCAGCTCATAAATATGCAGAAGCTGCTGGCGGTTATACAGCTCACTACGGTAATCGGCTCTGGCGGCATAATCTTCCCAGCCATACTTGGTGGTATCCGAAAAGGCTTCAATATCAAATCTAAGCTGGGCAAAAAGTCCACCCGAGATCACCAGCAGAAGCAGAAATAGGATATGGCTCTTTCTCATTGCATCAGCTCCTCGGAAATGCGGTTCAGAGGCACGATTGTGCGGTCTCTCAGATTCACCTGCCAGATATAGAAATATGTATCTGTGGGAGTTAGCAGGTCGTAACGTGCTTCATACTTGTATTGTCCGGTGGAAAGCAGAATCTTCCAGCCGGAATCCCGAATTTCATCCTGACGAAACCGGGTGCGGAGATTGGCTATCTGCTGGCGGATTTTCCTGTTCAACACGCCTCCCCGGAATTCATTGACGATCCTTTGAGCAAAGCCTTCAGGATTGCGATCCGCTTCGATCAGGTTTTGCATGGTGGCGATCTTCTGGCGATATTCCTGCTTGTTCTCCAGATTGGCAGCCTGTTGATAGAGTCTCAGAGCTTCGGTGTGACGACGGGCAGCCTCCATTTCTTCGGCCTGAGTGGCCAGTTCCTGAGCCCTGGCCATATTGATCTGTACCTGCTCCAATCTGGCGATAGCTGCTCTGGCATCTGCATAATCCGGAATGATCTCAAAAGTCTTGGTGTAATAGAGCATGGCGTTGGGGAAATCCCTCTGCGCCAAATATCTGTCGCCCATTTGAATAAAGAGGCTGGTGATGGAATTCAGGCGTGCATCGATCTCTGCCTTTTTGGCAGGATTATACTGCAAAGCTATACGCAGCAAACGATCTGCTTCCATGTAGTTTTCGGCTACCAGGTATTCTTCGGCCTGAGCCTGATAGACGTCTGAGATCAGGCGCTGCATCTCAGGATGATCCACCACGGGGTAACGATCCATCTCAAAAAGCAGTCCCAAAGCTTCGGTGTAATATCCCGTATCCGAGAGCTGCCGGGCATGAGCGATGAAGCCCGGGATCAATCTGGAAGCGTAGTTCCTTGCCTGAATCTCGAAGCTGTTATCGGGAAAGTCATCATAGAGCCTGCGATAATCTCTCCAAGCGGATTGATTATCCAGATAGACTGTTTGATACAGTATAATCTTACGGTAGAGAACCTCAGGGATTAGCCTGGAATCCGGGATTTCCCTAAGAATAGTATTCAAATAACTCACGGTCAGGTCGTTATCTCCGGCTGAATCTGCGGTCAAAGCCAACCGTTTGTAGATCTCTGCCAGATGAGTATCGGATTCGGGAGAATTTGAAATCTTGAAGAAGCGGATTGCCAGCTCCCAATTTTGCCGCTCGACAGCCATCAATCCCAGTTGCATATAGCTTTCCGCCCTCAACATTTCGGCTCGGGTGGCAAGAGCTCCGTTTTCGGCAATCTTCAGAAACTCATCCACTTCCTGAATCGTGCCGGCGTAGCGTCCCTTCTGATACATATCTTCCATTCGGCGATAACGATTTGTTTCACAAGCACTGAGCGAGATCAGTATCAGCACAACACTGGCAAGCCCAACAATCCTAAACCTTTTAAACTTCATAGCTTTCACCCTCGGTGGCATAGATAAAGATGTTCTTGTCACTCAAAACCAAATTGCCCCCATTTGTTCTGGAAGAAAGCTCCCTGGCCAAATCCTCTGAGACTCCATGTGTGAGCAATATCCGTTTCATACCCAGATTCTCCAGGCTCAGTATCTGAGCTGCAGAAGGATGCAGAGCGTCCACAATCATGGTATGCGTGCCCGGCAGCAAGGCAGCGATGGAATCCACCGAGCTTAAGTCCGAGCTGTAGAGCAGGCTGCGCTCATTCTCAGAGACTTTGATAGACCAGGATTTCATCTGATTGCTCAATCCCAGGCTCTCGATCTGCGGGCGGTAACCCCAAAGATGATCCGAAATCATAGCATCAAAACCGGGGTGAACCCGATGCAGCTCGTCGATCAGGCGGATCGAAAGCGGGAACTTGAACTTCTCTTTGAAGGTGTACATCTGCCTCAGAGCGTTCTCAATAAACTCCGGACATTCAGGCAGATACAGCTCCAGTGGCTTCGTTCTGTGCTCCAGATAGAGCATCTGCATAAGCATAAAGAGTCCCGAAACGTGATCCGGATGGTAATGCGTGATCACAATAATATCCAGATGATCTCCGCTCAAGCCCCGGCGCAGGATTTCCCGGCTTACTCCCTCCCCGCAATCGATGAGGATGGCAAGCTCTTCAGTTTTTACATAAAGGCTGGATAAGTGCTTATCCAGTTGTGGTATACCCGGCCCGGTGCCCAAGATCACAAATTGCATTAAGCGCCTTTTTTGGTCTTTAACTGGTTACTGGGTATGGAAACCGGCACCTGATCCAGCTTTCTGCCAAAGACCAGAAAGAGCGTGGCAAAAAGCACTGTGGTGATCAGTAACAACTTGGGATTGCCGATCCTGAAGACTATAGTAGCCGTTAGCACGATCAGTATATTGATCGCATAAATTATCACGGCAGTGACCTTTATGGAACCCAACACGTTGTGAATGCGGTGCGTGGAATGGTCTTTACCACCCTGCATCACATGACGTCCATCGCGTTTGCGGGTGTAACTCACCAGCGCAATATCAAAGATGGCATAGCTGAGCAGCAGAACGGGAAGCAGGAAGAAAACCTTGTTTTGGTGGGTATTGGCGGCATAGCGCGCCATCAGAATTCCCATTGAGGAGAGGAAATATCCGATGAACATCGAGCCGGCATCACCCAGGAAGATCTTGGCAGGATTGAAGTTATAGGGTAAAAAGCCCAGAGTGGAACCGGCAAAGCTTAGCGAGATCAGGCCAATCAGAGCCATGGATTCGGTGTTGGCGGGAGTGGTATTGAGCAGGCTGAAGATGAAGAAGCCCAGCCCTAAAATTCCTGCCATGCCGCTGATGATCCCATCCATATTGTCCAAGAAATTCAGCGCATTCATCAAACCCACCATCCAAAACAGCATCAAGGGCAGAGTGAGATACAACGAACTAAAACTGATATCCACAAAGGGCAGATTCACGGTTCCAAACATCAGCGCCAATTCACTAAGTGAAAAATTGGAGAAGATAAATACTAAGCTGACAAGCACTTGGCCAAACATCTTAATCAGTGGCCTCATGCCCCTGCGGTCGTCGATCGCTCCAATCACGACAATGATCACGGAGCCAAGCAGATAGCCCAGCATGGGAAGGTCAAAGTATCTCCCGGGAGAGATGGTCACATCGTATATGCAAAGCAGGAAAAAGCCCAGAAATACACTCACTCCCCCCAAAAGCGGGGTGACTTTGAGGTGCATCTTCCTGGCTTCCGGCTTGTCCACGAAATTGGTCCAGTGGGCAAACTTGATCACAAAAGGCGTGAGCCCAAACACAAAGAGCCATGACATTATGAATACTCCCAAGTACTCATAAATACGGTTATCCATCTAAACTCCAGAATTTTTCTTGATTATCATCATCTCGGGCTTGGCTATTTTTGTCAATATGTAAATGGGGGGAGCCTCCTAACTTCACTACTTCACCACTTTGTACCACAGAGGACACAGAGAAAAGCGAAGAAAAGCAGAGGGATTCTTTTGGGCTGCCAATCTCCGAACTGGCAGAAACAGGATTCCCTTTTTTTATTAAAACAGAGTCAAAGAGTAAAAGAGAGTCTATTACTGGGGTTTGGGTTCTTGTCCATTTAGTCCATATCGTCCATACCGTCCATCTTCTGTCCCCAATGCGTCGCCGACTCTTCACCGAGTCTTGTCCGACTCTTCCCGAGCAAAGTGTTCGGGAAGAGTCGGCCAAGACTCGGCGAAGAGTCCGGGACAAGTGAGCTTGCCCTTGCATCTCCACGCCCTTCCCATTATGTTATCTAAAAAAAGTAGGAGATACAAAATGCCAAGTATATATGATATAGAAGTACAAACCATTATCGGAAAGAACGTCAAACTGGAAGAATACAAAAGCAAAGCCGTGATGGTCGTCAATACTGCCAGTAAGTGTGGCTTTACCAAGCAATATGCCGAGTTGCAGGAGCTCTGGGAAAAGTACAAGGATAAAGGCCTGATGATTCTGGGTTTCCCTGCCAATAACTTCATGAATCAGGAGCCGGGGGACAATGCCTCCATCGAGCAGTTTTGCCGGATTAATTACGGTGTGAGTTTTCCCATTTTTGCCAAGATCTCCGTACGTGGCAAAGCCATCCATCCTCTCTTCAAGTTCCTCACGGAGAAAGAGAGCAATCCCAAACACGCCGGAAAAGTGACCTGGAACTTCAATAAGTTCCTGATCTCGGAACAGGGAGAAGTGATAGCCCGTTTTGATGCACGCACCAAGCCGTTGGATCCTGAGGTATTGAAGGCGATAGAGAGCGCATTAGAGCAGTAGAAGGCCATGACGGCTTCTATCTGAGAGACTTATCTATAGATAGGGAAGCCGTCATGAACTCCAACAGGTAGGAGCCGTAGCAACGCAGCTCTAATCTCTAATTACTATTCACTAATCACTATCAAGCGACAAGATGTCGCTTCCACTCTCTGCTCACTGTTCGCTAAATGGTTACTTTCCCGTAACCGTTACTCCGCTTATCCTGGTGTAGGGCATGATCATCTCACCGAGGTTATGGTTTTCGCTGCTGAATTCCTCAATGTTGTTCATCGCTTCGATTAGATTGAAAGAGATCATTGTCTCTTTAACGGGACAGATGATCTTGCCGTCTTTGATGTAATAGCTGTTCTTGGCGACAGTGGACATATCTCCCTGGGGACTGGGACTGCCGTAAGAGGCTCTCATGCAAAGGATTCCCTCTTTGGTTCCGGCAATGATTTCCGCCAGAGACTTCTCTCCGGGCTCGATCACGAGGTTGTCGGTATGGCACTTGGCAACGGGTTTACCAGTCTTGTTGGCACCAAATATGTTCACGGGATAGGTCTTTAGCACTCCATTCTCGATGATGGCTTGTTCCTGTGCCAGGTAACCATCGGCGGTGATGAAGTACTTCATGGCCAGGCGGGGATCCCGGGGGATGCTCTTGATAGTGAGCTTATCGCTGAAGAGCTTCTGTCCCAGATGATCGGGGAAGAGGCTGAGTTTACTGATCAGAGTACCATCTGTAAAGTGACTTTGGATCAGGGTATAGACCAATCCTCCCATAACCATGGGAGCCAGAATCACGTCTCCCACGAATTTCTGTGGGATGCTGCCGGGATGAGTTTGTTCCACGATCTGGCGGATCAGTTCACGTCCCTGGTTGTAGTCCAGGCAGGGCTTATCCAGATTGGCGGTCTGGAAATAGGTGTAGTTCATAGAGCTCATCTTGCCGTCTTTCTTGGCGGTGAACACCGTGGAAAACTCGTAGTAGCCGCGTTCCATGGTGACATCCAGTCCATTGGAATTGATTAATCTGGTCTTGGAGTGGGTGTGGCTCATGCTGGCATCAAAGTGAACGCAGGGGTATTGGCTCTTCATTTCCTGGGAAAATTCCTGCAGGCGTTTCACGATCTGGTCGTTATCCGGCTTTAGGGGACCGTCTGTAAAGGCAGCCGGTTCCTGATACTCTGCGATGTCAAAGGCGGGATCGGGATTGCCTTCCTGAACGCTTTGAATAAGCTCGGTGAGGGCTTCCTCAACGGAGGCTTCATCTATCTGGTTGATGGATTTGATGGCACGCTTGTTATCTTTGTAGGCGGCGAGATTCAAGCGTTTGGATTCCAGTGAACGCAGGAGGTTCAGCTCTTTGTAGATCAAGTTATATTCGCTGTCTTCACTTTCGTTATAGCTTACCACAGCTTTGTCTGCACCGAGTTCCAAGAGACGGTCTATCAGCTTTTTGCAAAGGTTATCCATTACTTACCTCCCAGATTGACGCGGCATTTGATAGCGGGGCCGCCCATGCCGACTTGGATGCTCTGTTTCTTTCCGCACATACCGGAGCCTGTCCAATACATATCGTCGGAGACCATCGTGACCGTCTTGAGCAGATCAAAGGCCACTCCACTCATGGTGGTGCCTTTGATGGCTTTGCCCAGTTTGCCGTTCTTGATCTCATAACCCAGTGTTACACCAAACATAAACTCGCTGGTGGCATCGGCTTGACCGTTGTTGGATTCCACCAGATAATAGCCATCTTCGATGGAAGCAATCATATCGGCAAGCTTATCCTTGCCCGGGACTATCATGGTGTTGCGCATGCGGATCAGAGGTTCATCGCTGAAATAGTGTCCGCGGGCATTGCCGGTGAGCTTGTGACCCAGCATGGCGGCGGATTCTTTGTTGTGCATATAGCTCTTCAGGATACCTTTATCAATAATCACGCAATCCTCAGCCAGGGTTCCTTCATCATCGATAAAGACGGGAACCGGGCAGATGGTGTTGTCGTAGGTATGAGCTACGTCGATCAGGCTCACAAGTGGGGAGGCAACTTCTTGATTCAGGAAATCTCCGGCGATGGAGCCATTTAGGACAAAGTCCGCCTCGGTGGTGTGACCCACGGCTTCATGGGACAGGATGCCTGCCAATCTTGCATCCAAAACGCAATCGAAGCTTCCGGCACGTGCATAGACGGGGTCTTTCATATCCTGCACCTCTTGATAAAGCTTCTCCAATTCTTCATACACTTCTTTGGGATCGCTGTAGATATCCTCAAATTGGCCAAAGCCGCCCAATGATCTGTAGCCTTGAACGGGGCCATCAGTTCCTGTATCCACCATTGCCACAATAAGGAAGGAACGGGGGATCATCACGTGCATATCTGCACCGTCTGAAGTGATGATATGCTTCTCGGTCTCATCCTGGCGGATGCCCATCTGACGAGAGCTGAGCTTGGGGTATTTAGTTTTGACATAGTTATCCAGTTCCAGCACGAAGTCTCGCCTCTGAGCAAAGCTCCAGGGCTGTTTTTTGGTGTAAAAGAGGTACTCTCCCTGAGCCGGATTGGAGGGCAGGTGGATGGCTTTTCCTCCGCGGTGTTTGGAGAGCAGTTCCGCATTGGAAGCTGCTTTGCCGCAGATTCTGGCAAGGCTGGCACTATCGCCCAACGCGCTGGAAGCCAAGCCCCAGGCACCGTTTTTGTAAGCCCGGCACATGATTCCGGAAGAGGAGCTCCGGTTGTTGTTTGTCATGCTGCCATCAAGGAAGAAGACCGCCTGATCGCGGTTTTCCTGCTGCTTGATTTCCCAATAGTCAAGCCCCGCAGGGAGGCTCTGCTTCAGTTCCAAAAGTTTCATAGATACTCCTATATAATTGTTTCCGGATTATCCGGGTGCCTTCACCGGCATAAAAACAGACGGGCAGAATTGTGCATTCCACCCGTCTGTGTATTACAATCAAGCTGTTTCGTATATTATCCCAGTTCAGGATAAAGCGGGAACTTGGCTGTGAGTGCGCGCACTTCAGCCTTCATTCCGGCCAGGAATTCTTCGTTATCATGGTTGTCGCGTACCTTTTTGATGAGGTCGGCGATCTGCTTCATTTCAGGGATGCCCATGCCACGGGTGGTGACGGAGGGAGTACCCAAGCGAACCCCGGAAGCCACGAAGGGACTGCGGGTATCGAAAGGAACGGTGTTCTTATTGGCGGTTATGCCTGCCATATCGAGTGCTTCTTCCATCTTCTTGCCGCTGGGACCGCCTTCTTCCTCAGTGCCCAGATTGAGCAACATAAGGTGGGTATCGGTGCCGCCGGAGACCAGCTTGAAGCCGTTGTCCATCAGGTCTTTGGCCAGAGCTGCTGCATTGGCTACAACATTCTGCTGATAAGTCTTGAAGGCAGGCTCGAGAGCTTCCTTGAAAGCAACTGCCTTGGCAGCTATAATGTGCATCAGAGGTCCGCCCTGCAAGCCGGGGAAGACGTTTCCGTCTATCGCCTTGGCATATTCTTCCTTGCAGAGAATCAAGCCACTACGGGGACCACGCAGAGTCTTATGGGTCGTGGTGGTTACTACATCAGCATAGGGCACCGGGTTGTCATGCAGGCCTGCAGCCACGAGACCTGCGATATGCGCCATATCAACCATGAACTTGGCTCCGACCTTGTCTGCTATCTCACGGAAGCGGGCAAAATCTATCTTTCTGGGATAGGCAGAGGCACCTGTGAGAATCATCTGCGGCTTGTGCTCTTCTGCCAGACGCATGATCTGCTCGTAATCAAACTGCTCGGTCTTGGGATCCACGGTGTAGTGGATGATGTTATAAAGCTGACCGGAGAAGGACAGGGGATGGCCGTGAGTGAGGTGTCCGCCGTGGGCAAGTTCCAGGGACAGCACTGTGTCGCCGGGCTTGACCAGCGTGAAGTAGGCTGCCATATTGGCAGGAGATCCTGCGTGAGGCTGGACGTTGGCGTGTTCTGCGCCAAAGAGCTCTTTGGCACGTTCGATGGCAAGGCGTTCCACTTCGTCAATATGCTCGCAACCACCGTAGTATCTGCCATAGAGAGCGTAATTTGGCTTGCCGGTCTTCTTGCTCCAGCGATAGGGATAACCCTCGGCATACTTGTTTGTCAGCACGCTGCCCTGAGCTTCAAGGACTGCCAGTGAAGTAAAGTTTTCAGAGGCGATCAGCTCGAGGTTCTCGCGCTCTCTCACCAGTTCCGCATGCATGGCGGCATAGAGTTCGGGATCGAAGCTCTTGATGTGATTCATAGTGAATCTCCTTCTATCTTTTTTATTTTTTCTATTCTGGTCTGGTGTCTGCCGCCTTCAAAGGAGGTGGCAAGCCAAACTTTGGCGATTTCGAGGGCATAATGAAAAGCCGTGAACCGGGCGGCAAGCACCAGGACGTTGGCATCATTGTGCTGGCGTGAAAGCCGCGCAACATCTGTGGTGTTGCAGAGAGCGGCGCGGATACCTTTCACTTTGTTGCCGCTGATGCTCATACCTATGCCGCTTCCGCAGATCAGGATGCCCTTCTCGCAGTCTCCTGAAGCTACTGCTGATGCTGCAGGACGGGCTGTGTCGGGGTAATCCATGCTGTCTTCGCTGAAGCAGCCGAAATCCATCCATTCGTGCTCCGGAAGAGCTGCTTTGAGCTGTTCCTTGAGGCAGTATCCTGCGTGGTCACTAGCTATGGCGAGCTTCATTTATCCTCCGCCATCAAACAGGAGAGGGCGATGCAATAGTATTTGGATTCAGCACTTTCGGAGCGGGACATCACCACGACCGGGGCGATGGTTCCCTGGATCAGGCCGGCCAGTTCTCCGCCTGCAAAGAGCATCAGGCCCTTGTAAAAGCTATTGGCGGATTCTATATTGGGGAAGATCAGCACGTCTGCATCGCCGCCGATGGGAGTATCCACTCCCTTGATCTCCAGGCTGCCGGGATCGCAGGCCAGGAAGATATCCAAAGGCCCGTCTATCACGCAGTTCTTGATCTGACCGCGTTCTGCCATCTTGGAGATTTGGGCATATTCCAGCGAAGCCGGGAAGGCTGCACCGGGCTTCTCCGTGGCGGAGATCAGAGCAACCTTGGGCTGTTCTATCCCAAAACTAAGGGCCATCTTCACGGCGTAGTTGGTCATGGCAATCTTTTGATCCAGATCCGGGAAGGGAATAACGGCAGTGTCTGAGATAAAGAGGAGTTTGTGATAGCGGGGCAGTTCCAGAGCACATACGTAGCTCATCACTGCCTTGGGCGGCAGCAGGCCCTTTTCCTTATTCAACACAGCTTTGAGGAATTTATCGGTGCCGATCAAGCCCTTCATGAGCACGTCGGCTTCTCCGGCATGAATCATACTGACTGCCTGGGCGGCTGCTTCTGCCTCGTTGTCACATGGCAGTATCCAGCTTTCATCCAAAGGTAATTCTTCGACTTGGCAGAGGCTCTTGATCTTCTCGGGATTGCCCAGAAGAATAGGAAGGATAAAGCCTTCCACGGCAGCTCGGACAACTGCTCCCAGGGTATTGGAATCTTCGGCTGAGACTACAGCAATCCGGGTCTTTGTGCCTTTGGCTTTAACGGTTTCGACCAGTTCAGTGAGGGTCTTGATCATTGGTCTACGCCATCATAGCTGCCAAAGCGATACTGTAGAGCTTGGTCTGCTCGCTGTCTCCCCGGGAGGAAAGCACAGCAGGCACCCGAGCGCCCATCACGATGGCACAGAGCTCTGCACCGCAGAACTTGGTCATGGTTTTGTAAAACACGTTTCCTGCTTCAATAGCGGGGAAAAGAATGCAATCCGCATCACCGCAGACTTCACTCTTCAGCCCTTTGATATCGGCACTTTCTTTATCGATGATCACGTCCATGCCCAGAGGACCTTCCACAATGGCGTCCTTGATTTGGCCGCGGTGGCTCATTTTGCTGATGATGGAGGCTTCCACGCTGGAGATAACCTTGGGCAACACCTGTTCACTGGGAGCCACGAGGCCTACCTTGGGCTTCTCGATACCGAGCAGTTTGGCAGCCTTGATCAGGTAGTTCGTAATGGCTATCTTCTGGTTCAAATCCGGTAAAGGAATGATGGCTACATCACCCACTATCAGCAGTTTATGATAGGTGGGAGGTTCGATCACAGTGACGTGAGAAAGCACTGCTCCGGGATTCATCAACCCGGTTTCTTTATTAAGGATGGCTTTCATGTAACGATCAGTGGAGAGCAGACCCTTCATCAGGAAATCGCCTTTACCCTCGTTGATGAGGCTTACGGCCAGGTTGGCAGCAGTAATGTCGTTATCAGCTTGTACGATGGTAAAGATATTGGGGTCGATCTGATGCTGGTTGCAGACGGCGACGATCTGCGCTTCATCACCCACCAGAGTGGCTTCGATGATGCCTTTCTTTACTCCTTCTGCTGCTGCTACGACGGTGTGGGCATCCACCGCCCAGGCTGCGACGAGGCGCTTCTTGGTGCGGGATGCCAGAACTTCAAACATTTGATCGAGCTTGGTGATGGGCATTTTCTCTCCTAATCTATCTATGTATTTGTATTTGCACTGTGTGGGAACACCGGTGTGCCAGCTCACCGCTCTTGAGGTTTACCAGGCTCAGCTCAACTAAGTAAAGCTTGCTGCGCAGGTTCTCACCCTCTGCTCCGGTACGGTTGATGGTGCCTTTAATGGCAAAATCTGCACCGGTGGATTCGGCAATGCCCTGAGTAGGTTCGGGGGCTTCAGGATTGATGGGACGGTCTTCCCGGGGGGCTACAAAGCTTACCTTGCCACTGCGAAGCAGCTCTCGGGATAGATCCCTGGTCAGATTCTCGGCGGGGATATGCTCCTCAGTTTGGTTTTGGATGGAGAGGATCATGATCACCGGCTTTCTGCCTTCTCCAGAGTTAAAATCCTGATACCAGGAAGCGGAGAGAAGCTCTTCCGTCAGGCTTCTGGCGGTTTCTCTGAAGTGTTCCGGAGTCCAGCCGGTTTGAGGGGTTGTCGTTGAGGTTTCAGTCTCAACTACAGGCATGGGGACAGGCTCATGCTTCTTGCAGAAATAACAGCCGGTTAAGACCAGACCGATGCACAGTATTCCGATAAATAAGACGTGACGCATTTCTTCTCCAGTTTCAAACTCATAACTTTTGCTCACAGCGGTCTTTGCACCGCTTTACGAGCTTCTGTCCATTATACCAAATGCGCAAGAATCTGTCAAGTGCTGTTTTGCTCTCAGTTTGCAGGCTTACATTACTCTGTGGAACCTAAGCTCTCCAATATCGATAAAACGCCACCTAGCTTCTAAGAAAATCCCAATGAGAGCTAAAGACACCCCACAATCTCATTGACAAATCAGATAAGCTCTCTGGACTGGAAAAAAACATAAAAAGACCAGAAGGAGATCCTATGACCTACCGTGTACTCGCCATTAACCCCGGTTCAACCTCCACAAAGATAGCCGTTTTTGACGACATCAATCCCGTCTTCGAGCTCACTCTGCGGCATGATCCGGCAGAACTGGAGCCCTATGGCGGCATTATCGAGCAGTATGACTTTCGTAAACGCCTGGTGCTGGAAGCTATGGAAGAGCACAATGTTCACGCCTCCAGTCTGCACGCCGTGATCGGCCGTGGCGGCTTAGTTCGCTCCGTTTCCGGTGGTACCTGGGAGATTTGTGAAAACATGCTTCGCGATCTCAAAGACCCCAAGCTTTGGGGTAGAATTCATGCCTCCAATCTGGGAGCTTTCATCGCCAATGCCATAGCCGGAGAGCTCGGCATTCCCTCTTATATTGTGGATCCGGTGGTGGTCGATGAGTTTGATGATATTGCCCGCATTTCCGGCATCAAGGAGATCGAGCGCAAGAGCCTCTTCCATGCACTGAACATTCGCTACATCCACCGTCTGGTAGCCAAAGAACTCGGTAAAGAATACGACCAGGTCAATTGCATCGGCGTTCACATGGGTGGTGGTATCTCCATTGCTGCCATCAAAGCCGGACGTTGCGTGGACGTCAATAACGCTCTTCTGGGAATGGGACCCTTCTCTCCGCAAAGAGCCGGAGCACTTCCCATTGGTGACCTGCTGGATATGGCCTATTCCGGAGAATGGGATAAGAAGCAGCTCACCACTTATCTCACCAAGACTGCGGGGCTTATGTCCTATCTGGGAACAGACAGCGGTATAGAAGTCAATAAGCGCATTCAAGCCGGAGACGAGTATGCTGCCCATATCCTGGATGCCATGTGTTATCAGGTTTCCAAGGAGATCGGAGCTTGTGCTGCAGTGCTGGAAGGCAAAGTGGATGCCATCTTCCTTTCCGGTGGCCTGGCCTACAATCAGGTGATCGTGGACGGAATCTCCAAGCGCGTTTCCTTCATTGCTCCCCTTAGGCTCTATCCCGGTGAAAAGGAAATGGAAGCCCTTTCCCAGGGTGGTATCAGAGTGCTCAAGGGTGAAGAAAAGGCACAGATCTACCCCTACTGAACCAAGAGTGAGGTTGTTTTAACTAAAAAGAGATAATGACCAAGTTCAAAGTCCTGCACCTCATAGCTCTGCTGTTGCTGTCCCTCGGGATCAAGGCCGAAAGCTGGAATATCCTGATCTACATGGCTGCCGACAGCAACCTGGCGAGCGCTGCGGTGCAGGACTTTAATTCTATGGAATCAGTCAATCTGCCTGACGGCACCAAAGTTTGGCTGCAAACAGATCTCCCTCCGGAACACAGCTTGGGCGGCACCCGGCGCTGGGAGCTGGGTCACGATTCTTCTGAACAAATCACTTCCCGCCAAATCTCGCATCTGGGAAACCTCAGCAGCGGCTCGGTGCAGACCCTGCGGGAGTTCATCTCCTGGGGCTGTGATCGCTATTCTGCAGACCGCACCATGCTGGTGATCTGGTCACATGGCAGCGGTTGGAGCAAAGCAGACGAGAGCAAGTGGATCTGTCCAGATTATACTTCTGAAGAGGCTTTAAGCGTGGCAGATGGAGACCTGAAGGCTGCCCTTTCCGGTCATCCCCGCTTCGATATTCTGCTCTTCGATGCCTGCAGTATGCAGGCTATTGAAGTGGCGGACGAGGTGAAAGGCTTTGCAGACTATGTGATCGGCTCGGAGGAACTGGTTCCCGTGACGGGCTTCCCTTATCCGGAGATACTTCCGCTCTTTGGCCAGAATCTGAATACCATTCTGCAGCAAATACCCCTGCTCTATTCCCAATCCTACGCCGTGGGGGGCAGTCAGAATCCCCACAGTGCAGATCTGGTGAGCACCTGTTCCGTGCTCTCCACCACCACACTGAGCAGCTTTGTGGATCATTGGGGCGAATTCTGCCGGGAGTATCGACGTCGGATACCTGATTTGGCAGTTTGGCGGGAGGAATGCTATTCTCTCGGCAACCTCTCGGATATCGATCTGGGACAGTTCCTTTCCATCGCAGAAGCTCATACTGAGGATCCCGAATTGAAAAGCAGGATGCAATACTTGCAGCAGATCTGGGAATCCGTGGTTGTCTCACAGGCCACAAGCGGCATTACGGAGCCGGTGGGCTCGGCTAGTATCTGGTTTCCTTTATACTACTATGTTTATGGCCAAAACTTGCCTCACTACCTTAAGTTGGATTTTTCCCGCACCCGCTGGCAGAGTCTCCTGAACAACGCTTGGGAACTCCCGGTTTTCATCCCAATAAACGTTAACGAACTCAAAGTGGAGAAGTTTCCCGGGCATCTGCTGCTTAGCTTCACTCCGGCTGTACATCCCGATTCGGTTTACTATGTGATAGATCATTCCGATGCGAGCTTCATGGAGATTGCATACTATACCATGCAGACCACCGGAACCATCAGTATTCCCTTGCAAGCACCGTCTTCCGGCACTTTTTACGTCAGAACGGTGTATCCCGAGGGAGAAATCCGGGAAGCCGTCCTGAACTATACTTTTGCGGAAACAGGTTCCGAGCTGCTGGTTTATCCCAATCCGGGAAGAGAGCTACTGCAGGCAAGCTGGAACTTGGCCAGGCAGCCTGAAGGCTCCGTAACACTGAAACTATTCAACACCCGGGGCCAGGTGGTCTGGGAGACAGAGCTCCCCGCAGAACAGCAGGGCTACCGCTTTCTGGGAACCGAGCAGGCTATCCGCTGTCTTCCGGCCGGCATCTATTTTCTCAAGGTTAAAACCCGGGGAGAGAGCCTGGTATCCAGGCTCATAATTCTATAAAATGAAGCTGCTCACAGAGCTTGTGGATAAGTTGTGGATAAGTCCCGGGGAATTTGTGGATAAATCCTTAAGTACTTGTAAGGCAGTACTCTGTGATATGTGGATAAGTAGGCCTTGCCTGTGGATAAGTTCATAAGTATCTATATAAATAATAGTTGGAGTTAAGCTATGAATCACCCTATGCTCAGCCGTGAGAGGTTGAAGTATTTACTTAGTTTAGGCCGTAAGAAGGAGAGGTTGGAAACGGGGCAGGTGATCGTGGAAGGAGCAAACATTCTGGAACAATTGCTCTGTAATGGCGTAATGCCTCTGGAGCTCTATCTGGAAGGAGACTATCCCCTTCCGCAGATTGTGGGGAATACCCCGGTATTCAAGCTGCAGAAAGGCGATCTGGAGCGCATCAGCGATACGAACCATCCTCAGGGAATAGCAGCGCTGTATCCCGTGCCCCGTCCCCGTGATGCAAGCTTCAAGACAGCACTCTATCTGGATGGCATCAGTGATCCGGGAAATATGGGCACTATCTTCAGAATTGCTGCAGCTTTTGGGATTGGAGCCATCCTGCTTTCCGAAAGCTGTGTGGAGGTTTCTTCTCCCAAGGTGATCCGTGCCTCGCTTGGAAGTGTATATTGGTTGCCCTATCGGGTGCTGCCTGCCAATCTGCTCATCAAGCAGAAGCTTTCGCTGGTTTGCCTGGATATGAAAGCAGAGCTGGAGCTTATGGATTATCTCCCCAAAGATGAGCCCACCGTCTATGTGATAGGCTCGGAAGCCCATGGCATCTCGGCCGAGCTGGTCAAAGCCTCAGCCGCAAGCCTGAAGATTGCCATGCAGCCTCAGATGGAATCCCTCAATGCCGCCATCGCCACGGGAATACTGGCGCATTATCTCTATGTGAAAAGCTGATCAGAATATAAAGGTGCCTTTTACAAAGGGTAGAGCCCAAATGTCTCCCTGATCCTCAAGGAACCTGATTCCACCCAGATCCCAGCTAATCCGCTCCCCTTTGAAGCGCAGGCCGAATATAACTACGCCATCGTATTCGGAATCCATTTCCATATCCTCAAAGTCATCCCATTCTGAACTGGGGATAGCTATCACTTCTCCCATCAGGTTTGCTCTTCGTGAAAGCCCGAGTATCCCGCCCATGCCGAAGAAGGCTTGACTATCTCCATCGTTAAACTGAGTCGCAACGGCAGCGACCAAATGCAGACTGCTTCTATCTGTTCCGTAGCTGAATACATTGCCGGCAGTCATGGTATTGGCATCGGGCGTGTAGCTGACCCAAACAGCACCATTGCTCAGATTCTGGGAAATATAGCGGTATTTGGCACCTAAACTGATAGTCTTTAGCATCTCTCCATTAAATGGAAAGACCATCCCGGCACTAAGATGTAAACGATCTGTAGGAGCAAAGCTGTATTGCCACAAAAACAACTCATATGAAGTTAGTGCGTGGCTTCCCTTAGGCATGGTGTGGGCTGTGGGCAGGACGAAAACCGATTGATCGGCGGCATAATAACCGGTTCCCGGCTCCTGAGCCATTAGCAAGCTTCCTGCAAGCAAACAGGCGATTATCATTAAAAAGTTCTTCATTGGCTCTCCTTTTCTTACTTCTTACATGATCGTTTGTGACGCATCCTTTGTCAAGCTTGTTTTCCTCTCCAAAAAGAAAACCCCGGAGCTAGGCCGGGGTTTTGAGGAACAATATAACTGCGGATTATCAATCAAAGCGCAGAGTGTAGAAGGTTTGACGCTTGTTGCGATCCAACACCAGCAGGCTGATGGTACGGCGGCGGCTGTTGCTGAGATTATTAATGGCTGCGGTGATGGCATTGTTGAATTCCTCCACGCTGTTCACGCGGGTATTGCCCACTCTCAGGATGATGTTCCCGGCTTGAATTCCGGCAACGGAGGCGGGGGAATCGGCTCTTACAGAACGCACCACCACGCCGGCATCACCGGTGATGTTGTTCTGACGGGCATAATTGCCATCCAGGGCTTCCACCGAAATACCATGATCGGTTTTCAGGTCGGTCTGCGGTTTTTCAGTGCCGCCATTCTCGCTGGGGAAGGCTGTGAGGGTTACGTTCAGAGTGATGGTCTCGTTGTTTCTGATCACGCGCACAGGAATGGTATCCCCAATCCGGGAGATAGCTACGGCGATGCGGAACTTGGAGACGTTCGGCACTCTTTCTCCACCCAGTTCGATGATCACATCACCCACTTCCAGGCCGGCGGAATCTGCCGGTGAATCATCTTCCACAGAAGTTACCAGCACGCCGGAGACTTCGGAAAGCGAGAAAGCTTCCATCAGGTCTGCCGTGATTTCCTGCGGAGTGATGCCCATATAGGCACGGCTGACGGCTCCGCTTTCGATGAGGTCGTCCACCACGCGTTTGGCAAGATTGATAGGAATGGCAAAACCAATGCCTATGCTGCCGCCGGAAGTGCTGGTGATGGCGGCATTAACGCCTATCACCTGACCCTCGATATTGAGCAGAGGACCTCCGGAATTTCCGGGATTGATGGCGGCATCCGTCTGAATATAATCCTGATAGATGGGGGAGTTGTTGCCAAAATTCAGGTTGGAACGCCCCAGAGCGGAGATCACGCCCAGAGTTACGGTTCTATCCAAACCTATATCTCCGAAGGGATTGCCAATGGCAATTGCCCAATCTCCGATCTCGAGTTGGGTGGAATCTCCCAGAGGTGCGACCGTGATGGGCTCGTCTTCTTCGACCGTTATCTTGATTACGGCCACGTCTGTATTGGGATCCAATCCCACGACGGTGGCCTGGTAGGTCTTTTTATCTGCAAGAGTAACCGTGATTTTCATGTTATCGCCGCCTTCGACCACATGGTTATTGGTCATGATAAAGGCTTCACGGCTACCTTCATTAAATTGAAAAATAAAACCACTACCCATGGAAGTGACCGGCCTCTGTTGCTGTTGAGGCTGTTGAGGGAAGAAAAAGCGGAAGAAATCGTCGTTGAGGAAGGGATTGTTCTGCCGCACTGTGACGGTTGATTCGACCTTTATCTGCACCACAGCACTGCTGACATTACGCACGACCTGTACGACCGGGCTGCGTCCCTGCACTGAGTTAAGACCTATTTGAGCATGGGCAAACACGACAAGCGTCAGGAAAACCATGCCGATACTGATCCGTTTCCATAAGTTCATAGCATACTCCTTTTTCTTTATGAATAATGATTCTGGGCTTGATAACCCGAAAAGATGAAAATACACAAAACTAGCCCCAGTCCGCAGACTGGTTATAGACAATCTAGCGAGCCTTACTTAGCAGTCAAGAAAAAAGTGTGCTAAAATGGCGAAAAATGCTTGTGGGAGGTGGGATGCAGTCCTTTCTTTGCAACATCCTGCCCCAAGTCCCATCGGGCCGGCAGATCATGGAGGGGGAGTGGAGCTTCTCGATATTATTAGTTTAATGCCAATTGCCTCCTGGTTTCTCGCCGACTCTTCACCGTGTCTTGCAGGACTCTTCCCGAGCAAAGTGTTCGGGAAGAGTCGGCCAAGACACGGTGAAGAGTCCGGGAGCAGTTGGAAATCAATCAGCAAGCCTGGAATCTATCACCCCTCTCAGAGAAATCTTGGGCTCAAGTTCAAACTGAGTGGGTACATTACCGTCATCCCGGCGAAGGAGACTGTGTGAACAGACTGGAATTCAGGAGAAGAGTCCCGCTAGGGACGACATTTTAGATAGTTCTACGATCCATATAACGATCCAGAGTTCCGTAGGAACGCCATTTCAGATATCCTTATATGCATAAACAATCAAGTTTTATCAATCTAAAATGTCGTCCCTCCGGGACTCACTGATCTCTCATAACATCCTGAGTTGCTATCTGAAATATCGTCCCTAGCGGGACTCTCCGGAGACTTTTCTCACAGTCTCCTTCGCTGGAATGACGGTGCCCACTCTGTTTGAACTTAAGCCCAAGATAATCCTTCTAATCCTTCAATCCTAGAATCCTTGGGAAAAAGAACACCGGCCACCCAAGGGCAGCCGGTGTAAACCATCTCTCTATATGAGAGGGATTAGATCAGTCCATCTCTCTTGAGCAGGGCATCCGGATCGGGCTTGCGTCCGCGGAAAGCCGTGAAGAGAATCATCGGATGGAAGGAATTTCCTCTGGCCAGGATGTGTTTCCGGAAGGAATCCGCCAGTTCGCGGTTGAAGATGCCTTTCTCCTGGAAGTAGCTCCAGGCATCGGCTTCGAGGGCTTCCGCCCACTTGTAGGAATAGTATCCTGCGGAGTATCCTCCGGCAAAGATATGGGAGAAGGAGCAGGACATATTGGTTCCTGTCACCGCCGGCATCAGCCGGTAAGGCTCGATCACTTCTCTCTCAAAGGCATCCACATCCTTAATCTTGGAGGGGTTTTGGTTGTGCCAGGCAAAATCCACGATGCCATAGCGTAGCTGGTTTATATTGGCGATACCGGCTTGGAAGTTCTTTGCTGCCAGCACCTTGTCTATCAGTTCATCAGGCAGCACCTCACCGGTCTCATAATGCTTGGCAAAGAGCTTCAGCGCTTCTTTCTCCAGCAGCCAGTTTTCCATGATCTGGGAGGGAAGTTCCACGAAGTCCCACAGCACTCTGGCTCCGGAAACACCTTTGTAATAGCAATCCGAAAGCAGAGCATGCAGGGCATGGCCAAACTCGTGGAAGATGGTGCGGGCTTCATCCAAACGCAGGAGTGAAGGGTGCTTATCTGTGGAAGGAGTGAGCGAACCAACGATTGAGACGAAGGGACGGCGCATGCCATCGGAATGCATTCCCTGTCCCTGGAAGGTGGTCATCCAGGCACCACCGCGCTTGGTTTCCCGCGGGAAAAGATCCAGATAGAGCAGGCCGAGGTAGTTATCACCATCGTGCACTTCCCAGGTCTGAACGTCTTTGTGGTAGACCGGAACGTCTTTCACGCGTTTCAGGTCTATACCATAAATCTTTTTGGCAACCTTGAAGAGGCCTTTGATCACGTTTTCGACCTTGAACCAGGGACGAAGCTGTTCCGGATCGTAGGCATAGCGTTCTTCTTTGAGCTTGTTTGAATAGTAGCCGAAATCCCAGGGCATCAGCTTGGCCAGGCCGTCTTTGGCTTTGGCATAGGCTGCGGTTTCCTTCACTTCGGCTTTGGCAGCGGGATAGGCAACTTTGTAGATCTTATCCAGGAAATCCAGCACGGCTTTGGGGCTGCCGGCCATTCTCTCTTTGAGAACGTATTCGGCATGGTTCTTGAAGCCCAGCAGACGGGCTCTTTTGTAACGCAATTGCACTATCTTGAGGATGAGCTCCTGGTTGTCGAACTTGCCTTTGTAAGCGCGGGAGGCATAAGCTTTTTGCAGCTTCTTGCGCAGCTCGCGGTTCTTGCAATATGTGAGCACGGGCATCAGGCTGGAGGGTTGCAGAGTGAAGACCCAGCCGCCGTCTTTGCCTTTTTGTTTTGCGGTGTAGGCAGCGGCATTGAGTGCGCTTTCCGGGATACCTTCCACTTCTTTGGGATCGGTGATATGCACGATGAAAGCATTGGTGGCTGCCAGCACGTGATTCGAGAAATCCAGGCTGAGACGGGACATCTCCATATCTATGGCAGTGAGCTTCTTCTTGTCTGCATCGGAAAGCAAAGCGCCGTTGCGGATCAGGCCGGTGTAGCTGCGTTCGATGATTCTGTAGCGTTCGGCTTTTTGCAGAGCTTTCTTGTCGGTGAGGTCTTTGGGAAGCTCCGGAGCGGGTTTGCCGGCGACTTCGGCTTCATAGACGGCCTTGACCTTCTCAAAGATCACTGGATCGGTGGAGATTTCGCTGCTGAATTGGGATAGCATGGGGGAAATCTTCTGCGCCAGAGCTTTGAATTCATCATCGCTCTCACAGGAGAGCAGATTGAAGAAAATGCCGGAGATGTAATCCAGATGTTCTTCGGCCACGCCCATGGCTTCGATGGTATTCTCGAAAGTGGGCTTGGCTTTGCTCTTCTTTAGCTTCTCGATGGCGGCCTTGGTCTCGGCCAGCACCTGCTCGAAGGCAGGCAGGTAATGCTCTGTTTTAATCTTGTCAAAGGGGATGGCTTTGAGCCTGTGAGTGTTTTCCGTTGTGAGGAGCGGGTTTGTTTTCATACATTAACCTCTTGTTATTCATTCTTCTTCTATCGTGCAGGATTATCTCGTTCAGGGATTTAGTCAATCTTTTTATCTTTCTATCCTGAAAAAAGGAGGGGGCAGAGCTTGGGAGAGCTGCCTCCTGAGCTACGGGTTCACATCTTGAAGGCAAAAAAAAGCCCTCAAGACTGAGGGCTTGTATATGTTATTGTTTTTAGAGGATTATTTGCTTAGGACAACCCGTTGGCTGTGGGTCTTGTTGCCGATCTTGACCAGGACGGTATAGATACCGCTGCTCAGCTCGGTGCCGTTATCGGCCACGCCGTTCCAGGCAACAGTATGGGTTCCGGCAACGTTGTTACCTTCATACAGCTTGGAGATAAGCTGGCCACGAAGGTTGTAAACCTTAACGCTCACAGCAGCATCTTCCAACATGGTGTACATAATGTTGGTGGTGGGGTTGAAGGGATTGGGGAAGATCTTCTGGATACCACTTTGAATGGCGGGAATCTCAGGAGGTGTGCTGGGATCACCAAAGGTAACTGTGGCAATCACGGGACCATGGAAATCAGTGTTTCCGCTCATATCCACGTTCTCCAACCAGTAGTAATAGGTACCGGAAGCATAGATCTCTTCATCAACAAAGGTGTAGAACTGAGTCTCTGAAGTGTTGTGAGCTTCAACAAAGGTGTTGAACATAACAGCGTCCTGAATGAAAGGAGTAGTGGAACGATAAACCCGGAAGCCGGCAACATTGGTTTCAGACTGGGTAATCCAGTGCAGCTCCACAAAATACTGAGCATTGGGAACAGCAGTGAAAGAGGACAGCTCAATGGGAAGGGTTACGCTTTCATCGTATGTGGCGTCTCCAAACAAGGTTCCATCCAGATTGTTGCTGGTCATATCATTGGTGTTATTGTTAAAATTCCAATATCCAATCATGCCTGCAGGAATGCTTGCTTCCGTCGCATATTCTTTGTACTTCTCTGCCTCAATCTGAGCCACTGTAAGAGGATAGTTCCAGATCTTGATTTCATCAACCATACCATGGAAGTATTGGGTGGCGGATAAGGCAGCATTAACACCGAAATAGTTTGCACCACCAGTGCCGGGAGTGTATGTCAAGCTGGAAAAGCTTACATTTTGTGTAGCTATAATCTGATCGTCAAGATAGAGTCTGATCTGATCATTAGTAAAATCCAAGACTCCAACCACGAAGAACCAAGTATTTGTGGTCAAGACTGGAGTGGGAGTAACAAGGTTTTGAAATGCCTCAGTACCGTTGCTGCGGCCACCAAAGCGAAGGACACCATTCTCTCTGGCATACATCGCAACCATTGATCTTGTCCCGTTTGTGGTAAGATCAAACAACATATTTCTGTTGGCATCGGTTCCTGTCCTCAACGAAGCAGGATTGATCCACGCAGAAACAGTGATCCCGGTAGCACCAGCCATCAAGGGGTTCACTGTGTTATTTCCTAAACTGACATAATCGCCATTACCATCAAGGTAAAGGCCATAGTTTTGCCCCCAAGCCATACCTATCGTCGCCAATAGGGCCAGTAACAAAAACAAACGTATGTGTTTCATAAATCCTCCTAAAACACGTATATGATCGATTCTTCTTCTATTTACTGTCTTCGATCCGAACTCAGGGTCCGAACCTGACTACAAGCTATCGCTTACCTTTAGAATGTCAAGACATATTTTCGTGCTTTTCTGCTTTCTTGGGCTCTGAGATTCAGCTACCTCTCCTATCCCTGGGTGGAAACAGACACCAATATACTGAAAAACAACGTAGTAAAGAGCCCTTAAGCCTTGCTTCCAAGCTCCGGAAAATGTGGAAAGAAATAGACAAGCGCACCAAAGAAACTTTATGATATCAAACATAGTGCTCCGGGATTGGCGTCCGTCTCTGCTCTTGCTATCATGTTTCTTCCGTAACATCTCCAGCTGTTTAGCAGGATGAGCTTCTGAGCAAATGATAGAAAGAAAAGTCCGCTTCAGGACAATCGATAAGCCGGATTCTGTTGGCTTGCAAGCAAGCTGATGTCTATTCCTCTGGACCCTGTCTCGCGACGCTGGCTCCCGTTTCCGGGAGAGGGTTCAAGCTGCCTACCCGAAAGCTAAGTGCGCGGGCCACGCAAGCTTTCCTATTTGGCATTGCACCGGATAAGGCTTTCCTGGCTGAGGATGTCACCACCCTCACCGGTGGTCTCTTACACCGCCATTTCACCCTTACGCAGCACCCGTCCCGGAGCTGTTCTACAAATCCCGGAGGGGCACTGCGCGGTTTGTTTCTGTGGAGCTGGCTCTGCATTGCTGCAGCTTCCCGTTAGGAAGTATCCCGCCCTGTGGTGTCCGGACTTTCCTCCACGTCAACTTGTGACGCAGCAGACATCTTCGTCTTCCTGAAGCGGAAGTCTATATTGATAAAATACTTGTGTTCTTAATCTTCGGCAGGGGTATCTTCACCGAAAGGAATGATCAGGATGCGGCCGCAGTTCTCACAATTGATGATCTTACGGCGAAGCTGCAACTCTATCTTGATCTGGGGACGCAGATTAAAACCGCAGATGCTGCAGGCATCGTCATTCACGAAGGATACAGCTTTGTTGTTGCGGTTTTTGATCATATTGCCATACTGTTTGATCAGAGAAGTGGGAAGTGTGCGCGCCAGCTCGTTGCGGGCGGCTCTGGTTTCCTCGATAGTGGTTTCCAACTGGCCAATCTGAGCCCGGAGGTCACCTTCTTTATCCTTCTTTTCCTGTTCCGCTGCAGCCAGGGCAGCTTTGTCTTCATCGATCTGTTGTTTGAAGACGGCGTCCTCATCCATCAGTTCGAGCTCAGCGCTCTCCAGATCGGAGATCTTGCTGTGCAGATAGGCTATCTCGCTATTGAGGGCTTTATACTCTTTATTGGTCTTTATATCCGTGAGCTGAGTGGCATACTTCTTGGCTTGCTCCTGATGGGTCTTGATATCCATTTCCACGGCGCGGAGTTTCTTACTCAGTTCCGATCTCTGAGTTTCGGTTTCCAGGAGTTTGGCGGTGGCAAGCTCCACTTTTTCCAGGATAGAATTGAGCTGTTTGGGTAATTCATCCTGCAACTGACGGTATTGACCGATCTTATCGTCCAGGCTTTGCATCTGTATGAGAATCTTTAAAGTGTCTTCCATCCTTACTCCTTAAATAATAAACTGATATCCAATGATTTATATGAATGCGTCATAGCCCCAGAGGAGATATAGTGCACCCCCGCTTTGGCCAATATCGCCGCAGTTTCCTCGGTGATGCCTCCAGATACTTCCAGTTCCACTTTCTTACCGAATTTCTTCACGGCAGAGCGGATATCCTTGGGCTTCATATTATCCAGCATAACTCTATCCACACCGGCATTCACGGCTTCCTCGAGTTCGGTGAGATTGGTAACTTCACACTCGATCTTGTAGCTGGTGTTGTGGAGTTTCACGCGGCGAACAGCCTCCGAGATACCACCAGCAGCACGAATGTGGTTTTCCTTGAGCAGGATCATATCGTAGAGACCAAAGCGATGATTGTAGCCTCCCCCGATCTTGACGGCCATTTTCTCCAGCTCACGCAGCAGCGGAGTGGTCTTCCTGGTGTCCAACAGACGGGTGGAACTGCCTCCCAGAGCATTCACTATGCTGCGGGTGCGGGTGGCGATGCCGCTCATTCTCTGGATAAAGTTCAAAGCAGTGCGTTCTCCCATCAGAATGGCAGAAGCCTTACCCTCGATCCGCATGATCTCATCAGTGGGGCGAACGCTATCTCCATCCTTCTTGTAAAGAGTAACCTTGAGCTCGGGATCAACGGCTTTGAAGACCTTTTGTGCAATCTCGGCACCAGCGATGACGCCTTCAGCTTTGGCAACCATAAAAGCCGTGCTGCGAACAGCCTCCAGATCCAGGAAGCGGGTGGTGATATCTCCCGTGCCGATGTCTTCGGCTAAGGCCAATCGAATAATTTCGTCAATCGTCATAAGGATTTACTCCAAAAAAAAAGAGCATCTGCTATGCGCAAACGCTCTCTTGAAAATCTATCGACCATAGTCGGACATGTTTGTTTCTTACTGGTAAAGCACATTATCTATTGAACCTCTTTGGAGTGCCATTTTTTCAGAGGCACGTCTGGTGTCAATATCTTTTTAGTGACGAGTGACAAGTAACGAGTAACAAGAGCTTCTGGGCTGCCAAACTCCGATTTGGCAGAGACCCCTCTCAGTTAATGGTAAATCGTTGATAGTCGATACAGCCCTTGCTGTCGCCAATCAGGCTGTTTCCATCAGTATAGAAAAGAGTTCATGGCTTGGCTCGGCTTTCGATGCAGAAAACCGGACTCAAGCCATGAACTTCCAACACTTAAGAGTACTTATTTCATCAAGATGGCTTTGCTTTGCAGGTTCAAAGACGCACCACTTACTTTTACCAGATAGATTCCGCTGCTGCAAGGCTGGCCGGAAGCATCTGCTCCATTCCAGGATAGATAGTTCCAGCCTTCAGTGAAGGATTGGGGAGCATATTGATAGACCAATTCACCTCTGGAATTAAAGATCGAGCACTGGCCGTTCTGTTGATCCGGCACGAAGACCGCAATCCGGGTGAGAGGATTGAAAGGATTGGGGAAGATATTCAGCTTGGCAACAGGCGTTGGTGCTGGAGGCGGATTGCTGCCCCCATCGGCAGTTACTGTAACCTGAGCCGGGCCGTGGAATTCGCTTTCTCCACTCAGCTCAACTGCTTTCAGCCAATAGTAATAGGTTCCGGGCTCCAAAGCGTTCTCCTCCACAAAACTATAGGTGTGGTTTGTAGATCTGTTGGAAGCCTCAATAAACCTCTGCAGATCGGTTGCTGTCTCCAGGTCTTGGCTTTGACTGCGGAAGATTCCATATCCGCTGAGATTGGTCTCAGACTGGGTAGTCCACTGCAAGCTCACCAGATTTTCACTCGTGACAACTGCCGTGAAAGCAGAGAGTTCCACTGCCAGAGTTGGTTCTGTATTGCCAATAGCCCACTCGCTGAGGTCGATCACTCCTTCTGCCGTGATAGTGTTTCCGGCTACAGATGTGAAAGGATAAACCACCCAAGCCGCCAGTTCGGTATCCCGTTTGCAGAGCCGCCAATTGGCAGGATCACCAAAAGGAAGGAAGTCTGTGAGGTCAAAGCTCAGCTCCATTAGATAGGTATCCAGAGTTGTGTGGATATCCCAATAGACGGGTGCCATTTCAGCGATTCCCGCCGGCAGATCTCCTGTGGGCAGTTCAGGTACCTGATTGATCCAGATATCATTGGCCAGAAGCGGTCCGCCACCTGTGGCAGCGGCTACGTCTATGGTTAGATCGACGTTCGGCAGGACAAACTGCTGAGGGAAGGCTGCTTCAAGATCTACATTTGGATTGGCGATGTTCTGGGCAATAGTGGCAGGATAGACATCGATAATCATATCATAGTATCCCGTCTCTCCCTGAATCAGGTAGTCGAAGGTGACGATATCGAACTCTATCTGATGAGTACCGTTATCCATCGCAGCAGCAAATCCGGCACTGGCGTCTGCGATATCCGCCCTGCCATGGCCGGTAACAGGATGTCCTGTTCCCATATCGTTCTGCCAGTTTTCGGCTCCTGCATAAAGAGAACCAAATGCCTGGAGATTGGTACGCATAGTAGCAGCCGTGGCATAGGGCAGGATAGCATCCACTTGAATGTTGTCAAATCTTATCCACTCACCGTTGCAAGTAACAAGGTAGTAATCTGCCACGTAGGTTCTGGCTTCACCGGATTCTCCCAGAGTGCCCCAGATTCCCAGGGTTCGACCGTGTTTATCCGGTTAAATCCCTTCAGGTAGAAATCTGTATAGTCCGAAACCTGCACATCTCCAGGTACATTGGCAAAAGGAAGATCTTCCATCAGGCATGTATAATCGGAACCAGCTCCCCAGCCAAACTGATAGTAAGCATAGGTGTGATAATACATTGGAATCAAGGCATCCAGAGTATAAGGATTGCCATCGCCATGCACAAAGCCCGGATCGTCCAGGTCATAAGACCAATTGGCAAAACCCGTGGCCACCATATCATCGAAGAATAACCTGAAGCTGCCATTGGCCTGCCCGCTCAGCACAATGGGCGTTAACATCAAAACAAAGAAAACAAGAATATCCACCAATCGAAATGGACTAAGTTTGCGGTTCATATTACCTCCACACTAATTCTTGCAGTTAAACGGCTTCGTCCATGCCTATAACTAATAATCACTTGATAGATTGTATCAGAATTCATGCTCATAGAGCCCCCTGTTGCGGAAAGTTTGCAACAAAATAAACGGCATGCTGGGTCATATCTTACGAATCGTGGAGCAATCCCATCCTGTTCCCGGATTTCTTGTCTATAAGCTGCCGACTCTTCACCGTGTCTTGGCCGACTCTTCCCGAGCAAAGTGTTCGGGAAGAGTCCTGCAAGACACGGTGAAGAGTCGGCAGCTTATCAGGGAAAAAGAAAGGACAGCGTCAGGCTGTCCTTCATTTATTATATCGTTAACTCAGATCTTATGGTTGATCCGGAGCTTTGGGTTCGTCTGTTTCGGGCATCTCAGCTTCGTCTTCGCCAAAATCTGCAGCTTCCTCAGCTTCGATTTCCGAGGCGATAGTATCTTCCAGATTGGATTCATAGAGGGAAGGTGTGGGCGTGGCTTCTCCCATATTGTAGGTTATCACCTGCGGTCTGTTCTCGTTCCAACCGGTGGTCAGACGAATGGCAAGCTCGATGAAAGCCAGTACACAGAGGGCAATACAGAGCCAGAAGAAACTGGTGTATTCCACTTCATAATAGGTCATCTGGTCTTTCATAATAGCACCTGTATTAATGAGATAGGTGCCGAAGGTGAGCTTCATCACGTTCAGCATGGCCACTGCTGCCACACTGGCGATAGAGCCAATCACGAGGCCTTTGTTACCTTTAATGATGGAGCCAAAGAATCCTATCAGGATCAGCACCAAAGCTGCCAGAGCATAGATGTTTGGCTTGGGCTTTCCGGCTTCTTCCATGGGCATTCCGGGAGTTTCAGGCGCTACAGTATCTCCGGGGGTTACAATCTCTTCCTGGGTGCCGGGTGCGTTCTGGCTATCGGTTGGAGCCGGCATTTCGCCCTGCACGGTGTGGAAAGGATCGTTTTGGGTAGTGCGGGACGTGGTTTGAGGAGGAGCAAGCAGAAGGCTGTCTTCGTTGCTTCCATTGCTGGAATCAGGTTGTACTGGAGCGTTTTGATCGGCTTTACGTTCCACTTGAGTGGGTTTTTCACCCAGCACCAATTGTTTTCCGGTGTAGTAAAAAACCAGATCTCCCTTGGTGGGAGTGGCATCGGCTTTCAGGCTGTCTGCTCCGTTGACAGACTGGTTCATAAGTTTCATGGCTTCCTGGGAGCAGCGGACATTCACAAAGGGCAGCAGGAAGCAGATGGCTGCCATGGCTAGCAGCAAGGCGCTGAGTCTGAATTTCACGATTATTTCTCCAGTATATTATTCTTGAACCGGTACCCAGATTTCGACTATGGAATCCGGACTCTCGGGATCGTATCTGTGATCGTAAACCTCAAAGGAGGGCTGCATCTTGGGCTTCAATTGGGTTTCACGTACCCACTGGCCATAGATGTATTCAAAGATCTTGCTCATGTTTTGAGCCGGCCCCCGATGGGTGAAGACGGCATAGGCAGAAGCAGGGATCTCACGGCTAACAAATCCTTCTGGGACATCCGGCAGATTGCGTACTTCGGCTGCGGCCATATAGCCAAAACCGGGCTCTCCCTCTTCGTTGAGCTCTTCGGTATAGTAATTCAAGCCATAATACTGCTCACCGACATGGTTGGGAACCTGGCTGATGGCAGGGATGAATCTGGTCCATAGCTCCATCATCACGGCACTGTCCATGGTGTTCAATACTTCCATGCCTATAACGGTGAAGGCTTCCTTTTTATCCATCCGCACTTCATATTCCTGCTGAGCCAGCAAGGGCACAAGACAAAGGCACAAAGCCAAAGTGATAAGAACGAGTCTCATAACCATCTCCTTAAGCGTATAAATCTGGGCACCAAGCAATCAGGACTGGCTTATCACGTCAAGCAATTGTTTTGCTTGTGGGTGTTTATGGATAGTTATGGAAGAGCTCTGGGTATTTGGAAGTGCTGGCTTTTTCTTTAGCCAAAGACCCAGATCAGGAAAGGCAGATAGAATAAAGCAATCAGGATGGAGATGGAGACCATGGTGGCAGCAAACTCCTTGTCCATGTTCTCCAGATTGGCAAAAATCAAGGTGTTGAAGCCCACTGGTGTGGCGGAAGTTACTATCACCACCGTGCGGGTGATGCCTTCCAGTCCGAAGATGGTTGCCAGCAGCAAGCCCAGTCCCAAGCCCAGTCCCATCCGGATAAAGACTGCCAGCAGGGCCTTGCCGAGGTTCTTGAGCTTTGGTTCAAAATATAGCCCCAGAGCGATCATGATCAGAGGTGTGGTGGGTTGGCCTATCAGGTTCAGGAATTCCACGCTGAGGGGTGGAAGGGGGACGTTCACTGCCTTGAAAGCAAAGGCTGCAATCATAGCCCAGAGGGGAGGAAGCTTCAGAAACTTGTTCCAGTCGATGTGGTCGCCTTCGCTGCTGTCCCCATATTTGATGGCGTTGTAATAAGTAAAGGTGAAGATCAGGAAGGTATTACCCATATCAAAGAGCGAGGCGCGTGCCAGGCCTTCGTTTTCATAACGCGCCAAAAAGAAGGGCAGGGCGTAGGCCGTGTTCATAATCATGGTGCCTACCAGGAAACTGCCAAAGGTGGTTTTGGGCAGTTTGAGCAGCCTTCCTACGGTGCCGGAAATGCCATACATGGCAAAGACCACCAGCATGGCAGATATGGGGATAAAGATCATCTCCGCATTAAGTTGTACACGGCTGATGGAGAGGATGGTTAGCGCTGGCAGGGAGACGGTAAGCACGAAACGCAGCAGGACGTCGGCATCTTCCTTCTTCAGCAGTTTGATGGCTTTGAAGATCACACCCAAGAAAAAGGCGAGAATCAGCGGAATAATCTTTTGGATAAAGGGATTCAATGCTTAGTGCTCCGGATGGTAGAAGCTTCTGTAGAGCAGATCCAGAGCAGCGTCCAGCTTCTGATTGTTTAGTTTCTCCAGCTCGGTTTGAGGATTCTCCGTAAAGTTCCAGCCGGGCAAGACCGTCAAAGCCTTCTTCAAGCTCCATTTGTGCTTGAAGCTTTTCTCTTCCAGGCTCTTGATGCTTTCCAACTGCTCTGGCGAGAAGCGTTTGTGGAGGCCGCGTTTGTAGAGCACCGTGGTATCTACCTTCAGGGGATAAACTTCCACTATCTCTATGATTTGCAGTATTTCAGGCTTGGTGAAGCTTTGGGAGCTGCTCAGTTCTTTATAGACTTCCTGCTGGTTGTGAAAAGTGCGTCCATTGACCAATGCCAGAGCACCTTCGGATAGGTGATGTGCCTTGATCTCTCTGATAGTGGTGGAATTGAAGCTATACTTCAGGTTCTGCATCACTTCCTGCTCAAAGACGTTCTGAATAATGAAGAGAGCTATAAACGAGAAGAAGAAAGCCATCAGCGGCGCTACGATCCAGCCCATGGAGATGCGCCCCAGGATATTGAGCTTCAGGTTCTTGCCGCCTTTTACCAAACCTATGCCCACCACTGCGCCAACCACTACCTGAGTGCTGGAAACAGGTACCAGAGGAATCGGCGGTATACCCAGCTTCAAGAGGGTTTCATGCAGTCCCCGGGAAGCAAAGAGAAATAGAACTATAGCTTGTGCCAGCAGCACTATCAAGGCAGTGATGGGAGATAGATGGAGAAGGTCCCGGCCTACCGTGCGCATCACTTTATGGCTGTAGGTATAAATTCCCACTACAATAGAAACAGCACCAATGATATAGAGCTGCTGCACTCCATCCAGAGTGTAGAGTCCTCCCAGAGACAGATCCCGGAAGGGGCTCACCGGCACGAAGACGCCCACCACGTTTGCAATGTTGTTGGCTCCCAGCGAGTAAGCAGCAAAAGCTCCCACCAGCACCAGGGCTATCCTGGTGTAGTAGTCTTGTTCCAAGAGGTGCATCTTACTGCTGTTCAACCAACGGCGGAAGATATAGAAAAGCAAGGCGGAGATTGCTCCGGAAAGCAGGAAAGCCGTTACCCATGAAGAAGCAATCGTCAGTAATGAACCGAAGTCCGTGAGCCTGCCGCTGAAGAAGTTCCAGCCGATGATAGCGCCCACAATCGTTTGAGAAGTGGAGACCGGGATACGGATCCTCACCATTACAGTGATGGCTGCTGCAGCAGAGAGAGCCACTGTGAAAGCTCCGCCCAGAGCATCCACCGAGCCCAAACGTCCCAGTGTCTGAGAAGGGCCGCTTCCTTCCAGAATGGCTCCTAAAGAGATGAAGATAGCAGCGATCAGGGCGGCTTGGCGGAATCTCAGCATGCGGGTCTCGACTGCCGCACCGAAGATATTGCCGGTGTCGTTGGCGCCCAGAGTCCAACCCAAAAACAGGCCGCTGATCAGGTAGATAAAGACCATATCTTACAATTGACGCTTGATGGTATAGATTGCCAGGCGGTCACAAACAGCCTGTGCATAATCCGAAATCTTCTCAATATGAATGGCAAAGAAGCGTAATTGACTCTTCTGGGAAAGCTCTATGTCCATGCCGAAGATCTGGCGGCGCAGCTTCTCTCCCAATTGATCGGCTTCGCGTTCAAAGAAGTAGACTTTGTGGATGTAGTTATTCACCGCCCGCAGATCACGGAAGAAGGAACGCACCGCAAAGGTGAGCTGTTCCACGGCATTCACTGAAGCTCTGGTGGTCTGCAGCCAGAGATCATCCAAGTCCGACGGGATGATGGGATTCTCGATGGAGAACTGCACCAGAGAGTCCTTCATGTTATCGATCACCTCGTCTGTATTTTCCAGGATGGCGAGCACGTCTCCGCGGTTTTCCGGGATGAGGGTTCTTTCATAGAGAAAGCGCTCGATACCCACACGCAGGTCATCCGCTTTGGCTTCGTTGGTGCGGAGCTGAGCGAGGCGTTCCTCAAACTGCTCGTGCCGATCCAGCAGATAATCCTCCACCGCCAGTTGAAAGAGAGTGGCGGAATCGCTGACTATATCCAGGAAGGCATCTATCTGCGATTCTATGAACTTGGTGGTCTTTAGTAGCAGTGCCATAATTCTATCCTTGCTATGTATTCTTGTGGCAAAGTCCACTTTGCCGAGGCTCGCCTATTTCAGTGTAAAAGAAGCATCTCTGCCTGTTCGGAGACCGGCAGTTCTGATAATACTAGGATAATTTAACTTCGCTTTCTGTCAAGCAGCAGATGCTGAGCCTGTCCTCACCACTTGCGGAAAATGAAGAAGACGGCCAGAACTATGAAAGCAAAGCCCACCAGATAGTTCCAGCGAACTTGTTCCCGCAGGTAAAAGATACTGAAGAGCGTGAAGACGATTAGAGTGATGACTTCCTGGATGGTTTTGAGCTGAAAAGCGCTGAAAGTACCGTGGCCGATACGGTTGGCTGGCACTTGAAAGCAGTATTCAAAGAAGGCCAGGCCCCAGCTCAGGAGTATCACCAGATACATGGGAGCGCTTTTATACTTGAGATGCCCATACCAGGCAAAGGTCATAAACACGTTTGAGATAGTGAGTAAGATAATGGTTTTCATTTTCTATTCCGAATATTTAATCATCAGTTCCAGAGGCATACCGTCCTTGGGGTCGGTCTTTTCCTGCAGGCTCAGCCGTATCCCTCTCGAGACAAATTCCGCAGCCTCGTCCACACAGAGTTCCAAGGCCTTACCTTCCAAGAGTGCAGCCAAAAGCACCGAAGCAAAGACGTCCCCCGCACCAGGGCAGTCCGAGGGCAGAAAACGACTTTCGTGATAGATCCGTGCCCCGGCGGCATCCAAGCCCATAGTAGCAGTCCAGCCTTCACGGGGATGGCAGGCCGATGTAATCAGCACAGCCTTGGCACCCATATCTTGCAGCTTGCGACAATAGTCCCATACTTCCTCAGGCGTGATCTCCGGATTGTAGTTCTCTCCCAAAAGCAAGGCTGCTTCACTGAGATTGGGGGTAATGATATCCGCCTGTGGTAAAAGCGTGCGCATGGCTTCCACCATACGGAAGTCGTAGCAGCTATAGAGCTTACCGGCATCTGCCATCACAGGATCGATCAAGACGGGTGCATCCTCGGCAGCAAAAGCCAGGATGGCTTCCCGCACCATGCCAATCTGCTCCGGTCCGGAGAGAAAACCGCTGTAAACGGCAGAGAAGCTTACTCCCAATTCTTTCCAGTGCCGGATGCTATCCTGCATCTGGACGCTGAGATCCAGCAGCCTGTAGCCAGGATAATCTGTATTGGTGGAGAGGATACAGGAAGGCAGCACAGCCACTTGCAAGCCTCTGCTATACATAATCGGGATGCAAGCCAAGAGCGAGGTGTGTCCCCAGCCGGAGAGATCATGAATGGCTAGAATCCGCTTCATTTAGATGGTTTCTGAGCTCCGTCCTGCAAATCCTGCCAATAAACCATAGCCCTTCTGAAGTGGGGAATCACGATAGAGCCTCCCACAATCAGGGCAATGTTCAGAGCTTCACCAAGCTCTTCAGTGCTAACGCCTTCCTCAAAACACCTGCCCAGATGATAACGGATACAATCGTCACAACGCAGGACAGCAGAGCTCACCAAACCCAGCAGTTCCTTGGTTTTCCGGGGGAGAGCTCCGTCCTGATATGCCGCTTCATCCAGGTTGAAAAAGCGTTTGATGCCCAGATTGGCCTGTTTCAGCACCAGTTCGTTCTGAGCTTCTCTGGTTTGGTTAAAATCTTCCGGCTTCACTCTTCTTCCTTGAGCTCGTGGTAGATCTTGCGGATGTCTTCAGCCGAGATTTCAAAGGGATTATTGGCCATGTTCCGGCTGGAGAGAACTTCCGGCAAGCGGTTCTCGATAAAGCTCTGGGAGATGGGAAAATCCAGAGATATCTGCAAGGCTTCCAGCCATTGATAGAACTGATCCCGGCTGATCCCCAGATATTCAAAAAGACTATCCAGTTCCTTCTTGATAGCCGGATAATAGAGATCCATCACGCTGCGCATCACGATGCCATTGGCCAGGCCGTGGGGAACTCCATATTCCGTGGTCAGCGGATAACCAATAGAGTGTTGTAAAGTAGTGCTGGCGTGGGCAATAACCATGCCGCCGTAGAGAGAGGCGCGCATCATCTCGGTGCGGGCTTCCAGATCGTCCGGATGGCTCATGCACTTGGGCAGATTCTTATAAATAGTCTTGATGCCATTAAAAATCATGGGATACATAATAGGATTGCGTTTATTGGAATAGAGCCCTTCCAGAAGATGTGAGAGAGCGTCGATTCCTGTGTGCAGAGTTACTTTCGGGCTCATGGTAAGAGTGAAAGACGGCTCCAAGATTGCCGCATACGGGAAGGCCAGTTCAGAGCCAAATCCCGCTTTCTTTCCCGCTTTCTGATCCGTGAGTACAGAGTAGGGAGTAACTTCCGTACCGGTTCCGGAGGTGGTGGGAATGGCTACCAAGGGATAGGCTTTGGCATAAAGCGAAGCGTTGTAAATATCTTCTATCCTGGTGTTGTTGGCAGCTACCAGGCAGATGGCTTTGGCGGCGTCTATGGGACTGCCTCCGCCGATGCCGATCAGGAAATCACAGCCATTATCCAAAAGCTCCCGAGCGCCTTCCATAACGGTCTCCAGGCTGGGATTTTCCGAAACTTGATTGAATACATGCCAATCTTTACCGCCTTCTTTCAGGAGGCTCTGCACCGCATCCAATGCACCGCTTTTTTGAGCAGAATGCTTGCCTGTGATTAAAAGGGCTTTCCTGCCCAGCTTGAGTATTTTTTCCTTGGCCTGAGCCAAGGCGTTTTCCGCAAAGAATATCCTGGTTGGAACGTAAAACATCATCGCCTCGCATAGCTCTACCGGGCTCTTAGTTTAAGGTGTCAATGCCGGCAAGCAGAATTTGCGGATATTTTCCAATAGTGCCAGTTTTATGTCAAGGACAAAAAGCGGCTGCGCAGTTAGGGGTTAGAAGCTAGAAGTTAAAGCTGCGCTGCTTCGCGCCCCCCACTCCAATACTTTCATAAAGCACAGAGGACACAGAGAACAGCAGAGTTTTCTTCATTTAGAACAGAGTAAAAAAGTAAAAGAGAGTCTGTTCCTGGAGTTTGGGGTCGTGTCCATATAGTCCATTTCGTCTATATCGTCCATTCTGCCCACCTTTAAAAGCCTATATCACAAAGAGAAAAGAGAGCAGGAGGTACGAAGCAGCGCAGCCCTCGTCACTTGTTACTCGTCACTTGTCACTTTCAATCCCGGTGTCTCTGATACAAAGCCACCACTCTCTGCTCTCGTCACTGGTTACTCGTCACTTGTCACTTTCAATCAAGCGACAGGATGTCGCTTCCACTTTCTGTTCACTGTTCACTCACTTCTCCCGGACTCTTCACCGTGTCTTGGCCGACTCTTCCCGAACACTTTGCTCGGGAAGAGTCCTGCAAGAGTCGACGAAGAGTCGGCGACGTATTGGGGAGTAACGAGTGACGAGTAACCCAGTGACGAGAGCTGCTGTCGCTTCATTATATGAGCTGCCAAACTCCGATTTGGCAGAAACACTCGCTCAATTTATGATTGATAGGTTTTGTTAATGCTCCGCTACAATATGATATACTGATTTTTTTAGAGCGACCTGCGGTCGCTGTGCCAATTCGGAGATCGGCACCCCAAAGAGAACCTCTCTCCTTATCTCTCCTTTCTCCTTTACTCTTTGTTACAAAACCACTTACTCTCTTTTGCTCTTTTCCTCTGTTTTAATTAAAAAAACTCTGTTACTCTCTGTATGGACTGTGATTACAGAAAGCTGAGATTCACCCAGAGCATTAAGTCCGGAGCGGGATTCTTACTATAAAGGTAGTGCCTTCCCCGGGTTTGCTTGCCACCAGAATTGTTCCGTTATGGGCTGTGACGATATTTTTGGTGATGGATAGACCCAGACCCACAGATTGGGCGATAGTTTTGGTGGCGCTGGTTGCCTTTTTGAAGGGTTCAAAGATCAGTTCCTGCTCTTTCTCATCGATACCATAACCTTGGTCTCGTACGGTCATTATGAGATTTGTACCGTCGCACACTGCCGACACAAAGACAGTAGTGTTTTCGGGAGAGTATTTAATGGCGTTGCCAATCAGATTGGAGAGCACCTGTTTAAACTTAACGACATCCAGCATGGCCATGCACTGGTCGGGACAGGATTCCAGTAAGATTTGCATGCCGCGTTTTTCGGCCAGGTTCTGATGCAGACGCACAGTATCACGAAGAATTTGGCTGACATCCGTTTCCACCCTTTCCAGCTTGAGTTTACCGCTCTCCATGTGGGTGTAATCCAGGAGGTCTTCCACCATCTTCAACATGTAATTACCGGTGTCGTGAATGATTTGCAGAAACTCCGCTTGGGTAGGATCGCTGTCCTCCTTCAGATCGTCCAGCAGGAATCTGCTGAAGCTGCTAATGGCCGAAAGTGGATTTCGCAGGTCATGAGCCGCCATTCCGACAAAGCGGTTTTTCAATTCGTTTAAGCGTGCCAGTTCCACGTTTTTTTTACTAAGTTCGCGTTGAGTGGAGATCAATTCATTATTAACCTTGGACATTTCTTCCAGATAGCTGATCTCGTCTGGAGTGCCGGTCCCTTCCATCTGGAGGTTCAAAGCTCTGCGGATATTCTCGCTGGATTCCTTATCCAGGCTGTTTTGTTCATGGAAGAGCTCCAGCAATGCATCGGAATCCATGAAGGCAGTGATCAGGTATTCTTTTTCCCGGCAGAAACCCTGAAAACTCAGGATAGTGGGTCTGAGACCGGAGAGCTTGATCACCAGCTCAGCTACGGGGCTGAGTTGTGGAGTATTGCAAGAAAGGAAGAAGTTTTGAGCTTTGTCAAGATTTGCCTCATCAAAGAGATCCAAAAAATGAGTGCCGGGTGTTAGCGGAAACCCAGGAAGCTCACAGAAGACTATCCGGTGGAGGAGCGCATTGGGCAAAAAACCCAGCAGCAGAACTGGTATCTTCATTTGTTGCCGATCAGATTCTCTGCTTTACTCAAGGCTTCTTCTGCGTCCACAGCATAAGCATCCGCTCCCACCTCTTTCCAGAGTTCGGCATCCAGGTTGAAGGGATAACCGCCCACCATAATCGGTGTGGGGATCTCTGCATCCCGGATTTGGGCAATGAGATCAGCAACTCGGTTGAGATGGAAGGTCATAGTGGCTGAGATGGCGATGAGATCGGGATTCTTGTCTCTGATGGTTTTGATGACGTCTTTGACCGGCATGTTTGCTCCCAGATACCAGGTATCCCAGCCTTCCAGCTCAAAGATATCACTCAACATTCTAAGGCCTATCTCATGGAGTTCTCCGGATACGCAAGTGGCGATCAGGGTCTTGCCCTTGCGATGCTCTGAAAAGATATAGGGGTAAAGCCGGGAGATGGCAAGCTGAGTGATGCTGGTGCAATAGTGTTCCTGGGCCACGGTGATCTTGCCTGTCTGCCAAAGGAGTCCGATTTCCCGCTGCACCGGCTGAAGGATGTTCAGATAGATGCTCTTGATGCTTTGGCCTTCGTCTGCGAGTTGTAGGATCAGGCTGGAGGCTGATAAACGATCCCCGGCCAGGATATGGGAAAGGAAGGCTTGTGCCTGTGCAAAGAGAGGATTCACCGGCTCGATAAAGGAACTGCTCGTGTTGTCCGGATTTCTGAGGCTCTCCAAGGCAGGATCCAGATAAGTGGCTACCACAGGATAGGCATCAGAATCCAGATGTACGCTCAGGACTTGTTTGATGCTTTCAAAGTTGTTGATCAAGTCTTTGGTGGGCAAGCCTAAACGGTTCAAGAGGGCATTCAGCCAAGCAGTGTATTCCAGGAAAATCTTGGTGGAATCGAATTTGATTGCCTGGGTCAGGTAACTAAGATTGTAAGACACATCCTGACGGCAATGCTGCATCTGTCTTTCATCATAGCTTTCAGCAAGCCCGGGCTGGAGCTCAAACTGTCTTTCCAGCACATAGTCCACCAGCTCATTCTGGCGAGAATCCAGTTCCCCGGCTATTCTGCGGTTCGCACTGTTTTCCATCTTACTGCTCCTTTTGCCTCTCAAGTCGTCTTAGTAATATTATAAGTTGTGCAGGTCTTACGTCAACCAATCTCTTGGGAATCTGTTAGGCTTATCTTCAATTCAAGCTTGGATTGATTTGAGAGAACTCTTGCATCTTTGTGCAGGATGCCATCCAGCCACACAAAGAGAATGGCAAGTGCAGCTCCAACATAGCCATAGAACATATCCACCGGATTGAAGCTGCGCCAGGGTATAAAGTATTGCACCAGTTCATAAAGTGCCGCGCTGGAGAGCACCAGAAGCGAGAAGGGAATAAGCTTCAGGCTCATTTGCCTCCGGCTCCGCGCTACAAGGTTCAGCCAGGCAAAGCATAGAATCGTGAGAGAATGCACCAGATAGTCTATGCGGAATTCCAGAATCTTGTTGCCGCTGAGTTCTTTGTTCAAGTCGTTGCCGATCGGAATCACGTTCAGGATCAGCAGGATGCAGAACCAGAGCGGGATCAGGAATGGGAAGATGGTCTTATTGCTTCGTTTCACTTTTTTAGTCTCTTACCAGGAGAGACTTCCTCCGCCCTCCAGATCCATGGCTCCGCCTTTGAAGAAGAATCTCTGGTTCTGAATGTTTAAGATCAGATCGTTCTTCAGGGCTTTGGGGGATACCCAGGGATCGATGGGGTGGTTGGGGACAGCCCGAAGTTCTGTTAACAGCTCTTGAATGGTTTGGTTGTAACCATTGGTGCTTTGAGTGAACTTGGCGATAAAGGCTTGTGTGAAGGCACTTCTGGGGGGATTGACCTCACTTACTGCCAGATGCGGTTTGGCGGGAAAAATCACCGAGACAGTGCTATCCTGAACTGCCTGATGTTCAAAGAACTTGGCGGAAGTGGCGGAGACCGGCGGCCAATGCCGGCAGGCTTCCAGCAGAACGATGGCATTTCTGGCACCGTTTAGCTTACGTATCAGGGTGTTTACGCTGTAGGCGGTATTGGCATATGTTTGCCGGTTTTGCATGTTGATTCCGGCTGGGACCAGATAGTTCCCACCGTTATCACGAACGCCGTGGCCGCTGTAGTAAAAGAATATTTCGTCATCTGCACCAATATCTGCAGTAAAACTGTCTATCACAGCAGTCATGCTTTGCAGATTCAGGTTCTGAGTCTTCTGAATGGTGTAGCCCCAATTGCCCAAAGCGGCTTCCATGGCGTTGATGTCATTTATCGGGCTGGCAAGCGTCATCCCGCTGTAGCTGGCGTTTCCGATCAACAGAGCCTTCCGCTCGGCAAAGAGGCTCAGGCTGAGGATCATAACCAGACTGATGAGCCAGAATTTCTTCATTTCAAACTCCAATTCTTGTTTGCGGTCATTCTGCGGCAGATTGATTCTGCGTGTCAATCTTTTTCTTGAAATGTATTCAATCAAAGCAGTAATAATTCCTTCCGGTTTGGAAAGAATCTTGCAGATATGGTGGGTAGATCTGACCTGGGAGGTGAAAGATGTTTGAAATATCTGAGCTAAAAGTGATTGCAGAGCAGATGGAATGCAGCCTGCAGGGCAAGGTGATTGCCTCAGGAGTGATGGGGAACAGCCCCCATAAGTTTGTGTGGTACAACCGGAAGGGAGAGGAATATGCCTCATTGGTGAAAGGCAAGCGAATTGGGGCAACTCATCTGATGGGCAGGTGGCTGGGACTTGATCTGGAGCCGGGTTACCGCTTTGTCTTCGGAGAGATGGGAGGCAAGATTCTCCTGCATCCGGAGGCCGGAGAGATTCCCAAGAAGTATCATCTGCTGCTGAACTTCACCGATGGCACCGCGCTGAGCGTGGTGATTGGTCTGTGGGGAGGCTTGGAGCTCTATGAGGCTGGAGAAGAACTCAAGCGTGATTATATCAGGGATATGGCTCCCACTCCTCTGGATCCTGCCTTTAGCCGGGAATACTTTATGGAATTGGTGCAGAAAGCAGCTCAGAAGGGGAAACGCAGCGTGAAGAGCCTGTTGACCCAGGAGCAGACATTACCCGGCCTGGGGAATTCTGTGGCGCAGGAGATCATGTTTCGAGCAAGGCTTAATCCCAAGCGTAATATCCAGGAACTGGGCGAGCCGGAGCTTCTTCTGCTCCATGATATCATCCTGCAAGTGGTGAATGAGATCATCGCCAAAGGCGGGAGATCCGACGAAATGGATCTCTATGGTAAAGCTGGAGGATATCAGCGCCTGATGCATTCCAAAGCCGTTGGCAAACCCTGTCCTGCCTGCGGAACGGCTGTGCAGAGCATGCAGTATCTGGGTGGAGCCTGTTACTTCTGTCCTTCCTGCCAGAAGTAGGAGAGGCTCACATTTGGAGATTAAAGCTTAAGGCTCTGGACGGAACCACAGCGGCAGTTCCCCGGATTTGGGTTCGTAATGGTATCGTACTGTGAAGAATGATGCTTGGGGATACGCATTGCGGAAAGCATTGAAATGATCACGGTTTTGCGCACCATACTTCACTTCATATACTATGATCTTGTCCGGCGATTTAAGGACGAAGTCCACTTCTCTGCCCTGTCTGGTTTTCCAATAGTGAATTTTGGTGCTCAGTGTACGGCTTTGCAACAGGCTCAGGTAAAACATGTTTTCCACCAGTTCTCCTTTATCGATCCTGTTTCCCAAAGTGCTGAAATCGTTTACCAACATGTTTCTAAGCCCGGTATCAGTAAAGTAGATTTTGGGCATCTTGCGGAGTTCTTTATCGGGGTTGGTATAGAATGGACTGATGGAACTGATTATAAATGATTCTTCCAAAGCCATCAAATACTTTTGAGTAGATTCTCTATGAAGTCCGGCATTGCGGCTCAGTTCGCTGATGTTGGCTTCCTTGCCGATGCCAAAGGCCAGCATCCTGAGTAGTTTATTGAGTTCTTGCAGCTTCTCTATTTGTAAAACGTGCCTGATATCTTTGATCACATAGGAAGAGATAATGTCGTTCAGAAGTTCTATCTTCTGTCTCTGTGTCTCCAATAGAACCA
>JAKPXC010000065.1 GCA_029567705.1 Candidatus Cloacimonadota bacterium
CTGCCCGTGCAGAACAAAAAGCGCTGGATCGTCTATGAAGAGGTTATCCGGCTCATTGAGCCCGGCCGCGCGTACCAGGAGAAGGAGCTAAACGCCGTCATCACCAAGATCCACGAGGATTACTGTCTGATCCGCCGCGAACTGGTGGAGGAAGGAGTGTTGGAGCGCTCCGAAGGCATCTACCGCCTGGTGGATCGCTATTGGGAAAAGCCCGGGTTTTATCAGAAGATCTGGCTGGGCGAGATGGATATGCGGCTATCTCCAGAAACGCTCAGCTAACCTTTGCCAACCTGGTTTGAGGCGATCCTTTTGGGATCATCCCTAACCGGTTCTATGATCTTCCTGTCTTTAGATTCATACGCATTCGGTGAGCCTCCCATACACCGGTCATACGATTGTACGACCGGTGTTCGACCGGTGTATGGGAGGCGTACGAACTACAAGATAGCAAAAGGTAAATCAATGAGAATTGAGAATTGAGAATTGAGAATTGGCTGCGCACACTGATAGATAGAGGGTTTTTTTCAGTGGAGACAGAGTAATGAACAATGAAAATGACCAATGTATGGGAGGCGTATCATCTACAAGATAGCAAGGGGGTATTGAGTTAAAAAAATCCATGCAAACAATGTCTATGTTGCAAGCACTTAGGTGTAAGAAAGATTAGTCAAAGAGAATAACTGAATGGATCTGACGTATTCTGTGAGGGCCCATATACAGATTTGCAGAATCAGGTATGGACCACATACTGCCATTCTCATCTCTTAACAAGGCTTGCTCAATATTTCTCTTGACATAGCAGTCGAATCTACGAATATTTGCGCATAAAATGTATATTGTAGCAAGTGTGCGAGTCTACTCTTCGAACCGGCATATATTTAGCGAGCTAAAACGAACGCGCTTCAGTTGGCTTGGTTCGCCTTCGGTATAGAGCTAATCTTGCTGCTTTTTTGGTAGCCAGGGAATAATTATATTTATGATGTTTACAGTTTTCGGTATGGGCATTTTTGCTCCAGAGCCCACTGCAGGTATCTTAGGAACCGGTACCTTTTAGGAGAGCTGTGCTTGTATTTACTCCTTAGATTTTCATCAAAGATAAACGAGCTTATCCCTCATATCGGAAGGGCTCTGGTACATCGTAAGCACCTCGTAGGAGAAGAGAAATGAAGAACTGCTTATCAGGTCTGCTTTTAACAATGTTTTTGGCAGCCTTCTCGTTTACTTTTGCCGATACTATTCAGATCGGCACCGGCACCCGCACCACAGACAGATTTCCCATACAGGCGGGTAGTAACTATTCATACACTCAGCAAATCTATCCCCGCGCTCAGATCAACAGAGCGGGAAGCATCGAAAGAATCCGTTTTTATTACACTGGAGGAGCTGTAAACAACTCCAGGGATTGGGTCATCTATATGGGGCATACTAGCAGAAGCACCTTTGATGGTGCGGTAAGCTGGGTAGATGTGTCGGGTATGACCATGGTCTATAGCGGTGATGTATCCTCCCAGCTGCCGGCGGTAGACAATTGGATGGAGATCACTCTTGATACCCCATTCAACTACAATAATATAGACAATCTGGTGATCGCCGTGGATGAGAACACTGCCGGTAGTGGCAGTATGTATTGGGGCTCCTATGAGACCGGAGCCAGTGGAAACAACACTTGCATCAACTATCATAGTAATACCGACAACCCCAATCCTGCATCGCCCCCGATGTCCCTCGCCAGATTCAATATCTGCAACCGGATTCAATTGTCTTTCACCGATACCGTCGCCCCTTCTGCTCCCACGCTGATATCGCCGGCACACAATAGCAGTATGATTCCCCTTTGGGAAGAGCTGGTCTGGTCTGCTGGTACCGGAGCTGGAGACACCAGATCCTATGATCTCTATCTGGATACCGTAAATGGCAGCACTCTGGTTCTCAGCGATTTCTCCGGCACTTCCTACGCTCCGGATCTTGCCCACTCAACCACCTACTACTGGAAAGTAGTTGCCAAAAACCCCGTGGGAGATTCGCCTCCTTCTGCTGTTCGCAGCTTTAGCACAATGCCGGATAACACCATCTATCCTGATCCCGATACTCCCTGGCTGGAAGCTTTTGGTACTACTAGCTCCGATTGGCCACCAAGCGGATGGAGCCAGTTGACAGGACTGTATGGAACAAGTCCCATTGCCGGAACGCAGTGGGTTCAGGACGATTGGTTGAACCAGGCCAGCCCCGTAAACAAAAGTGCCAGGATCAATCTTTGGGGCGGCAGTAGGGCTGGCTGGTTGGTGAGTCCTCCCATCGGTATCCCCGGTGATGGATATGAGCTCAGTTTCGATCTTGGTCTCACTCTCTACGATAGCACCAGCCCCATTGATCCCACCGCTTCATTGGATGAAAGACTCCTTGTGATCGTCAGCGATACTCCCATTATGCGAGAAAGCACCATCCTGCGCGAGTGGAACAACACCGGCTCGCAGTATGTATTCAACGATATTCCCCATACCGGGGCAAGTTTCTCTATCCCGCTTGAAGGCATCAGTGGCACCAAATACTTTGCCTTCCTGGGCATGTCCACAGTAGCCGGTGGTAACATGGATCTCTTTGTGGATAACGTAAAAGTGAGTGAAATCTACATTCCCCTCGCAGGCTCCACCTATGAACATCCCTATCCGGTCAGCCTCCCATTGGTCGATTTCGCGGGCGATACATCCCTTTATGGCAATGACTACAGCTATAACTGGGTAAGCCCTTCCAACGACTACCTTCGGGGCGATGATATGGTGCTGCAATTCACTCTGGAGCAAACCAGTAGGCTCAGCGGAACCCTGGTAGCCATCACCGGAAACTACTTGGGTATGATCATGGTGAATAGCGCTCCGAACCCGGTAAATCCGCCACCCGTGCTTGCTGCTGCCACCAGCAGTTCATCCACCACTGCCACCCTGGCAAACACTATACTTGAGGCTGGAACTTACTCCATCCTGATCTCCACCTGGCCCAGCCCCCAATCCGTAAGCTTCCTGCTGAACCTCAATGCGGTGCCCTATGTGACAGGCATCCCAGGAGCTCCCATTTTGCAATTCCCTGCTCACAATGCCACAGACATTCCCCGGGAAGGTGTAGAGCTAGCTTGGTCTTCGGATCTCACAGGTGGCACTCCCGATTATTATGCTCTCTATATATCTATGGACTTAGCAAATCTTGAGAACGACTACTACTTTGAAGTAGAAAACACCAGCTTCGATCCGGTTGCTCAAGGCAATATGTCCTTTAACTATAACCAACGCTGGTATTGGACAGTAAGAGCCATCAACGAGGAAGGTTCAGCGCTGCAGCAAAACCCTTACTCTTTTGTGATTCGGGATGTCCCCCCGCCAATCTCCTCATTCCCTTGGCTGGAAGATTTTGAGGATAGCGTCTTCCCGCCGGAAGATTGGTTTGTTTACAACGACGATCCCAACCCCGCCTCCTGGATCCGCACGACCCAGGGAAATCATAGTCCTGATGGTACTGCCTGTGTCTTTCATCGTTATGATAGCAGTAACAATGCCTCCGGCTGGCTGATGACTCCTTCCTTCCAGGTCCCGCCCTGGGGCACGTATAAGCTTAGTTTTTGGCGCAGAAGTAACTTCCCCAATGATTACGAGTACAACGGCGTTT
>JAKPXC010000102.1 GCA_029567705.1 Candidatus Cloacimonadota bacterium
TAGGCAAATCGACCGCACATGTTTTAACTCTTGGTGGCGCGGATTTTATCCACGCCCAGGGCTGGGCAGTGCTGGCGTATGGGGCAGTTTTTGCAGTCAGGGCGTAAAGGGGTGCAGAGATTCTGCCCAAATGCCACGATGAAAGAATTCACCACCAGCCAGTGCTTGAGAGGCAGGATTTTGCGCAGGGCCATCTCAGTTTCCAAAGGGGTTTTGGTTTTCACATAGCCCCAACGGTTACAGATGCGATGCACATGCACATCCACGCAAATGGCAGGAAGCCCAAAGGCAACAGCTCTTACCAGATTGGCAGTCTTCCTGCCCACTCCGGGCAATTGGAGCAGATCATCAATTTCGGAAGGAACGCTGCCGCCAAACTTCTCTTTAAGAACAGCCGGCAAAGCTTTGAGGTGCTTGGTTTTCTCTCTGTGAAAGCCCACTTTGCCAATGATGCTGTTCAATACGGAGGCTTCCATTGCCTCCAGTCCGTCGGCATCATCAATCTTTTGAAAGAGGGCAGAAACAGCTTCTGAGGTTGTGGAATCCTTGGTTCTGGCACTCAGGATTGTGGCTACCAGAACCTTGAAGGGATCATTGGTCTGAGCTTGGATCAGGTCAACAATAGGAGTCCTGACGCTCTCAAAATGAACCTTGAGAGCTGCCATCACTTCATCGATGGGAAAGGCATGCTTGGCCAGAGTAACTCCCGTATCAGGCTTTTTCTACAACTACTTTATTGCCTTCGATAGCCAGAACTTTCACCTTTTGGTTCGCTTGAATCTCGGTATTATCACCGGTTATGGCCGACCACTCTTCTCCACCGATCTTAACGTAGCCTTTGGCATCAGAAAGGATCTGTTTGGTCACCACACCGGTCTTGCCGATCAAGGCGTGGACATTGGTATCGGCCCCGCTGTGTTTGAGTATCTTTTTACCCAATTTGCGCATAAGCAGGAAAGCGATAAAGCTGAATAGCGCAAAGAAGAATATCTGGATGGGGATGCTGTCTCCAACCAGAGGGACAAAGCTTAAGAGACCGGTGATGATTGCGCCGATCGCAAAGGATAGGAAGAAGAAAGCCGGGTCCATTATCTCAATAATGGTAAATAGTATTCCCAAGGCCATCCAAACGTGCCAGGCTTGAAAGCTCATAAATAGCTCCTTAATCAATTGGATTCTTCTTTTTGATCTCCTGAATCACTGCGGCTGTCTTTATAAACGCGTTTTACTTTACGGTTTTTGCCGCCGTAACCGTAAGAATATCGAGAGTTGTAACCACTATACTTACTGTAAGAGCCATAACTATAGTTTTGAAGAATGTTATCCAAGCCAAAGCCTTTGACCCCCATCATGGCCAGCAGAGTGATGAGCAGACGGGTGCCAAAATAGGCAATGAGAACTGCCAAACACAGCCCAATGAGAGCATAGACAAAGTTCTTCACAAAGAGCTTGAGTTGGCTGGCTAAGCCACCATGGCCACCTGAGGGCTTCACGACCACATAGAGTAATGTCTTATCCGCAGCTTCCAGCCTTTGGATCTTATCCTGGGTGTGGGAGATGAGGCGGTTAAGATTGTCCATGCGGCGGTTTTCCACTTCGGAACGCATTCTAATGGCATCAAGAGTAGCCCATTCTGTTTCATAGGATTGCAATCTGCGGACTTCTGCTTCCAGATTGGTGGAAACCAGGGTGGAATCTGTATAGGTCTCACTGCTGATTCTGGTGCCGAGTCCGTCCAGCTTACTCTTAAGTTCTGGTAAAGCATCATTCGGAACCTTCACAATGTAGGTTCCTGCACTGCCGGATTCCAGGCTGTGCACTTCTCGTTCTGTGGTTGCCTGGCTAAGGGCTTGACCAATCTGAGCCAGTTTGGTGGGACCACCGCTTACCATGACCAGCTTGGTCTTATACATCCAAGAGGTATCATTGAAGATGTTATCTGATGTTCTGGTATCTTGGGAATCTTTACTGCCTCCGGCTTTGTAAACCTTGTACGCTCCAAAGACCAATGCCAACAATACGATAAAAACTGCCAGACCTTTTACCCGGTGTCTGCTTTTTCCTTTGCTCATTCATTTCCTCTTCTATTTGCGATTAATTCTTTAGCATGCAGCAGGGACAGCTCCGTGATGCTGCCGGAAAGCATTCTGGCAATCTCCCGCAGCCTGTCTTCATCAGACAGCTCGTTGATGACCACCACCGTCTTTCCTGCTTGGTTTTGCTTCTCAATGGCCAATTGCTGATCGCTGAAGACAGCAATTTGCGCCAGATGGGATATGCACAAGACCTGATGTCTGGAACCCAGAGCACTAATGAAACCGGCAACTTCTCCGGCAGTTTTACCGCCAATTCCGGCATCAATCTCGTCCAGAATCATCAGCCGGTGGCTAAGCTTTTCCGAAAGAACGCTTTTGACCGCCAGAAGAACTCTGGAAAGCTCTCCACCGGAGGCAACTGCGGCCAGAGCTTTCAGACTGGAACCAGGATTGGCGGAAAAGAGAACTTGTGCTTCGTCCTTCCCTGTTGTATCCAAAACGTTTAATCCCTTTTGTATACTCAAATCCTCAAGAGCTTTTTTGTCAATTCTAATTTTCACTTCAGCCTTGGGAATAGAGAGTCTGCGGGTTTGCTCCATGATCTCTTTGGATAGTTTACTTGCATAGTGAGAGCGTTTTGAGCTGAGTTCTTCAGCCAGGAGCAAGAGCCTCTGATACTCATTCTCCAGGCTCTCTTCCAATTCTGCTATTCGCCTGCTGTTATCATCCATCCCGCTTAGTTGTGCCTGCCTCTCTTCAAAGAGCTTCACCAATTCTTCGATGGAGCGTACCTTATGTTTGTATAGGAGCCCGTTGATGGTGTCCAGACGCTTCTGAATCTTATCAAGACGGTCAGGATCCTGGTTCAGGCCTGTGGATATCTCTTCCAAAAGGTTGGAGGCTTCCTGAATGCTGAGTTGTGCCTCCCCCAAAGCTTCACAGGCCTGTTTGAGGCGTGGATCGAGGTAAGCAAAGTTGCTCAGGCGAGCCAGGATGGAGCGAAGCTGATCGTAGAGACTGGTATCGGAGAAATTCAGCTCACTGGCTGCTGTAGCTGCTTGCTGGGTGATCTCCAGGGAATGGGTGAGAAGCTCAAACTCGTCCTGCAGAAGCTTGTCCTCCCCGGCTTTGAGTGAAGCCTTCTCCAGCTCTTCAAACTGGTATTGGTAAAGCTCCCGGAGTTGTGTGTCCCGCTCTTCCTGCCGCTTCAGTTCAGTTAGAAGGCTAAGATCTCTTTTCAGCTTGCGGTAGAGTTCTGAGAAGTCTTCCCTCTCTGCCTCCAGTCCGGCATAACTATCCAGCACTTCAAGCTGGTATTCGGGATTTAGCAGCTTCTGTTGATCCCGCTGATGGTGAAAATCCACCAGATAGCCCTTAAGTTCTTTGAGCAGGGATTGCGCCACCTTCCTGCCATTCAGGAAATAGATGGATTTTCCCGCAGGAGTGTATTCTCTTGCCAGCACCAGTTCTTCTGTATCAGTATAGCCTTGAGTAGACAGATACTGTATCAGTTCTGGGGGAAGCTCATCAAAGCTGGCTTCCAGATAGATGGATTCCTGAGGATTGAAGGCTTCCATCTCGGTTGAACGATCACCAAAGATCAGTGCTATGGAACCCACCAGAATGGACTTTCCTGCACCGGTCTCTCCTGAGATAACCGTCATACCGGCTTTGAAGCTCAAGCGGCGCTCAAGTACAAAGAGATAATTCCTTATATAGAGTTCAGTAAGCATCTATTTGCCCAAGTGCAGCTTAGTCCTCAGTATCCGATAAAAGCTGCGTTGAGAAAGCTTGATGAAGCTCACAGTCTGATGTGAAGCCGTGATATGCATTTCGTCCTGCTCTTCCAAATAGAGGGAGTTCACCCCATCAATCTGCAGGCAGGCCGGCTCGTCCATGTTATATACTCTCATCATCAGCTTGTCCTGAGCTTGAAAAACCATGGGACGCACACTCAAGAGATGTGGATTTATGGGGCTCAGGATAAGGGCATTCATCTCCGGAGCAATGATCGGGCCTCCGGCGGCCAATGAATAGGCTGTCGAGCCGGTTGGTGTAGAAGCAATAAAGCCGTCGCAACGGGCATCGAAGATGTAGCGTTTGTTGTTGAAGAGCCGCACATTTATCAAGCGTGGAGTGGCAGCTTTATAGATCACAGCATCGTTAAGAGCCAGGCCATGATATACATTTTCCTTGTTTCTTTGCACCCTGGCATCAAGAAGCATACGGGTGAGCAGCTTGTATTTTCCCTTTACCAAGGTTTCTAAAGAAGATTGTATCTCAGATAGTGTGGTCTCAGATAAAAAGCCCAGATATCCGAGGTTTATCCCCAGCATTGGTGCACCAGTGGCAAGAGCCAGTTTCTTGGCTCTCAGAATGGTTCCATCTCCTCCAAAGACGAGGATGGCATCGATCCGCGGTAGCTTTCCGGAGCCCCAATCGTAGCACTTTACAAAGTCCGGCAGCAGGTCTTCCTGCTCGCAATCTCCGATAAAGGAGTAGCCATAACTCTGGCGCAGGTGATCAAGCAGGTCAAAAACGCGCTGTGAATCCCGCAACTTGTGATGAATAAAGAGTCCAAAGCTTTTCATATTCTATAACGATTCGTAGATTCGCACATATGAGTCGTACCGCTCAATAGGTATTAAATCATGCTCCAGGGCATCCAATACTGCGCAATCTTCTTCATGAGTGTGAGTGCAATCGCTGAATTTGCATTTGGGAGCAAGATCTTTGAAGCCTGGAAAGACAGACGGGATTAACTTTTTACTATCGGAATGCAGGTTTACGGTCTTTAATCCTGGAGTATCCAGCAGATGCCCGCCAAAGCTCCAGGGCAGCAGAACTGCCTGGGTGGTGGTATGCCTCCCCTTCTCGTTAAAGCTGCTCACCTCTCCCGTGGCCAGATTCAAATCCGGCTCCAGCCAGTTGATCAGAGAGCTTTTTCCGGTTCCCGATTGACCGGAGAACACAGAATCCTTATCTTTCAGGACTTCGCGCAGCTCTTCCATTCCTCTACCTGTGAGAGTGGAACAAAGCAGCACCTTGATACCCAACTGTCTGTAATATGCGGTCAGTTCATCCACATCCTCTTCGTACTCGCAGAGATCCATTTTATTGATGCAAATCACCGGCTCCAGCCCATCAATCTCGGCAATGCAGAGATACCGATCAATCAGTCCGGGTTTGATAAGTGGTTCCCGCCAGCTAACTGTAATGATCACCTGGTCGATATTGGCAGCCACAATCACCTGTTTCTGATATGAGCCTCCGGTGTAACGGGAGAGGGTGTTTCGCCGCGGTAAAATATGTTCTATGCGATAATCCGGGGCGTTTGAGGTATCTACTTCCACGTAATCTCCCACACTGCAGAGAATATGCGTTTCAAACTGAAACTGCTTGATTCTCCCAGAAAGAGAGGCTGTGAGCACCTCACTGCCCAGCTCCACGATATTGGAGTAGTTGGACTTTATCTCCCGGATTCTTCCGGTTACCAGTTTCAAGCCTTGTTTGAAGGACTTAGGACTCTTATGTGAAACGCGACGAGCTTTATAGCCGGAGCTAAACTCCAGGTCATCCAGCACGTCCAGATCTGGCAGGTTTAGCTGTGTAAGCTTACCCGTGCTTCTGGTGCTGCGTTTCTTATCCTTTTGTTTCATCAGGCCTTAAAAACTGGGGTCACAATATCAAAGATTGCTTTGTTCTCGGTGATTTTCTGTTCACTGCCGTAGACGGCAAAGTGGTTCTTCTCCATGAGAGATTCAATCATGGGAGCAAAGCTCCGGATATCTTCCGGCTTGGTATCCAGAATCTCAGTTCTGATCTGCTGCCGGTCGGTATGAGAGAATCCTGTGATGTAATCCTCTGTGGATCTGCCGCCTTTCAGTTCAGGACTCATTGGATAATCGAGCGTGGCAATGGTGCCGATGATGCACCGTAAAATCTCGTCCTCAGAGCCTTCATAGTTTCTTAAGTATTCTGCTACCCTGTCATATACATCCAGAGTCTCAACCAGATTTGGATCCTGATAGGAGGCAAAATACTGATGTCCCGCTGTAGTGAAGTTGCAGGTGAAGCCATAAGCTCCCCCCTTCATACGGATTTCTTTGTACAGGAAGTCATTGTGCAGCAGGTTTTTCAACACCCAGAGTTTTCCTGAGAAAGAGAAGCCCTTGCGGAAGAAATTCCCGCCCTTGGCCACATATTGAACCTTTACCGGAGCAGTGATGGCTTCATTGACTTCCTTGCCCACAAAGACCAGATCCAGCTTCTCCGGCTCCAGGAGGGGAATAGATGCGCTGTATTCATCCAAAGGCGGAATCAGGGAATCCAGCATTGTATCATCGGCTGTCAGGCTGATCAGCAGGTCTCGCCTGGTAAAATAGGCATCCTTGATGGTTTGCATATTCTTCACAATCTCAGGCAAACGTGCATCCAGGTTTTTCTCCAAATCGCAGAGGAAATGGAAATAGGAAAGGCCTCCCGTGAGATCATTGAAATGATGTAATTGCGAGAAGGGCACCAGCATGCGGGTGTAGGCAACACTCATGCCACTTTGCAGGATATACGATTCCCAGTTTGCCTTGCTCTGGCGGATTAAAGTCTTGATTCTCTGAGTATCTGCAAAGACAGGACGTTGAGCATATTCCCTCATCAGTTCTAGCATGCGGGGATACTTGTCCATCACGGCTTTACCGTAAAGCACCAGGAATTTATGTATCAGATCAGGATCGTCGTAATCGCTCAGGAAGCTCAGGCTGAGGCCGATATCTCCGGTATTAATATCAATTTCATTGGAGAGATCAGCAAAACCGTAGTTTTCTGTGTCCAAAAGTCCCCTCAAACCGCAGTAAAGCTTCAGCCAGGGCAGATCATCCTCACTGGCATGGGATAGATCAAAGTACATCTTCAGATAGGCAATCCCATTGGTTGGGAGCGGATGCCGCAAGAGCCGGTAGTTATCCCTGAATTGAATCTCTCGGGGGATTTCCTCCTGCTTGGGATCGATGTCCTTCAGGCTTAGCACCGGTATCTTCTGCAGATCCTCAGGTTTATCGGGAGTATTCTGATAATCTAATAGGTCTTGAGTTTGCTGCACCAGTTCCTGAATCTCCGCGGGGCTAAGTTTAGCTTTATACTCCGCCAGCTCTTTTCTGAGCTTCTCTTCCAGCTCTATATTCATGCCGGGCTTGGGTTCCAGCACTACCACAGAGGAGTGGGGATTATCCAGGAGAGCTTCTTGAACGAGCTTCTCATAATAAGGTTCGGTCAGGCCTCTCTTCAGCTCAACCAGCAAATCTTCAAAAGCTATGGCCTTGATGGGGTCATAGCCCATCTGCCATGATTCTGCCATTGTCCACTGATGAATCAAGCCCTTGGGCATGCGGGATTGACCTTCTCTGAGGTAAAACTCCACATGTGCAATGCTGGCTTCCAAGAGCTTTTTATCAAAGCCCTCGGTGGCAAGCCTCTTCAGTTCTCCCATTACCAAGGCCTCCAGTTTCTCCAGATTCTCTTGCTTCACATGCTTGAAGATCATAGACATTGTGGGTTGAAGGCAGGTGGTCGCAACGTAACTACTGGATTCTTCGGCCAGACCGCTATTCTGCACCAGAATCCTGAGAGAGGAGGCTGAGCTATTGAGCAGGAAATCTGCCAGAAGTGCAAAGGCATAGGTTCTATAATAGTCCGAGATATGGCCGAAGGTGAAGTTCAGGCTGAGATACCATAGTCCCTCAGTACTCCTGTCTTTGTCTATGGGGTAGTATTTATGAACTCTTTTGGTTTGCTCAAAGGGTTTTTGCAGAGCGGGAAGCTCACAGGCGGGAGCTTTATCAAACTGGTTCAGGTACTCATTGTTGATCAGAGCCAGGCTCTCTTCAATATCCAGATCCCCGTAGAGGAAGATCTTGCTGTTTGTGGGATGGTAATACTTTTCCCAGAAAGCCAGGAACTGCTCGAAGGAGAGCCGAGGTATCACTTCCGGGTCACCACCGCTTTCGAAGCCATAGGGGCTATCCGGGAATTGCGCTTGTTCATTGGAGAAACTGATAAGCCTGTCAGGGCTGGAATATGCCCCTTTCATTTCGTTATAAACTACCCCACGGATACCCAGCTCTGCCTCGGGAGATTCCAGCTCATAATGCCAGCCTTCCTGCAGAAAGATTTTCTTATCGGTACGGACATTAGGGAAGAAGACGGCATCCAGATAGGTGCGCATCAGGTTCTGAAAGTCTTTCTGATTGGTGCTGGCGATGGGGTAGAAGGTCATATCAGCGCCGGTCATGGCATTGATGAAGGTGTGCAGCGAGCCCTTTATCAGCTCGTTGAAGGTGTTCTTGGAGGGGAAGTTCCGGGAGCCATTGAGCACGGAGTGCTCCAGGATGTGAGGACATCCGGTGCTATCTTCCGGGACGGTCATGAAAGTGATGCAAAAGACTTTATTTGTATCCTCACTTTCCAGATACATGAGTTCTGCTCCGCTCTTCTGATGAGAGAAGATATGAGCAGTGGCTTTGATTTCGGGAACTTCCTGGCTTCTGATAAGTGAGAAGCCGTGCATGGATTTCTTCATTGTTTGTTTAACTCCTAGATCATGTCGTAACTTTTCAGGACAGTTTTCAGGGTTTCAAGGTTCTGGTTCATCAGCCGGCACATCGGCAGGCGAAGCTCCGGATGGATGTAACCCATCAGCGCCAAGGCTTCCTTGGCGGGAATGGGATTGGTCTCAATAAACATGGTGTTGTTCAGTAAAAGCAAGTTCGCATGCTGCTTGGCTGCCAGCTTGAAATCCCCCTGCAGACAGGTTTCCATGTGTTCACTCATCAGTTTTGGGGCTACATTGGCAGTCACGGAAATGGTGCCTTTTGCGCCCAGAGACATCAGGGGCAGATTGAGCGCATCCTCACCACTCATGAGAACGAAACCTTCCGGAGCATCCCGGATGATCTCCGTGGCCTGCACGAGGTTGCCACTGGCTTCTTTGATTCCCACTATGCTTGGGCAGTCTTTAGCCAGTCTTACTGTAGTGGCGGCACTGATATTAATGCTTGTGCGCCCCGGGACATTATAGATCACTATCGGGATATCAACCTTGGCGGCTATGGTTTTGAAATACTCATACATACCATTCTGTGTGGGTTTGATGTAGTAGGGAGTGATCACCAAGGCGTAATCGGCCCCGAGTTCTTTGGCTTTCTTGGTGTTGGCGATGCTTTGATGCAGGTTGTTCGTTCCAGTGCCGACCATTACCGGGACCCGTTTGTTGATCTTCTGAATGGCAAAACGCAGCAGAGCTTCCTTTTCGTCCGAAGCCAGAGCAGCAGTTTCCGCTGTGGTTCCCAAGAGCAAAATGCCGTGAGTACCTGCTTCCAGATGCAGGTTAATCAGCTTTTCCAGAGCTATATAATCGATATCTCCGTTCTTAAACGGTGTGATCAGTGCAACAAATGAACCTTGCAGCATATAATCCTCCATGCTACTATGTATTTCTTAAAGTTTTGTTTTCGGCTCAAGAGCTCCAATTCCGGTTCAGATCAAGGCTCCGAAGCATACTATCTTATCTTATAACAATAAACAAGTTTCATGCCAAACTGCCACAAAGTTCTTTTCAGTCAATGTATTTCTTGATTCTAGCCCATTATTCCGGGAAGGTTTATAGTGTTTCGTCAACAGAGGCTGATATCAAGTGCTTCTACTTTCATAAGCAGTCATTCGCATTGGTACTAATTCATAGATCCCTAGTGATGGAAACTCTCCCCTCTCTTTTCTTATGCGGACACTTTTCCAATTTGATGGACACTTTTCTGTGGAATCTTTTCCGCAGATTGGTATTTCCTTGATTGATTGGTGGTTAGGGTGTCTGTATTTCTTTCCGGACTCCCTTTCTAGGTATAGAAGGCGGAATGTATATGCCTTCTGGGTGATTAGGGGTCTGCTGTTTCTTTCCGGACTCACTTTCTAGGTAAAGACAACTGAATGTGTTTGCCTTAAGTGTGATTAGTGGTCTGCTGTTTCTTCCCGGACTCACTTTCATCTTATTCTATCCTGAACCGGAGAACCCCGCGCAGCGGGGTGAAGTATCTCAGCCCATAGTGAAGGCGCAGCCTGAACTATGGGGAAACCATCCGTTCACAGTCTACCTTCTCTTTTAAGCCGACCCCCCAGCCCGAGCGCTTTGCGCTCGGGCTGGGGGATCGGCTATTTTATTCCATTCTTTGTATCTTATCGCATACCCATGGTTCGCTGCGCTCACCATGGGCTACAATACATCACCCGGACAAGCCGGGTTTATCTACAGCGGAACAAGGAATGAGAGTGTTGAAAAACCGCTGGAAAGCCAATAGTGAGGGGTCCAGATTCAATTTTCAGTAATTATTACCCAATGTCCACGTTTCGTCATTACT
>JAKPXC010000122.1 GCA_029567705.1 Candidatus Cloacimonadota bacterium
CCCCCAATACTGCTTCAGGGAAAATGATCAGATCGCAATTCTGACTTTTGGCCTTTTCCACCTGCTCCAGCATCCTTTGAGTGGCACTGTAGGAGTTCGGAACAGGAGGAAACACTGCTGCCGCTATTCGTAGATTCATACAGCATACCTCATTTGATCTTAAAATCCACTTGGCTATCGGTGCTGATCAAACAGAATCATATTGCCGTCAGGATCAGTAACTGTGAAGCTGGCAGGGCCTGACTCAGTATCATTGTCCAGAGCAGTGGGTACCAATCCCAGCTCTTCCATGTAATGCCTTAACTCTCTGATATCAGTAAATGAATCAAGATTTTGGGCAGATTGATCCCAGCCTGGATTGAAAGTGAGCAGATTGCCTTCAAACATGCCTTGAAACAACCCAATTACGCAATCTCCATTGCGCAGGATTAACCAATTCTGCGAGATATCTCCACCTAAAGTGGAAAAACCGAGCTTGTTGTAAAAAGTCTCAGAGGCTTTGATGTTCATCACGCTCAGGCTGATCGAAAAAGCTCCTAATTGCATAGTAACTCCTTATTACTGGTTTGGTACTGATAGTCTTTGCTGAGTGCTTCCTCAGTTATCACAATTCACACTCCCAAAGTCATGCAGATGAAGCTATAAACATCGGCTGTCAATTCCAGGCTCTTGGTGGTGCTGCTGGGGCCGTGAGATGATTGCACCTGAGTGTAAAGCAGCACTGGATTGCCCGGATCGGCCTTTTCCTGCAGGGTTGCGGCAAACTTGAAGGAGTGTCCCGGTATCACTCTATCATCGTGATCAGCGGTAGTGATCATGGTAGCCGGATATTTCTGGCCAGCTTTGATGTTGTGTAGCGGAGAGTATGTCAGCAGGTTCTTGAAGTGTTCTTCTTCGTCGGGATTGCCATATTCCCCCATCCATCCCCAACCGCAAGTAAACTTGTGATAACGCAGCATATCCAGTACTCCCTTCTGAGGCACAGCCACTTTAAACAGATCAGGACGCTGCGTAAGGCAGGCTCCCACCAGCAGACCCCCGTTTGAGCCGCCATTGATGGCAAGCTTTTGGGAGGAGGTGTAGCCTTCTTGAATCAAATACTGGGCAGCCGCTATAAAATCGTTGAAAACGTTCTGCTTTTGCAGTTTCATTCCTGCTTCGTGCCAGGCTTCGCCATATTCCCCTCCCCCACGCAGATTTGCAATGGCATAGATGAATCCTTTTTCCAGCAAGGCTACCCGGGTATCGCTAAATGAAGGCATCAGCGAGATATTGAAACCACCATATCCGTAGAGCAAACAAGGATTGAGACCGTTTCTTATCATCCCCTCCCGATAAATGATGGTAAGCGGGATCATGGTACCATCCAGGGAGGGATAAAAGACCTGTTTGCTCACGATCTTGCTTACATCTGCCTTTATAGGATCGCAGTGGTAGTAAGTGAGCTTACTATCTTTGATATTATAATGATAGTATTCATGGGGATGGATAAAGGAATCAAAACCAAAATACGCTTCATCTTCTTCTTTCTTCAGCACATGCAGATAAGCTGCTCCCTGGTAGGGCATCGGGATGGGATACAGATAGTTACCTGCAGTATCAAAGACCTCGATCTGGGAGCTTACATCTTTACTGAAGATCGCCAGCAATTTGCCTCCGGCTAACTGGGCACTTGCCAGCAGATAATCCCGCTGGGGAATGATCTCTTGCCAGTTCTCTTCCTGGGGGCGGCGGAGATCTACCTTCAGCAAGCGATAGTTTGGAGCATGCTTATTCGTGAAGAGATACACAAAGCCTTCTTCATAAGCATCAAAGATAAAAGCATCGTACTCGAAACCTTCAAAGAGTGTTTGCCAAGGATTATCTCCCTCTGCTGCCCGATACAGGATTCTGGAACTCCTGGTGCCTTTAGTGGAGTACAGAAAGAGAGTCTTTTCGTCGTCCGATACCCAGATGTGGTGATAGCGCAAGGGATTTTCGGGATCTTCATAGATCAGACTATCTTGAGCATTGTCCTCGCCTAGTTTGTGATAATAGATCTTCATATTGGCATCCTGGCTCTGATAGTCCTGCGTGTTATCATAACGGGAGTAGAAGAATCCATCCTTCCACCAGGACACACCAGAATGGCGTACATCGGTGATCTTATCAGGGATAAACTCCTTGCTGTACGTATCCAGAGTCCAGATTTCACCTGCATCCGCACCAGATGGCGACACAAGAAAGGAAAAGTAACGATAATCGCGGGAAAATCCACACCATGAGGCCCGGGTAGTGCCATCCTGGGATAGAGTATTGGGATCAAAGAAAATCTCCTCAGCATCATTCATGGTGGCGCGGCGATAATACACCCATTGATTCTGCAGCCCGTTATTTCTGCTGTAATAAAACCAATCACCCATCTTGTAGGGAGGGGAAAGCTTCGGATAATCGACCAGTTCTTTCAAGCGCTTGAGCATATCTTTGCGGTAAGGATACTGGTTCAGATACTCCTCAGTGAGGTTTTGCTGAGCTTCCAGCCAGGAAATGGTGTGAGGTGAAAGGTCATTCTCCAAGCTCCTGAATGGGTCTTCTATACTGATGCTAAAATGCTCTTCCACATGAGATTCTTTGAGCGCTTGCGGGTAGCTATGTATCATATTCACTCCTTTAGCATTTGGCTTTTTCCGCAGCATGCGGATGCCATCTAACAAATTCTGACCCACAGGGGCTGTCAAGATTTTTCTTGACTGGATAGAGCTATTCGAAAGCATGAGACAAATGACATAAATCAAAGTAAATAAAGGAGATTCCCAATGAAACGTAAAGTTATCATTATGGGCGCAGCAGGACGTGACTTTCACAATTTCAACGTCTTCTTCCGCGACAACAAAGATTATGAAGTGGTAGCTTTTACAGCTACTCAGATCCCTGGTATTGACGATAAGAAATACCCCGCCGCACTGGCTGGAAAGCTCTATCCGAAGGGTATCGAGATCAAACCCGAAAGCGAATTGAAAAATCTGATCAAGAAAAACAACGTGGATCTAGTGGTGCTGGCATACAGTGACCTGCCCTACGAAGTGGTGATGCATAAAGCCGCTTTGGTAAATGCCACTGGCGCAGATTTCATGCTGATGGGTGCTAACAACACCACAGTGAAGACCACCAAGCCCTTGGTCACTATTTGCGCTGCCCGTACCGGTTGTGGCAAATCCCAGACCACCCGTGCGGTTGTCAAAGCCCTCAAAGCCCGCGGTCTGAAAGTGGTTTCCATCCGCCACCCCATGCCTTATGGAGACCTTGTGGCTCAGAAAGTGCAGCGTTATGGCGAGCTTGCCGATCTCAAGAAACACAAATGCACCATCGAAGAGATGGAAGAATATGAACCGCATATTGCCATGGGCAGCGTGATTTATGCTGGTGTGGATTATGAAGCTATCGTTCGCGAAGCCGAGAAAGAAGCCGACGTCATCATTTGGGACGGCGGAAATAACGATATTCCCTTCTACTGCTCCGACGAAATGGTTCGCATCGTAGTGGTCGATCCTCATCGCCCCGGCGACGAAGTTACCTACTATCCTGGCGAAACTAACGTACACATGGCAGACGTAGTCGTGATCAACAAGATCGACAGCGCCGACCTCGACGACATCAATGAAGTTCGTGCCAATGTCCGCGCTATCAACCCCACTGCCAAGATCATCGAAGCCGCTTCTCCGCTCTTTGTGGACAAGCCCGAACTGATCTTTGGCAAAGATGTGCTCGTGGTGGAAGACGGTCCTACCCTCACCCACGGTGAGATGACCTTCGGAGCCGGTGTGGTCGCCGCTGAGAAATACGGTTGCAACGACCTCGTGGATCCCCGCGAATGGGCAGTTGGCGAGATCGCCGACACCTTCAGAAAGTATCCTGATATCGGTATCCTTCTTCCCGCAATGGGTTACAGCGCAAAGCAGATCAAAGACCTGGAAAAGACCATCAATGATACTGAATGCGACGCTGTGGTTATTGCCACTCCTATCGACCTTCGCCGCATCGTGAAGATCAAGAAGCCCCATTGCCAGGTTCAATACGAACTGCAAGAGATCGGCGTTCCCACCATTGCTGAAGTGCTGGAAGGCTTTGCCACCAAGAAGTCTGCCAAGAAAGCAGAACCCAAAAAAGCAGCTCCCAAAAAGGCAGCTCCAAAAAAGAAATAGTAAGCTATACGCTTAAATATCAATAAGAAACCGGGGGTGAGGCCACCCCCGGCTTTAGCTTTTATACCAAAATGAGGATTTAGATGAAGAAAACTGCAGTTCTGGCTTTGGGTGGGAATGCCATCATCAAAGCCGGTCAAAAAGGTACCATCACAGAGCAATTTGCCAATACGAGGGATTCTCTGGACGGCATCGTAGAGCTGATCAGCCGTGGCTATCAGCTAAGCATTACGCACGGAAACGGCCCTCAGGTAGGGAATCTGCTGCGTCAGCAGGAAGCCGGTGAGAAAGAAGGCCTGGCTGCATTGCCTCTGGGCGTATTGAACGCTGCCACAGAAGGCACGATGGGTTACATGATCGAACAAAGCCTGCAAAATAAATTGCTGGAACATGGCATAACCAAACAGGTGATCACCATTGTTTCCCAAGTAGTAGTAGATAAGAACGATCCAAGCATGAAGAACCCCACGAAGTTTGTGGGCTCTACATATTATACCGCAGAGCAAGCCGAAGATTTGAAGATAAGCCTCGGCTGGACCCTCAAAGAGGATTCCGGAAAAGGCTATCGCAGAGTGGTGCCATCACCCATGCCCAAAGAAATTATTCCCGCCGAGACGATAAATGAACTCGTGCATCGCGGTGAAGTGGTGATAGCGGTTGGTGGAGGCGGAATTCCTGTTTACAGAGAGGACAGCGGCAAATTGGAAGGCGTAGATGCCGTGATCGACAAGGATTTTGCCAGTGCCCTACTCGCACTGAACATCAAGGCTGACCTATTTGTGATCCTTACAGGAGTGGACAAAGTAGCTATTAACTACGGTAAGGAAAATCAACTGAATGTGGATGTGATGACCATTGCCGAAGCGCAGAAACATTATGACGACAAGCAATTCCCCGCGGGGAGTATGGGTCCCAAGATCCTGGCTGCCATCGACTTCCTGCGAAGAGGCGGTTCGGAGGTATTGATCACTTCGATCGATAGAATCGTGGATGCCTTTGAGGGTAAGACGGGAACGCGAATCGTCCATAAATAATACATGAAGCCATCCGACGGATGGCTTTTTTTAATAGTTATCAAGGTATCCCTGGGGAGAGCAGAATTGCCGACCAGGCTATCTGGATCAGAGCTGCTCGATGGCATCCACCAGGGCTTTCAGGGTAGCATTGGGATCTTCCACCGAGAGCACCCGTTTTTCACCATTATCAAATGTAACCACCAGTTCCCCAAGGGTC
>JAKPXC010000129.1 GCA_029567705.1 Candidatus Cloacimonadota bacterium
CACCCTGGGCAGCGGATTCTCACATGCGAATGGAATCGCCGATGTCTATTGCAGCGAGCAACTCCAAAATGGGGAGACTTATCTCCTGAGCCTGAGCGGATTCAACCGCATCCCCATCCAGAAGAGTTTGAAATGCTATAACTACCTTACGGGTCATGAGGCGATTCTGGAGATGGAAGTATTGGATACGACTCAGTTCATTGAACCGGAACTGGAGATAGTTAAAACTATCAGAATCAGGAATGTAGGGCAGGGAGCTTCTCAAGAGGAGAATATTACCCTGTCTCCGGGTCCAGAGTTTTTTAGCATCGTACCCGTGGTAAGAAGCCAGATCATCGCCCCGATCTTACCGGGAGAAGAAACGACAGCATCTCTCTCATACAAGGTGAACAAAGGCATTCCTGATCTCACTACCGTTTACTATTCCATTCGTCTAAGTTCAGCAGGCTCTTATGATTTTCATGAGGTTGTCCATGCCCCAAAACCTGTTCTGGATTCGGTAACCCGATCTCCCCAAATCAACTGGATCAATCCCGGAGATACTTTTTCCCTGACCTATAGGATCAGTAACCAAGGAACTGCAGATCTGCGGGATATGAGCGGGATTTTATCCGTGGAGCCGGATATGTTTCAGGTCGTTCCACAGAATGGCAGCCCCCTTTCAATCCTTCCCGGCAGTAGCGGAGAGATTGTCTATAGCGTCACTGTACCCTCTGGATGTCCCGCAAATACATCGTTCAGCAGCACCCTATTACTGGATGGGGCCAATGCCTTTGATGAATGGATAGATACCTGGATTGTGATTGGTGAGGATCAGATCGCCGAAAGCTTTGAGACCGGTGATCCTTATGCCTTCCCCTGGAGATTCCCACATGATCAGTGGACTACAGTAACAAATGCTTGCGATGGATTGTACGGGCTTTCCTCTCTGAGCACAAGTGCGGATTCGGTGTGGCTGGAGCTGGATTTTTATGCGCTGCAGGATGGCTTTTTGGGATTTCATTACAATCTGTACAAGCAGTATGGCTGTGATGAAAGCTGGTGCTTTGAGATAAACGGCGTCAGGCTGGCGGATCTGGAAGGTTATAGTGTCTGGACTCGTAAGATACTCCCCGTTAAGGCAGGAGAGAACACCTTGCGCTGGGTGGGCTTCCGAAATCCGGCTTTTGACAGTATAAACGGCAGTCTCAAACTGGATCTTATCCAATTCCCCGGCAGGTCGATCTTTGAAAATGCCGGATTGCTAATGGAACCGGAGCTGATTCAGATAAGCCTCTCGCCGGGGGAGATTTGCTCTATTCCGGTCTGTCTCACCAGTGCTGATGGCAAGTTTATCCAATACTCCGCGCTCCTGACAGCTTCAAACAAGGTGGAAGACAGAACGGATGAGCTACAGGTCACCTGCAACAAAAGCACCTTTGAAGCCGGGACGGAAGAGTGGTTTCAGATTTGCCTTTACAACTCAAATCCGCCCGTCACTGTTACTGATTTTGAGCTATTTCTGCCGGAGCAGGTGCAGGCTACTCAAGCCTCCGGTTTCGTGATGCCGGGGGCAGTAAGCCTGCCGTTTGATGGCTTTGGGGAGTTATCGTATATCCTCAGATGGTCAAATCCTTCCGGAAGCGCTGCGGACAGCCTTCGCGCCCGGGTAAAATTGGTAACGGATGTATCACTAACCGCACTGGAACTGTCTTACAGATTAACGGGTTCTGATGCCAACGGCTGGCCGGTGCTGCTGGAAGGCACAATCCCGCTGCTGAGCTCGGACATTTCTTCAGAATGTGCCGGGTTATCCGGTGCCGAGGGTGAGATTCTGGATACCGAAACGGGAGTCATCTCACTCACAGTGAACCAGAATTTGATGGAAACAGATGCCGCATCCTATCTACTATCCATATTCTACAATGGAACCAGGCGGATGAACATACCGGTTCAGATCAGTTACGACAGCGACCCTCCGGGCTTTTACGATACCCTGCACCTGAGCTGTTATCCCAATCCCTGCTCCGGCAGTACCATCTTCGCCTATGCGGTTCCCAGGGACGGCAGAGCCGAACTCACTATCTACAATCTGCGGGGACAGAGAGTTAAAACCCTGGTCAATAGTGAGCTTGGCAAGGGTTACTACAGTACGGGCTGGAATGCCACCGATGAGCATGGCAGAGCCGTGGGCAGCGGCATCTACTTTTGCCGCCTCAAGCTGCCCAACAGCAAGCATGCGGCCATCAAGTGCATTCTTGTAAAGACTTGAGTGGTTTCACACTGATTCTTAAGCACAAATTACATTTCTCCGGCTATCCAAGCAAAAAAGACTTGACAAGTTTAGTCATACTTTATACGTTGTTAAGTGTTAGTGATACATACCAAGCTAGAACAAGAAGAACATCGCTAAATAAGGAGATCTTATGACAGGCGAAAGAATTAGACAGCTCCGCAAAGCTTTGCGGATTTCTCAGGTGGAACTGGCGGAAAAGCTTAGGATCAATGCTTCGGCCATTTCTCAGATGGAGAGCGGCAGAATACGTCCCTCTCTGGATACCATGATCCAGCTCAACAAACTGGTGGGTGTGAATTTACACTGGCTGATCACCGGGAGCGGTGAGATGTTTGATCCAGATTCTGCTCCGAAGTACAACACTGCCTCCAAGCAGCTTACCCAGCTTCAGGAGATGCTCAATAAACAGCTCAAGGAGATCGTCGAGGCCAAGGCAAATATTAGTGGCGGTGATGTTATTGACTTCCACGTAACCGGCGAGATAGCAGCCGGACCTCCGGTGGAGAGCAACGAAGGCGTGCTGGACGTGATCTCGGTGCGTCGCAGCATGATCCAAGGTGTGGTGGATGACTTTATGTGTCTGCGGGTCAATGGCCAGAGCATGGAGCCCGAAATCCTGAACAACGACGTAGTGCTGATCCGTCCCTCCAGCGACTGGAACTCCCTTTCCGGCAAGATTTGTGCCGTACGGGTGGATGGCTCCATCACCCTCAAGAAGATGATTCTGGATTATGCCAAGAAACTGATTTTCCTGCTTTCTTTGAACGACTCCTATCAACCCATCGTGGTCGATCCCAACGAGCATCAGGATATCAGCCTGATCGGCTATCTCTTCTTCCTCTTCCGTAAAGTGCAGTAGGGGGATATATGCCAGAACCATTAGTGCTTGCTGCGCTTATTATCTTATGTGGCTTGGTCTTATACGTTGCGATAGCCACGCGCCTCAAGAAGCTGGGGCAGTCTCTTGGCTCTCAGCAGGACTTAAAAGAAGAGATACGGCGCTTGGCCATCCTGCAGGAAAATGCCGATAAAGGCCTCAAAGACGAGTTTCACAGGCTGCGCACCGAGCTCACCACCCTCACCAGCGGAAACCGTGAAGAGCTTGCTGCCACTCTCAGCAAACAGGAACAAAGCCTCAACAGCTCCCTGCAGCAAAACCGGCAGGAACTGGTGGAGAGCCTCACCAAGCTGAACACTCAGATCAACCAGGACGCCACCACCAATCGTGAAGAACTGCGGCAGACTTTGGCCAGCCTCTCTGAAACCCTCTCCAAACGCATGCAGGAGCTGAATCAGAACCTGCAGGAACAGCTCGAAAAGCAGAAAACCGTGGTGGATACTCAACTTCAAGGCATCCGGGATTCGAATGAAAAGAAACTGGAACAGATGCGCCAGGTGGTAGACGAGAAGCTGCAACAAACCTTGGAATCGAAGCTGGGAGAGAGCTTCCGGCAGGTTAGCGAACGGCTTGAGCAGGTGCACAAAAGCCTGGGCGAAATGAAGGTGCTGGCCACAGACGTGGGAGACCTGAAGAAAGTGCTTTCAAACGTCAGCACCCGGGGAGCCATGGGAGAACTGCAATTGGAAAACCT
>JAKPXC010000135.1 GCA_029567705.1 Candidatus Cloacimonadota bacterium
CTCTATGCTCCCCGCAATGATCCCGTGAACTGCGTCATTATCCGTCCTTTTGTTCAGAACAGGACTGATCTGCACATGGGTGGTGGGATCAATTCCAAATACTAGCGCTGGGGTACTCTGGTTACTGCCTCTCAATAGCAGCTCGCTTCTCACCACCGGGGATGCCTGATAGCCTAGAGAATTGATCTTGGAGACGATCTCCCGGTAGTTGGAAATGGACTCCGCATCAATGGCGCTGAGTCTCATCTCAGAAAGAGTGCTGATTATTCGTTCCCGAATGTCTGAACGAAATCCGTTCATCACAGAACTTACCGTGATTAAAGCCATCACCCCCAATGCGATACCGCAAAGGGTAAGAATGTGACTTTTGCTTACGCCAATGCGGCTACGCCCGCTCAGATACTTGCGGGCTAAAAAGAGGATACTGGAGTTTCCCGGAACTTTCTTCATTCATGCATGCTCTGCACAAGCGCAAAAAAAGTCAAGTTAGATTTTACCGATAGTAAGGTGAATTGGGAGTTTCCATTTGAAGCGGAGGAACATGGATACCTTCAGATATCCATGTATTCAAGAGATGTATAGTCCTCCGTATGTCCATAAAAGCCGGTCTCATCATTGATATTCCTGTTTTTGGATCATTTCTTGTATGTAAGATTGGTTAAATAATAGTATCTTTCAGGAGGTAATATGAATCACTTGAATCGCATTAAATGCGGGTTGCTGGCAGGGCTTTTGCTCTTACTCTGTACGGGAATGACTGCCGAGTTTGTATCTCCGGCACAGGCTTTGGGTGTGGCTCAGAATTGGCTTACTTGGCGTCAGGATGGAGAAGCGCTCACCTTAAAGAGCTTGAAGTCCTATCGGAACAACGAGTTGCAGGCAATGGGTCTGAAAGCCGAAATCCCCAACCATCAACTCCCAGAGCTGTATGTTTTTTACTTCACCAACGGCAGTTTCGCGGTTGTTCCGGCAGATAACAATCTACGCCCGGTTCTTGCCTACTCTTCGCTGGCTTTAAAGGATCCTGAAGACATGCCTCCTGCTTTCCAGATGTGGCTGGAATTCTATGCATCAGACGTAGTCGGAGTACGTGAAACTTCATTTGAACACTCTGAAAATCAAAGACTTTGGCAGGAAATCAGTGCGAATGACTTTGGTTCAATGCCCCGGAACCGTGATGTAAGCCCACTTCTAAAAACAAACTGGAATCAGGATTGGCCATATAACGAACTATGCCCCTTGGATCCGGCAGGACCCGGTGGCAGAGTCTATGTAGGTTGCGTGGCTACTGCCATGGCGCAGGTAATGAAATATTGGAACAAACCTATTACCGGTCAAGGCTCCTCCAGCTATTATGCTTATGGATATGGTTATCAATCAGTTAATTATGGTAACACTACTTATCTTTGGGACGAAATGCCAAACTCCGTGAGCGGCTCAAACATCCCAGTGGCTACTCTGATGTATCATGCGGCAGTTTCTGTGGAAATGGGCTTCGCTCCAGACGGCTCCGGCTCAAACGGTATGAAAGCCAGAAACGCTTTCGAAAGCTATTGGGGTTATCCCGGCGCTACCTATA
>JAKPXC010000137.1 GCA_029567705.1 Candidatus Cloacimonadota bacterium
TGGCGAATCATCATCACTGTCTTCATCCGGTCGCTTTGCCCAATAACCTCGCTCAGTATCCAGCCAGAAACCTTCAGGTTCACCTGCGCTACGCTTGTGATAACCCATATTAATGCGCCAAATCATGGCAGAGTCGCCATAAGTAAGTGAGCCTAAGCATTGTTCCGCAAGCATGATCTTTGCGCTCACACAGGATAGATTTCCGGAGCGAACAGCAAAACGCAGGGTTGTCCTAACATCAAAACCCAATCTAAGCCGTTCTTCTTCATCACAGTTGATCTGGTCTCTGCGCTTTGCTACCATGTTTTGGAGCCTGAACAGATTGGGAATGGGTGCATCTAACTGGCTTCCACAATGCTCACAAACATTGCATTGTGAGATATAGTCTTTAGAACTGTCGGTGTGAAGATAGCCACACTGTGGGCAAAGCTTGGACTGGGTAGTAGTAACGTTATTCTGGTCGTCCTGGGCTGGCATAATGACTTGGTGAATGATGTATCTGGAACCTTCGTGATAGACAAAAGAGCGGGGTCCGAATTCTGTTATAGCTAGGAACCTCGGTCGGGAGAGGTATTCGTCTTTACCGCTTTTCAGCCTTCTACCGGGGATAAAAGCAGAGAGTGGCAGCCTGGGGAAATTGTAACCGGGCAGAAAACCTTCACTGGCAAAGTAACGATAGCTGTAGAAATCAGATTGGAAGGCACCACTTGAAGATGTAAGCAGGTCGAGTTGCGATTCTGCTTCTCGTCTCAGCCGTTTTGCCTGATCTTTGTCCGATTGCCCACGGGAAACATCCAGAATGATTTTGTTCTGCACTTCCTGCTGTCTTAGAGCAGCTTTGTAAAGACCTCGCCAGCGTTCACAGGCTTGTTCAAACTGCATAGGTAACTGGTTCATCATATCGCTGAGCCAATCAGGAGTGTACCAGATCGAGCCAGTTAATGACCCTTCGATAGAAGAGATGATCTTTGCTGCTCTGGTTAAAGCTCTTTGCCTGATAGCGAAGTCATTAAGGGTAGTTTTAATCTTCGGAAGCAGTTCCAGCGAAGGCGGCTGACCTGAGTTGTCAATCACCTCAGTAAGTGTAGTTCCCAAGCTTAGTTTAGCTTCAGAAAGCCAAATAGCATTGAGATGAGAATGGAGCATGTCTTCATTGGCAAGATCAATCTGAGGGGTCGCTACTGCGCCTGAAACCATATTAACCGGACGTTTGAAGAAATATTGGTCATGGGGACTACCTGTAGAGCAATAGGTAAATACTAAAGCCGGTTGACCGCTTCTACCCGCACGACCACTACGCTGAGCATAGTTCGCAGGAGTGGGTGGAACATTGCGCATATTAACCACATTTAGGAGCGATATATCGATGCCCAATTCCATTGTAGGGGAGCAGTAAAGAATTGGTAAATCAGCTTTTCTGAATCCCTCTTCACGCCGTTCTCGTTCGTCATAGGATACCTGGGCAGTATGTTCTCTGGAATATAATCCGGTTGTGGAAGCAGCTATGAATTGATAGAACTCTTTGAAATAATCATTCACTGGCTGTCCTTGATCAGAGGAAGAGGTTT
>JAKPXC010000147.1 GCA_029567705.1 Candidatus Cloacimonadota bacterium
GAACCTACCGGTGCCGGCGGCGCATTTATCGTTCATCAGAAAGTCCTTCACGCTACCATCCGGATTTAGAGTTATGACCTTGGAATCCTGCCCACCGATGTCGATCACAGTGCGTGCTTCAGGAAACAAGTGGTGACAAGCCTTGGCGTGGCAGCTAATCTCGCTTTTTACTTTATCTGCAGCAGTGTATAGCTTTCTTCCATAACCGGTAACGCAGGATGTTGCGATTTCGATATTTCCAAGCTGCTGTTTCATTTTATCGATCAGGATATCTACAGAACGGGAGGCTGATATCTCTGTAGCATGATAAGCGCTGAACAGGATTTTCCCGTGTTCAGCGTCGAATAACACTATCTTTGTATTACGGAACCGATATCTATTCCGAGTTTGTGCATGAAGTTTATACCAATATGTTGATTTGTCGGTTTTCTGGAGTTAGATAGCGTTTAGCCAGATTGTGCAGAGTGCCTAGATCTGTGGCGCAAATGCGCTTCTCGCGGTCTAAGTAGTATGAAAGATCATATCCCAAAGAGACCAGATTTGCGATACCTGTCGCCTTGTAGGAAACGCTTTCGTTGTCCATCCTGGAGATTGCGGAGAGATAGTTTTTGGCGCTCACCAGTTCGCGTTCGGTGATTCCGGTTGCGATTACCTCATCTAGGATATCCTGCAGGGCATTCAAGCATTGTTTATGCATAGTGGCATCACAGAGGGCGTAAGCATACCAAAAGCCAAGATCGCGAATGGAAGAGAAATCGAAGCCAGTCTGGTAAGCAAAACCTAGATCCTCACGCAGGGAATTGAACAAACGGGACGATAAATCTCCTCCTAAAATGTGAGCAAGTATGTGAAATGCAGAGTTATCAGTCTGTTCCTTGGCAGGGCAGGCAAAACCTCCCACATGGATGATTGCTTGATCCAATCCTCTTTGACGCTTGATGATATGTGCCTTTCCTGGAGTGTATTCTAGCTTTTGGAGCGGGGAAGAGGAACCAATGGTGGAAGAGAAGTATTTGTAAATAAGATCTTTAACCTCATTGGGAGGGAGGGAACCAACCACACCCAAAGCAGAGCCTTTTCCAAGATTCCAGTGCCCGTGCCAAGTTTGGCAATCTTCCACGTTTATCGATGCGATTTCTGCAATATTTCCGGTGGAACTGAAGAGGTTGTTTGAGCTCCCAAACAATTGTCTGAACCAGGATTTATAGGCAACGCTGATCGGATAATCACGCTCTCTGCGTAAACTGTCTGATGCCGCGCTTTGTAGCATCCGGAGGTATTTGGCGTCGAAGGAAGGCAGATAAATGATCTCGCTAAGTAATTCCAAAACATGCTTCAAGTCGTTTTTGTGGCATCTACCCCGGAACACCGTGCTATCCAGATGATGCAGTACCCGGATGTTGAATCCATGTTCTCTGGAAAACCTCATTATCTCTTCATGGTTACGCTTCTGGGTACCATAAAGCATAAGGGCTGAGCAGAAGTAATTCACGCCACGCTTGCTCTCATTTAGCTGTGAAAGGCTGGAGCTGAGAGCAAAGCCACAGATAGTTCTGCCGGGTTGGTAATTATAAACTACCTTCATGCCTCCGGGTAGCAAAAACTCATGATACTCTTCTTGTTGGCGATGCATTGTGGGCGAAGAGGCTAGCGACTCCCGATTCTTGTTCCAGCTTGGTGCCGAGATTTTAATGCTTGGCAAGGGAAACGTAGCACTCTGCATCTGTGATATCAAACCAGAAAGGTCGCTCTCGTCATAGCTGAGCTTGGTCTGCAAAAACAGGGCAAGATCATGCCATTTCCAGTGTGTCCTGACTGCCTGGAGGAGCGCGGTGTTTGTGATGGATTCGATATAAGCTCCAAAATTGTGGATGCGAGAAAGATCTTCATTGAACTCTTCCGCTGCGATCAGGTTTGCCAGATTTTCTACGCCATCGAAGCTGTAGAGCCAATTGTGGATAATATCCTTCTGCACTAATTCAAACGCTTCGGAAGGTACTCCATTTTGCATGATATTCTTCCAGGCGCGGAATACAAAATCCACAATCTTCGGTAAATTCTCCCTTCGGGTGGGAGCCAGCAAAACTACGCTGATACCAGGCATTAGACCACTAAGTGAGCTTACCTTTACGGAAGAGCACAGTCTTTCTTGTTCTACCAGAAACTTATGCAGTAG
>JAKPXC010000106.1 GCA_029567705.1 Candidatus Cloacimonadota bacterium
AGGTATAATTGGATAATACTGGTTTCTGGTGTGTTCTGGAAAGATTTCCATCTTCCGTCCCCCAAACCCGCCTTTTCGACCTCCTATAGAATTATAGAGGTGAGTCTTTCTCAATGGTAAGTGAGGAAGCTCAAATTCAAACCTCAATATTTCAAGAGGAGAAATCCATCATGAAAGTAGCCTTTGACAACGGCGTATCGACCTATTCTGGCAAGTATCTGGAAGTGGTCTATCAGTCTTGGTATGACGACAGGCTTTGTTATGCCAGGAAGAACTTCTACCCCACTCTGGGGCAGCAACATCAGCACATGGCTGAGATTTCGCAGAATCTGAACAAAGTGTATCTGGCAGCAAGCCCGCTTTACGTACAGGATTTCAAGGCTTATGCCAAGGAAAACGAGAGGCAGAATCTTCCCAAAGCCAAGGAGAAGCTTCATAAGATGCCCTCTGCGAAATCCCTCTTCATCAGTTGCATGTGGCAGTGGCATGATAGTGATCCCACGCATGTGGATTTGACCACGGTCAGCATCGATGATATCGTCGCTATGGAATCACCCTTGATGAGCGTGAAGTCATGCGTTGATGCAGGGTTTTTGAAACGGGTGAAGAACTATCTCAGCTATAATCACACCATCAGAGCCACTTGATAAGAGTGGGCAATGCAATCCGGAACGGCTCGTCGCAAGACTGGCCGTTCCCGTTTTTCCCATCCTGTAAAGTGATTCCGGCAGCTTTCTTGTGCAGGAACTTACAATTAGTCAAGATTATGGAATGCGCTTTGCATCTGTTTTAAAACAGATAAACAAAAAAAACGCAAGTGAGTTAGGTATGAAACGATTGTTTTTAGTCCTGGCGGTGCTGGTAATGGCTTCAAGCGTATTTGCAGCGATCAGTCACAGCTACAACCTCGGTGAAGCCCGCATCGGTACGAGCGGGAACTTCTCTACTGTTCAATTGGATGGCACACAGCTTATGGGTGAGGCAGGACAGCCTGCTTTGCCGTGGTTTGGTGTGAAACTGCTTCTGCCTGTGGGCATGGAAGCCAAGGATATCAGAGTGCTCCGCTCCAATCCGCAAGTCTTTGATCTGAGCTCTCCCATTATCCCCCTGCAGGCTCAGTATCCCTTTTCACAAGCTCAGCTTCCGCCTCTTGCCGCACCGGATCCGGCTATCTATGGCTCCTCAGAAGCCTTCCCCGCCGTGCTGCATAATGGTGTGATCACACAGTATCTGTCCGGGCATCCCATCGCCTTTTCCGCGGTGAGTCCGTTCTCTTACGAGCCGCAGAAAAAGCAGCTCACCTATTATCGCCAGATCACGGTTGAAATAGATTACAATGCCGGAACCGAAGCGCAAAACGCTCTGAATCTGCTCAAGCAGGATGCTTTCACGGCTGAACGGCTGAAGAAATCTGTGGATAACAAAGCGGACGTGCCGGAATATTCCTCCCGCACCACAGGCTTTGAATATCTGATCATCTGCGATAGTGCCAAGATATCAAATTGGCAGCCACTGGTGGATTTCTACGTGGGAAAAGGCTACAGCGTTTATGTGAAGCCTGTGCAGGATATCATCAGTGTTTATCCCGGAGATGACACTCAGGAAAAGATCCGGAATTACATCTCTGAGGCATATTTTCAAAACAGCCTGCGCTTTGTGCTGCTGGCCGGAGATACAGACGTCATTCCTCACCGGGGTTTCTCGGTGAATATGGGAAATGGCGGAGAATCGGATAACGATATTCCCGCTGATATGTATTACAACTGCCTGGATGGCACCTGGAATCCGGATAACGACAATCTTTGGGGCGAGATATTCGAAACTGATATGGTGCCGGAAATCGGCCTGGGCAGGATTTGCTACAGTAGCGATGCAGAGATCACCAATCAGATCAACAAAGCCACCATGTACCAGATCGCTCCTGTGGAAGCCAGCATCACCAGCTCACTCTTTGTGGGCGAATGGCTCTGGGACGGCCCCACCTGGGGTGGCGACTATATGGACGAAATGATCGGCGGAGCAAACATTCACGGCTACGCCACAGTGGGAGTTCCCACCACCTGGAACATCTCCACGCTTTACGACCGCACCTTTGGTTATGAGGAAGCCTGGAGTGCAAATCAGATCAGGCCTTTGCTCTCTGCCGGATCTAACCTGGTGAATCATCTGGGTCACTCCAACACCACATACAATATGAGGCTCAGCAACAATCAGGTCTCAAACACCACCATCACCAATGATGGCGCTGCCAATAACTTCTCCATCTACTTCACCCAGGGCTGCTATGCGGGTTCTTTTGACAACCGCGACACCAACCCGGGTTCATACACCAGCGATTGCATCGCCGAGAAGTTCACCAGCATCAGCACTTCCGCTGCCGGGATGATTGCTCATTCACGCTACGGTTGGGGAATGCAGGGCTCCACAGATGGAGCTTCGCAATATATCCACAGGCAGTATATCGATGCTATCTTTGGAGAGCAGATCAACGAACTGGGCTATACCCTGGTAGATGCCAAGATCGATGTGATTCCCTTTATCAATCAGCAACCCGTGATGTATTGGGTGCTCTATGAAACCAATCTCTTCGGAGATCCCGCTATGATGATCTGGAGTGCCGCTCCTCAGACCATGATGGCTCAGGTTCCTTCCTACTGGGCTGTGGGACTCAATAACTATGAGATTCAAACCAATGCTCCCGGCGCTGAGCTGCGTCTGAAACGCGATGGAGCAGAGATTGTGCAGATGGTGGCAGATGCCAACGGTCTCTTCAGCCTGAATCTGATCGAAAGCCTCTTCCCTGGTCAATATGATCTCTATATCAACGCTCCGAACTTCTATAACTATTCCTGTGCCGTGAATGTTACTGCCGCCTCTCAACCTTATGTGGTCTGCAATGTGACTTCCACCAGCACTCAGAATGGACAGCTTCTCACCGATAACGAGTATCAGCTCAATGTGAAAGTGAAGAATGTGGGAATGATCGATCAGCTCAATCCGGGCACTCTCACTTTGACTTCCAATTCCGTCAATGTGAACGTCCTGAGTGGGCCAGTGAGCTTCAACAGCATTTCCAGTGGAGATTCACTGATGCTGGAAGCTGCCTTCAGTATCCGGGTTGTGGGAAGCTTTGCGGATCAAAGCCTGGCAAATCTGACCTGTGTTGCCAGCTATGATGATCTCTCCAGCCAGTCTGCGATTGCGCTGCGTCTGAATGCTCCTGTCCTTAGTGTGAGTTCCTATGTGGTGGATAATGGCGGTAACCTCATTATGCCCGGGGATAACCCGATCGTTAACCTCACACTGACTAATACAGGCAGTGGAACAGCGCAGACACCAATGATGCTGCTGCTTTCCAATGACCCCAATATCTCCACTTCAGAAATGGATGTTTACCTCCCGGCTATAGCTCCGGGACAGAGCATGGTGATCAACAACGCTTTCACCATCAATGTGCTGGAAGCCATCACAGTGGGCGATATCGCCAGCTTGGCCTATGTCTTGATCACGGAAAACGATGCCGAAGATAACGGAGTGTTCAGCTTCCCCATTGGGATGATCACCTATAACTTTGAGCCAGACTTTCAGGATTGGGAATCCGTGACTCTGCAGACTGGCTTCACAAACCAATGGCACCGTTCCTCAAACCGCAACCACAGTGAAGGTGGCGGTTATTCTGCCAAGTTCGGTGGACAGGGTGGAGCGGACTATTCCAATAGCGCTTATGGTGCATTGGTGAGCCCGGAAATGCAGCTTGGCCTGAATTCTGAGCTTAAGTTCCATCATTGGATTGAAGCTGAGGTTCACACCACACCGGGATATGCCTGGGATGGTGGTTTGGTGCAGATGTCCCTCAATGGTGGAGAATGGCAGAGCATCACGCCCTTCAACGGCTATCCTTACAGGATTTACAATAATACAGCCTCTCCCTTCACTGCCAATACCTTTGTCTATTCTGGCACCAGTGGCTGGCAGGAAGCGACCTTTGACCTTTCTGCCTATAGTGGATCCGCCCGATTCCGTTTCGTCTTTGGTTCGGATGGTTATACCACCGGTGAAGGCTGGTATATAGACGATGTGCATTTGGAATATGATCCCGTAGCCAATAGCGATGCAACCTTGGCACAAACCCCGGTGCAACTCCTGGGCAACTACCCCAATCCCTTCAATCCTACCACGACTATCCGGTTCAGCACTCCTGCCCTGTCCAATGCCAAGCTGGGTATTTACAATCTGCGGGGACAATTGGTGAAGAGCTTCTCGCTGCAAAACCTTGCCGGCGGAACCAGTTCCGTGGTTTGGGACGGCTTGGACGATAACCATGCCTCAGTGGCAAGTGGAGTCTACTTCTACCGTCTGGAAGCCTTGGGACAGATTCAAAGCGCCAAAATGATCCTGATGAAGTAAATTATGTACACAGGGCTTGACAATGGCTTTTAACAAGAAACCCGGAATTGTCGTTCTGACTGGTGCAGGCATCAGTGCAGAATCTGGGATTCGAACTTTCCGAGACGCCGGTGGTTTGTGGGAAAACCACCGCGTCGAGGATGTTGCAAGTCCGGAAGGCTTTACAAGAGATCCGGTGCTGGTCTGGCGGTTTTACAAGGATAGATACTATCAGGCACTGCAGGTGCTTCCCAATCCCGGTCATTTGGCTCTGGTGAAGCTGGAGCAGGTCTATCCTGATAACTTCACTCTCATCACTCAGAATGTGGATGGCTTGCATCGTCATGCAGGCAGTAAAAAGCTTTGGGAAATGCATGGCAGGCTTAGGACAGCCTTGTGCACCTCCTGCACGTTGCGGCACGAAATGGCATGCCTTGATCTGGAACCTGAGATTCCCCTATGTCCTTCCTGTGGTGGAAAACTGCGTCCGGATATAGTGTGGTTCGGCGAAATTCCCTACTATCTGGAAGAGATCGAGGAAGCGTTGCAGGATTGCGTGTTGATGATTGTGATCGGCACCAGCGGAGTGGTCTATCCGGCAGCAGGTTTTGTGATGACGGCAAAGTATTTTGGAGCCAGGACAATTGGAGTAAATTTTGAAAAGCCGGAGCATCACGATGTCTTTGATGAGTTTTATCAAGGCAAGGCGGGAGAACTTGTACCCCAATTGGTTAACCGGCTTATATCAGAAGGAATTCCGGAGCTCATCGTTTAGTCTCGGTAACATTCGGGATTGATCCCGGAACCATGTCTGTGGAACATTGTGCTGTTCTATGGGTCAGTTGGAGCAGAAAAGCGAAGATTTTCCTTGTCTTAAATCACAGATTAGGTTTTATGGCAAAAAGACTACAAAAGAGGTTTTGGAAATGGACTTGTCCAGACGTGCACAGGAAATACAAGCTTCTCCTATTCGTAAGCTGATGCCTTATGCAAATGCTGCCAAGAAGAAGGGAATCAAGGTTTATCATCTCAATATCGGTCAACCAGATATCGAAACACCCCAAGCGATGATTGATGTCTATCACAATTATGCAGATAAAGTTTTAGCTTATGGTCCCTCCCAAGGATTGGATAGCTACCGTCAAGCGCTGGTGCATTATTACCAGCAGCAAGCAATAAGCCTGCATGAAGATGATATCATCGTCACCACTGCCGGTTCGGAAGCTATCACCTTTGCCATGATGCTGGTCTGCAATGAAGGTGATGAAGTGATCGTGCCGGAACCCTTTTATACAAACTACAATGGCTTTGCCACCATGGCTTCCATCTCCATCAAACCAATCACGACCTATGCAGAGACAGGCTTTGCCTTGCCCGGGGATAGTGAATTTGAGAAGCTGATTGGTCGAAAGACCAGAGCTATCATGCTCTGCAATCCTGGCAATCCCACAGGAGCAGTTTACACCAAAGAAGATATCATCAGAATTGGAGCACTTGCCAAAAAGCATGGTCTTTATGTGATTTCCGATGAAGTCTATAGAGAATTTGTCTACGACGGCACCAGCCACACCAGCATTATGCATGTGCCCGGCCTTGAAGACAACACCATTATGGTGGATAGCATTTCCAAGCGCTATTCTGCTTGTGGAGCACGTATCGGCGCCATTATCTCGCGAAACAAGGCTCTTATGGCAGCCGCAATGAAGTTTGCTCAGGCCAGGCTCTGCCCTCCCACCATAGACCAACTAGCTGCCGCAGCCTGCTGTTATCTGCCGGATACCTATATCAAGGCTATTCATGCAGAGTATCAGAAGCGTCGCGATATCATCTTTGAAGAGCTCAAGCAGATTGAGGGCGTGATCTGCAAAAAGCCGCAAGGCGCTTTCTACATCATTGCCAAGCTGCCCATCGAGGATGCGGAAGACTTTATTATCTGGCTCTTGAACGAGTTTTCAATCGATAATGAGACAGTGATGGCCGCACCGGCAGAAGGCTTCTATGCCACTCCGGGTCTGGGCAGAAATGAGCTTCGTCTGGCTTATATCCTGAACGAAACGGATATTCGCAAATCCATGAAGATTTTCAATGAAGGCTTTAAAGCATATAAAGCTCTTAAGGGATGAAAGAGAAACTTCAAGCTATCCTGACCAAAGATATTGTTGCCGGCTTGGCACATAATATCAACACACCTCTGAACCTGATCCTGGGTTATGCCCAGCAAATGCAGAGCAAAGGCTTCAATCCGGATCACCTGCAGAAGATACTGGTTGCCGGCTTTAAGATAGATGCCATCCTTTCCGGAACGCTGCAAGGCATAATGTTGAGTGAGGATGCGGACGTCAAAGAATACAACCTGGTGGAACTGCTTTCCAAAGAGATAGTGTTGCTCACAGATGACTTACGGGTAAAACGGGCAGTGAAGTTTGGCACGGATAAACTGATCGGCACCTGGCCGGTAACCAGCATTCCCGCTGCTATGTGTATGCTCTTTGCCAGCTTGATTCATCAGATTCGGGAGTATGCTCCTGCAGATGTGGATTTGGAGCCCATCAGCTTCGGAGTTTATACATCTCTGGAGCTAAAGCTGAACTTCCGCGAACAAGAGCAGGTTCCGCAGCTTTATCTTCCCTCCAACCAAGAGCTGTGTGAGTATCTGGATTTGAGCCGGACAATTGAGCTCTTTGAACTCAACCAGGAGGATGGTATTGTGAGGATCAGGATCAATGATCTCCGATAAAGAGAAGCAAAGCATTCTGGTGGTGGATGACAGCGAAGAAACGCTGGAGCTCTTCAGCTTACGCCTGGAAGATCACTACTTCGTAACTACGACCACCAGTTTGTCAGAAGCCAGGGCTATCCTGAACCAGCAACGCTTTCATCTGGGTATAATCGATCTGATTCTTCCCGGGGAAAACGGGCTGGACCTGATTCAGGAGATAAAGCAGCACTATCCCTATATGTCTGTGATCGCCATCAGCGGTCAGGCTTCTATTGAGACAGCCGTTCAAGCTATGAAACTGGGGGCGGATGAATTCATCGTGAAGCCCATCCGCAACCTTGATCTGATCAATATCCAAGTGGAGAAGATCCTGCAGACCCAGTGGCTGATCGAAGAGAATAAGCGCCTGCAAAACCTGATCCGTAAAGACATTCAGACAGATCTTATCATCGGCAGCAGCCCCTCCATCCAAAATGTGCTGCAGAAGGTGAAGAAGATCTCCAAGCTGGATGCCACGGTGCTCATCACCGGAGAAACCGGAGTGGGCAAGAGCGTCTTTGCGGAGTTGATACATCGTAACAGCCTGCGCAAGGATAAAAAGTTTGTGAGTGTCAATTGCGGCAGCCTCACCGAGACACTGCTGGAAAGCATTCTGTTCGGCCACAAAAGAGGCTCCTTCACTGATGCAGTGCGGGATAAAGTAGGATATTTCCAGGAAGCCAGCGGTGGCACCTTGTTTCTGGATGAAATCACGGAGACTTCCCTGAGCTTTCAGGTTAAGCTGCTTAAGGTGCTGGAAACGGGCTTCTTCCGTGTGGTTGGTAGTGATAGCGATCTGCATGCCAATATCAGAATCCTGGCGGCTTCAAATAAAGACCTGAAGGAATGCGTTCGCAACGGCAGTTTCCGTGAGGACCTCTATTATCGCCTAAATGTGATCAATCTGCATATCAGCCCACTTAGAGAACGCAGAGACGATATCAAGCTGCTCTCCAGCGCTTTCGTAAGGGAATTCTGCACCAAATATGCCAAGAAAGAGCTGATCATCTCTCCGGCTGTGATGGCAATCCTCCTCAGTCACAACTGGATGGGAAACATACGTGAGCTTCGTAATGCCTTGGAGCATGCCGTTATTCTGGCAGATCACTCCATCATCCAGCCGGAAGATCTCCCGGAAGCTATCCTGGCTCAGTATCAACCTCATGCTCCTCAAAGCCAGCAGCTTGAGATACCAAACTGGAGTGAAGCCAAGCAGGAATTTGAACGTCAGTTTCTTCTCAGCACGCTGAAACGCAGCAGAGGGAGCTTGAGCCAGGCAGCCAGAATCTCAGGCATTGCCAGGGAAAACATCTATAAGAAATGTGAGAAATACGGTATTGACTACAGACTCTACCGTAAGCACGATGCCACCGAAACCGAAGAGAAGGAATGACCTATGAAAACTGAGTGGAAAATCTCTCCCTACCTCTACATATTGCCAGCCTTTATACTGCTATTTGCCTTTAGGCTGGTACCGATTGTGATGTCCTTTGTGGTGAGCTTCTTTGAATGGGGCTTGCAGGGATCGGGGAAGTGTATCGCTTTTGAGAATTACGCCAAAATACTGGTTGATGAGCTGTTTTGGAAATCCATGCTGAATACCTTGTGGTTTGTAGTTCTGGTGGTACCGGCCAGCATCATCTTCTCCATGCTGTTTGCCGTGTTGCTGAACCAGATCAAAAGGCTAAGCGGATTCTTCAGAACCATATACTTCATTCCTTATGTCACTTCTCTGGTTGCTGTCTCCATAGTCTGGAAGATTATCTTCAACGAACAGACAGGTCTGGCCAATACCTTCCTGAATCTGATTGGGATTGAAGCGCAGAAGTGGCTTTCCGAACCTACAGGTATATTCCAGCTCATGGCCGGAAGCATTGGCATCACCTTACCTGAATGGGCTGCAGGGCCATCCCAAGCTCTCTTTGCCATCGTGATTATGACTGTGTGGAAAGGTTTGGGCTACAACACCATTATCTATCTTGCAGGCTTGCAGAACATACCCAAGACCTATTATGAAGCAGCAGAAGTGGATGGTGCCGGTAAACTAAAGCAGTTCTTCAGCCTGACAGTACCACTGGTCTCCCCCACTACATTCTATGTGCTGATTATGACAACGATTGTGAGCTTCCAGGCTTTTGCTCAAGTATATCTGATGACAGATAAAGGCAGCCCTCTGAACACTACCAAGCTCATCGTGTTCTACATCTATGAAAAAGGCTTTGATACTTTGGAGATGGGCTATGCCAGCGCAGTTGCCCTGATCCTCTTCATCATCATTCTGGGCCTAACCATCTTGCAAAGACGTCTGGAACGTCACGTGAATTACTAGGGAGATGAAGCATGAATGAACAAGTGAGAATGACCATCATCTACTCTGTATTGACCCTGTTTGGGCTCTTTATGATCGTCCCCTTCATCTGGATGATCTCCACCTCTTTGATGAACCAGGCAGAATTCAACAAGCACGATTCCATCTTCATCCCCAAAGAAGAATACCACGTGTGGAACAATGCCGGCAAAGAAGAGAAAGTGATCTTGGTGACCACCAAAGACGATCAGGCCATCATCCACACTCTGGATAAAGATAACCGCATCGTGGATGAGTACAAGCCCGTGCCCAAGGCAGATGTGAAGCAAGTACGCAAGGTTCCATCGCTGCATTGGGACAACTTCACCAGAGCCTTCAAAAAGGTGCCATTTGCCACCTATTTCGGTAATACTCTCTACGTATCCTTCCTCTCCCTGATTGGAGTGCTGATCACTTCCATGCTGGCAGCTTATGCTTTTGGCAGGATGGAGTTTAAGGGCAAGGATTTCTTCTTCTACCTCTTCCTGTCCATGATGATGGTGCCGGAGCCAATCTATCTGATCTCATCCTATATCCTATTGGACAAGATCAATTGGCTGGATACCTACCAAGCTCTGATCATCCCCTGGTGTGTGAATATCTTCACCATCTTCCTATTCAGGCAGCATTTTAAGAGCCTGCCCAAAGAGCTCTTTGAATCCGCCTCTCTGGATGGCTGCAGCACTTTCGGGATGCTCTGGCGCTTGATTCTGCCGCTCTCCAAATCCGTGATTGCCACGGCTTCCGTTTTCTCCTTGATTGGCTCATGGAATAGCTTCATGTGGCCTTTGGTGATGACGAACAGACCGGAACTGAGAGTCCTGCAGGTAGGTTTGAGCTATTTCAATCAGGAAGCCTCCACTCAGACCACGCTTCTGATGGCAGCTTCAGCCTTTAGTATAATCCCGATCCTGATAATTTTCTTCATGGCACAGAAACAGATAATTGCCAGTTATGCCAAAGCCGGCTTAAAAGATTAATGGAGTATTGAATGACAACAACCAATACAAGCAAACTAAGCAAGAAAGCACGTAAGGCTTATGTGAAGCCGGAACCAATTGTGGTGGAAGACCATCATGTCTTGAAGCCTCAGCCGGTGGAGAACAGAAAGCTGCACCTGATCTTGGCCTGGGGAGTTTTTGCTCTCAGCCTGATCGTCTATATGCTCACTCAAGCCAGAACCATGAGCTTCTGGGATAGCGGAGAATATGCCACCTGCATCAGTATCCTGGGTGTGCCTCATCCTCCGGGAAACCCTTTCTACATCCTCTTTGGCAGAGCCATTGTAGCCCTCTTCGGAGGCTTGGCGTCCCATGCCGTTATCTCTGCCTTCATCTCTGTGCTTACCTCAGCTTTTGCAGTGTTCTTCACTTATCTGATCACGGTAAAGCTCACATCTATGTTCAAGATCAAGGAGACGGAGTGTTTCCTGGCGGGCGTGGTGGCAGCGCTCTTTACAGCTTTTTCCTTTACTTTCTGGATGAATGCCATCGAAGCGGAAGTCTATTCCGGCTTGGTGTTCTTTGTTAATCTGATCCTCTGGCTCACTTTGGTCTGGCTGGAGAAATCGGAGGACTACGACCGGCAGAATATACTGCTACTCATAGTCTATCTCTTCTTCCTCGGATTCTGCGTGCATCAAACCGCCCTGCAGATAGCTCCCGCAGTGCTCTTTATTGTGGTTTACCCACTGCTTTCCAAGGGAGTGCAAAAAGAAAACTTCTGGCTCAAAGTGATCGGTTACACCGTTCTGATCTTTGCGGGTTACCTGATCTTTGGCGCCATTGGCAAAGGCATGAGAGTGGACGACTTTGACAAATGGGGTTTTGCCCTGATCGCCATAGTTTTACTCTATATTGAACTAAACGACATTTTCGAGCCAAGATTCTGGCTTCTGGCTGTTGTGCTGGTGCTGTTGGGAATATCCTCTCATCTATTCCTTATGGTAAGAGCAGCCGATCGTCCTTTTATCAACGAAGGTCACCCCAGCACTCTTCCCATGTTCATGGACTATGTGCTGAGAAAGCAATATGGAGAGACTTCCTTCCTGGTACGGCGAGCCAGCTTCTTTGGCGACCAGATAGGCTTCCATTTTCTTCGTTACTTTGGCATTCAATGGTTCAATACTGAGTGGATTCACAACACTCTAAAGATACCGGCTGGCCTGATGTCCGGAATTGCTGCGGTAATTATCAGCGGACTAGGTTTAGTAGGTGCATGGTTCCACAACAAGATGAACCGTCACAGCTTCCGCTATTTCCTTTCTGTTATCATTCTCACCACAGTGGTTATGGTCTTTGTGATGAATCTTTCGGATAAGGAAGTTCGCGATCGTGATTACTTCTTTGTGGTTGCTTACAATATGTGGGCAATCTGGATTGGAATCGGTGCCTTGGCACTGGTACATTTGCTAAGTTCCAAAGCCGGAAAACTGGCTCTTGCTGCGATCCTCCTGATACTGCCTACCTTCAATATGGTGAGCCAGTATAAAGTGCATGACCGCTCCAAGGAATATATTGCCTTGGATTACGGAGTGAACTTCCTGAACTCTCTGGAAGAGAATGCCATCATCTTTACCAATGGGGACAACGATACCTTCCCGCTCTGGTATGCTCAGGCAGTGAATGATCCACATGCCACTCAAACGCCGGTTCTGAAAGGCACAGATGTCTTCCCCACCACCGAAAGCAGTGCCACCATTGCCAAGGCAATGACTTATAAGAACAAGTATCTCAAGGGTATCCGTAAGGACATAACTGTGGCCAATCTATCGCTGCTCAATACTCCCTGGTACATCCGTCAATTGCGGGATCATGAGGGAGTGCTCTTCGGCTGGGATGATGCTCAGTTGGATAGGCTGTATGAGCTTCGGGTGCCTTCCCGTCTGGATGTTTCCGCAGAAGGCGCTAATCCTCCCATGCAGTTCAGCATGGAGCTGGATAATACGCCCAAGTTCCGTCCTCAGGAACAAGGCTACCGCATCTCGGATATGGCTGTGATGCAGATCATCCAAGAGAACTTTGGCAAGCGTCCCATCTACTTTGCCGTTACTTGCGAGAGCTACATCGGCTTTGAAGAATACACCCGCAACGAAGGGATGGTGGCTCGCGTCACCCATATTCCCGGAACTGATCAGGTAAATATCCAGCGTCTGCTGCACAACATAGATAAGGTCTATCAATACAGATCAATCGAGGATGACGATGTATACAAGGACGAGAACATGACCCGCCTGGTCATGAACTACGGTTCCGGCTTTGTAAGAGCAGCCATCCACTATACCAAGATGGGCGAGTATGACAAAGCTCTGCGTTATGTTGAGCGGGCACGTCATTATATCGATACAGACATCAAACTCACCGAATTCTACATGGTCTTCTACACCGCTACCAAGCGTTGGGAAGAGTTGGATGCCTTCATAGATAACACCATTATGACCAATTCTCTGGCCTATCAGATCTATCCTTCCTATGTGCTGGGTTACCTGCTGGAAGAAGCGCCGGAGATGATGATGCGTTATCTGGAGAAGGGTATGTACTACTTCAACAACGATCCCAGTTATGCTGCCACTGCAGTTACTATCGCAGAGCGCTATAATCAGGTGGATCAGGCAAAGGCCATGTTTGAACGTCTCAAAGGACGTCTCACATACCCAGTCGATGCCTATGTCGACACATTGAATACGATGTAAACAAGCCTATACCATAGGTTTCTGGAGAGGACAGGCCTTGCTTGTCCTCTCTTCTTTTTCCTTGAGATTCAAGGTGATATTTAGCTGAGCTTATCTTTGAACACAAAACCCATAAGCACATCCTCATCTCTTCCCAATACGTCGCCGAGTCTTCACCGAGTCTTGCAGGACTCTTCCCGAGCAAAGTGTTCGGGAAGAGTCCTGCAAGACTCGGTGAAGACTCCGGGAGAAACAGGTGGCGTAGGGCGCTTGTCCTCAGATGGAGTGATTGAGTCATGGAATGGTGAAGTGATAGAGGTATGGAGATATTTGAATGTCTTTCTACGGATTATCTGATATAGGTGCCATGCCTCGGTCAATGATTTGCGGACTACTCGGGCAGTAACTTTTGGATATCCAATCCTTCTGGGAGATAGGGTTCAAACCTGATAATCTGCGCTTGGAACTTCTCCAGATATGCAGAATTGGATGTCCGGATTTGCTCTTCAAACACTGTACACATCATGTATCTACGGTATTGCAGGAAAAGCTCCAGTTGTTGCCAATCGCTCTCTGATAAGCTGTTTTGGCTGCAGTATCCCATCAGGAATGGTCTCAGGAATAGATTGGGCATCTCATTGTTCCTGAATCTGTATGAGCTGTGGTAGTTGATTCTGGAATACTCGCTATAAACGGCGATGGCAATATCCATCATGAACCAATGGAAGTTTGCCACATCCCAATCGATCATCACTATAGTGTCATCTTCCATAAGCATGTTTCCTGGGTGAGGATCGTTATGAATGAAGCCGTAGTTATCCCGATGTTTATTAAGACAGTCCAGCTTGTCCTGAATAGCTCTCCAGGCCTTCTGCATCTCCGGGTTTTGGTTCCATTGGAGAAAAAACTTCCACTCCGCCTCCTGAGAGATTGCAGCGCGGTTTGCTTCATCTTTGGTAATGGATTCCAGCCAGTTGGGATAAGCTTTACTGAGCGTGTGGGCGCGTCCCAGCCACGCACCCCAATTGTAGTAGAACTCGGTTTCCAGCTTAGGATCTTTCAGCTTGGGAAGCTCCGCCAGGCACTTTTGCCAGCAATAGATGCAGTACTTATCATCATTGCCGACTTCTTCCACCAGATGATTGTCTCTTGACCGAACCGGTGAGAGAAGCTTCAGCCCGCAGTCCCGCAGGTATTCCACAAAGGCCATCC
>JAKPXC010000156.1 GCA_029567705.1 Candidatus Cloacimonadota bacterium
GGGCAAGCATCAGTCCGTTACTCCCAGGAGTAAAGCTAGCCCCAGCTACTTTAACTGCGATGAAAAGGAGGATTATGTTCCGCTCTACATCCGCCTACCCAAGCCATGGGATATGGGAATCAGAGAGATAGGCCTATACGTGCGTGGCGAATTGAAAGGGGCAGTGGTTGTGGAAGACAGTCTGGAACAGATATCTGCATACATCGATCTACTGGATGAATTGACCGCTGAAGAAGTGGAGCTGGCCTTTAAGTATAAAGGTACCGGGGAACCAGAGGACACCTTGGGTATTCTTAGACTGGAGCCAGGAAGACTGAGTGCACAATATGGCGCAACGAAAAGCAGATATCCCTTCTTCGAACTCGATTTGAGTGCAGAAGATATAAGCAAGATTGCCCCGCTGAAGTTCTCGTTACGACAAAATCATCCCAATCCTTTCCGCTGGGGCACCACTATCTCTTTCAGCCTGCCAGAAGATACTTTTGTGCAGCTGGATATCCTCAATCTGGAGGGACAGGTGGTCAGGAACCTGATCAATGAGAGCCTGGCTGGAGGGTTTCATAGCGTAAAGTGGGACACAAGGGACATGCAGAACAAGTATGTACCCAGGGGGGTATATTTCTGCCGCCTTACCTTTCCTAAGATGATCTTAAGCAAGAGCATGCTGTTGATGAGATAGATAGAACCGCGCCTGGCACAGGGAACTGAATCTCCAGGCTTGAGCCAATGGTCGCCGGAGTGACAATGTGCCCCTAAAAAACCTCTCTGGCATTGACCATGAAGTTGGTGGAATTATCCCCAAAGCCAAAATCAGCCCTTAGATTTAGCCTTTCATCGGGCAAGATGGAAAAGCGCAACCCTCCACCCACAGAGTAATGCCAGTCTTTCAGCTTGATATCGCGCACATCTGCTGCCACCTGTCCGCTTTCTGCGAAGGCCACGAAGCCTATCCGACGCGTGAAACTCCCGCTAAAGGGAAACATCCTGTTTTCGATGCGTTGACTGATCCGCACCTTGTCGATGTATCGCTTTGCATCGTATGCTCTTAACCGGGCGCCCAGCTCCGGATAATTGTAGAATGGCAAATCCCCGTCATGATGGATAAGATCGCTTTGCAGTGCCAAAACCGATACCGAAGAGGTTTTTAAGTATGCTCTAAGATCATATTGGGATTCGTAGTAGTCATAGTCACTGCCCCATGCCTCGTTCATAAAGAGCTGCCCTATCTCCAGTTTTACTCCATGCTCTGGGTAGTAGTTATCTTCGGAGGTATCATAAGCGATGGCATAGCCCAGTCCCGAATAAAAGCCCGGATCAAAACCGAGCATTTGATCATTTTGCATCAGTCCATCTTCCTCGTAGTCGCGCACTTTATGCCAGCCTTGCAGTGATCTCATGGACAGCCTGAGATTGGTCGAAAGATTTCTGGTAATCCGGGTTTCGATGGAGTAACGTCTGGAAGTATAATCCTCACCCTCGTCCATATCGCTGGAATTTCCAATGCCGTGATAGGAATCGGGCCAATCCTGAAAGATCATGGACGCAGCAATCTTCCATTTTTCTGTTCGATACTGAGGCATCAAGACAAATAGAAACTGATGCTTCATGGAATATATCGTATTGGTGAGGATGGAAAAGGCCTCGGGCTTCACACTTTCAGATTCCAGATCATGACGGAAGTAGCCAAAAGCTCCCACCATCAGCTTGGTGTCTCCAGAATATGCCAGATAAGGATATGCTGTGAAATAATTCTGCCCAAAAGCTGGCAGTATGACCGCAGCAAGCAGGATCAGACAAATAATGATTCGGTTCATATATTATACTCCCGGATTGAGCGGCAAGAGCGCTCACAGAAAAGGATAAGCAGTTATCCGGCAGCGCAAAGGATAATCTTGGGCTCCATTCACAGTTTCAGCATTTTATGGGTAAGCTTGGGTTTCCCGTCAATGCTAAGCCGGAGCAGATAGACCCCCGCAGGCAGTTCGCGATTTTGGTCGTCGCAGCCTTCCCATGCCAGCACCTGGTCTCCTTTGTCCACAGAGCCGGCATAGAGACGCTTCACCAATTGTCCCTTGAGGTTATAGAT